>NZ_CP031142.1:1905000-2222500 GCF_014697215.1 Saccharopolyspora pogona
GGGGCAACCGGCAACTGACGGTGGCCCCGAACGGCGACGTGCTCCCCTGCCTGGCCGCCGGGCAGCTGCCCGGCCTGGATGCTCCCTCGGTGCGCGACTCGACGCTGGAGGCGGTCTGGTTCGATTCGGCGGCGTTCAACCGCTTCCGGGGCACCGAGTGGATGCCTGATCCCTGCCGCAGCTGCGCGTTGAAGGACGTCGACTTCGGCGGCTGCCGATGCCAGGCCTACCAGCTCGTGGGCGACGCGGCCGTCACCGATCCGGCCTGCTCGTTGTCCGAACACCACGACCTGATCCGGACCGAGTTCCAACCGCAGCCCGCAGTTCCGAGGCGGATCTGATGCGGGTACGCGTCCTCGGCACCGCAGCAGGCGGCGGCCTTCCGCAGTGGAACTGCGGCTGTCAGAGCTGCTGCCGGGCCGCGGAACTCGGCGTGCAGCTCAGCCAGGACTGCCTGGCGATCCGCGGCGACGGAAACTCCTGGTACCTGGTGAACGCATCGCCGGACCTGCGAACTCAGCTGCTGGCCACCCCCGAACTCCGTCCACCGCCGGGCACCCGGCGCACCCCCGTCGAAGGCGTGCTGCTCACCAGCGCCGAACTGGACCACACCCTCGGCCTGCTCACCCTGCGGGAAGCCGCCCGGCTGCCGATCTACGCGACCGCCGCCGTCCACCAGGCGCTTCGGCAGGCGTTCCCGATCACCGAGGTCGTCGGCAGCTACACCACCGTGCAGCCGGAGATCGTCTCCGATCGCCAAGTGCTGGCGGGCGGGCTCGCCGCCGAGATCGCCGTCGTCGGCGACAAGCGCCCCCGCTACGCGGGCGATCTGCGCGGAACCGATTGGGTCGTGGCCTACCGGTTCACCGGCTCCGGCCGAAGCCTGGTGTACGCGCCGTGCCTGCCCGCCTGGAGCGACGCGTTCGAGCAGGTCATCGCCGGCGCCGACGTCGTGCTCCTGGACGGCACCTTCTTCACCGAGGACGAGCTGACGCATGCCTCCGGCAGTGACCGCCCCGCGAGCAGCATGGGGCACCTGCCGATCCGGGCGGCCCTGCCGGAGATCGCCCGCCACCCGAGGACGCGGTTCCTGTTCACCCACCTCAACAACACCAATCCGCTGGCCCACCCCGACGCGCCGGAGCTCGCCGAGGTGCGCGCGGCCGGTGCCGAGATCGCCGCCGAACGCCAGCTGCTGGTGCTGGAATGACGTCCCCGATTTTTGCTCGCGCCTGATATCGGGTATTTGGGAGACGTGAACGACGAGCGGCTGGCGAAGTACCGGGAGATGCGCGACTTCACCCGCACCGCCGAACCCAGCGGCGACGGCGAGGTGCGCGCGACCGGCGACCGCTTCGTCGTGCAGCGGCACCGGGCCCGCCGCCGGCACTACGACCTGCGGCTGGAGTTGGACGGCGTCCTCCTGAGCTGGGCTGTGCCCAAGGGGCCGACGCTGGACCCGACGGTGCGGCGCATGGCCGTGCAGGTCGAGGACCACCCCCTGGAGTACGCCGATTTCGAGGGCACCATCCCGGCCGGCGAGTACGGCGGCGGCGACGTCATCGTGTGGGACCGCGGCACCTGGGAAGCTGTGGAGGACGATCCGGCCGCCGCGATCGAGGCCGGGACGCTGCACTTCGACCTGCACGGCGACAAGCTGGTGGGCCGGTTCGTGCTGGTGCGGCGCGGCGAGAAGCAGTGGCTGCTGCTGCACAAGAAGGACGAGCACGCCGTGCCGGGCTGGGATCCGGAGGATCATCCGCGGTCGGTGAAGAGCGGCCGCACCAACGAGGAGGTCGCCGCCGCGCCGGAAGCGATGTGGCGCAGCGATCTACCGCCGTCGGAAGCCGAAATTCCCTTGGGTGCCAACAAGTCCCGCGCGAAGGCGCACTGGGATCCGCCCACCGGCGAGGAGCTGGCGGCGCTCGACGAGCTTGGCAGCAAGGGCCGATGGCGGCTGGCCGGGCGGAACCTCACGCTGACCAACCTCGACAAGGTGCTGTTCCCGGCCCGCGACGGCGAGGCGCCGGTGACCAAGCGCGACCTGATCCACTACCACGCGCTGATCGCCCCGGTGATGCTGCCCTACCTCGCCGACCGACCGCTGAACTCGCACCGCTTCCCGAACGGGGTGGACGAACCCGGTTTCTGGCACAAGGAAGTCCCGAGCCACGCCCCCGACTGGCTCCGCCGCTGGCGCTACGAGGACGCCGGCCCGGACGACACCCAGTGGTACCTCATCCCGGACAGCGTCCCCGCCCTCGCCTGGCTGGCCAACTACGCGGCGCTGGAACTGCACGCGTGGACCTCGCGCGCATCCGACGTCCACCACCCGACCTGGGCGCTGTTCGACATCGACCCGGGGAGCAGGACGACGTTCGAGGAAGTGCTCGTCCTCGCTCGCCTGCACCGGACCGCGATGGAGCACCTCGGCGTCGAGGCTCGCCCGAAGGTGACCGGGCAGCGCGGCATCCAGATCTGGGTGCCGGTCGAACCGCGCTACACCTACGCGGAAACCCGGGCTTGGGTCGAGAAGGTGTCCAAGGCCGTCGGCGGCACCGTCCCCGAGCTGGTCAGCTGGGCGTGGACGAAGACCGACCGCCGCGGCCTGGCGCGGCTGGACTACACCCAGAACGTCATCAACAAGACCCTGGTCGCCCCCTACAGCGCCCGCCCCCGGCCGGGCGCCCCGGTGTCCGTGCCGCTGGAGTGGGACGAGCTCGACGACCCGGACCTGGCCCCCGACCAGTGGACGATCCGCACCGTCCTGGACCGGATCGCAACGGTCGGGGACCCCTTCGCGGCCCTCCTCGACGTCGAGCAGCAGCTACCACCGGTCTGAGCCGTCAGCGAACCGCCACGGCGGCTTCCAGGGCGATCGGCTCGTGCAGGGAGCCAGCAGCCACGACAACACCGGGAACACCAGCAACGTGCTCAGCGCCGTTTGCCGCGACTTTCGCTCCACTTTCCTCGTCAGGAAACGGCTTTGGCTGTGTCTTCGGTGTTGTCGTCGGCCGCTGGGCGAGCGCCGTGCTCCCGCACGCCGAGCATCAGCAGCATGCCGAGCAGCGGACCGGCGGCCAGCGTCGCGAAGGCGAGGAAGGACGAGCCGGTCGCCTGGAAGACGACGCCAAGGACTACCGGCACGCTCGTGCTTCCCAGCTGCCAGAACGCGTTGGTGGCGCCGGCGGCCGAGCCTGCCAGCCGCACCCCGGGAGAGGGATGAGCGCGACCATCAACGGGCTGTAGACGTAGGCCGCGAGTCCGGCGCTCGCTTTCTGCGATCCGGTTGCGACGTCCTGCTCACCAGGCAGAACCCGACGGGACGTGATCGACCCGCCGAATGCCACCGCAGAAGATTCCAGGTGAGGACGTGCGGCTCCCAGAAATACACCGGACAACTTGACGTCTAGTACCACCGAATCAGACAGGCCAGCTTCGCAGGCATGGCTACTGGAGGACCGGTTGATCTCGGGCCACGCGGCCGCCTCCTCGGAAGAGTGATCGAGCTGGCGCGGCCGACCGGGTACCGGTTGGCTGTTGATCATGCAAATCCGAACCCGATCGGCAGTGCTCGCCGCTGCCGCCCTGCTGTTCCTCGCCCCGGCCGCGTTCCCGGCCGCGGCGCAGGAATCCGCCTCGTCCCGACTGCTGGGAACCTACGTGGTGCCGCACGACCTGCGAGTGGACGGCACCCCGGTCGGCGGTCTGTCCTCGGTGGACTACGACCGCCGCAGCGGCGACTTCGTCTTCGTCAGCGACGACTGGTCCGACTACGCACCGGCCCGCTACTACCGGGCCGACGTCTCGGTGACCGAGCGCGGCGTCGAGGACGTGACGTTCACCGGGGCGTCGTTGTTCCGCCGCCCGGACGGCACCACCTATCCGACGATCGACACCTGGCGCGAGGCGCAGCACGAGGTGCCGCGCGCATTGCGGAACGTGCTGGGCACCGTGGACCCGGAGGAACTGCGGGTCGATCCGCTCACCGGTGACGTCGCCTGGACCAACGAAGGGCAGCGCAACGTTCCCGCCGACGGCTCCGAGCGGGAGACCGTGCTGCTCGACCCGGCGCTGCGGATTTCGCACCGCGACGGCCGGTACGTGCGGGACCTGCCGACCGCGCCGAACGAGAAGATGACGATGGGCGAAACGGGCCCGCGCGTCAACGAAACCTTCGAGGGCCTGACCTACACCGCCGACGGCATGCAGGTCGTCTCCGCTCTCGAGGGCCCGCTGGAGCAGGACGGGCCGTCGGCCAACGCCGACCACGGCGCCTTCAGCCGCATCACGGTGCACGACCGGGCGGGCCTGCCGATCGCCCAGTACGCCTACCCGGTGGAGCCGTTGTTCGCCCAGCCCCAGCCGCCGAACGACTGGAACGCCAACGGGATCTCGTCGTTGCTCGCCGACGAGCAGCCGGGCCGCTTCCTCGCCCTGGAGCGCGGCTACGCCAGCGGGATCGGCACGAAGGGCCGCATCTTCGAGTTCAGCACCGTCGGGGCCGACGACGTCATGGACCGGTATTCGCTGGCCGGCGGAGGTTTCCGCGCCGTGCAGAAGAGGCTGCTGGTCGACCTGGACGAGATCGGCGTGCCCTACACCGACAACGTCGAGGGCATCAGCTGGGGACCGCTCCTGCCCACCGGGGAACGGGTGCTCCTGGTGGTCAGTGACAACAACTTCTCGCCCAACCAGCAGACCCAGCTGATCGCCATCGCCGTCCGCTGACCGGTCTCACGACTTCAGGTGTTCGGCGAAGAAGTCCTCGATCCGCCGCCAGGCATCGGCGGCGGATTCCGGGTGCGGGCCGGCTCCTGTGATCCGCAGCAGCGGGCGCAGCGCCGCCGGCCCGTTCTCGACGTCGTTGAGGAACGAGTGCCCGGCCTCCGGGTATTCCGGTAGGGATTCCTGGCTCAGGCAGCCTCCCGAGGCAGCGCCTCGGGAGGTCTTCCGCCCTCAACACCAGCCGGGTACAGCCCGGCCCGGACCAGCATCACACGCGCGGAGTTCTTATCTCTCGGACAGACGTGTCCGCACGCGGTACAGGTATAGGTCCGTTCCGAGCGCGGCAGCGCGTGCTTGGTTCTCGCCCCTCATGCTGCGCAGTCCATCGTCGTCTGCTTCGGATCGACAAGCACCACCAGGCGGCCGTACTTGCGCCCCATCATGATCAGCTCGTTCTTCGTGGCCGAGATCCCAGCATCAGCCGCTTTCCTGGCCATCGTGGTCTTCGCGAGAAACCTCGGGCGGACGTCCTCCACCGCGATCGCATCGTGATCGGTCACCACACGCAAGGCCCATTCACGGGCCGTGTCCTGACGCCGGCGGACGACCTTCGCGTACGCTTTCGCGACCTGACGTTTCGCTTCGCGGTATCCCTGTGACGCGGGCTTGCCCGGCGGCTTCGGTGAGCAGGGGTTGTGAACTGTTCGGTGGAATGTGTCAAAGCGTTGGGGAATGCGCTGGTTCGGTAGACCGCGGGGATTGTCGGTGCCCGCCGATACTGTGCCCGGTGATGAGCGTGGTGTTGCAGGCATACCGGTTCGCGTTGGACCCGAACCCTGTGCAAGATGCCGGGTTGCGGTCGCATTGTGGTGCGCAGCGGTTCGCGTTCAACTGGGGGCTGGGCAAGGTCAAGGCCAACCGTGATCAGCGGAAAGCTGAAGCCTCGTACGGCCTGGACGGTGACGAGTTGACGCCGCCGGTGGGCTGGTCGGCCTACGGCCTGCGCAAAGACTGGAACCAGGCCAAGGACACGGTTGCGCCGTGGTGGAAGGAGAATTCGAAAGAGGCTTACTCGTCCGGGCTGTCGAACCTCGCGACGGCGCTGAAGAACTGGGACGACTCGAAGAAGGGCAACCGCAAGGGCCGCAAGCTCGGGTTCCCGAGGTTCAAGACCAAGCGCAGCGGGTTGTCGTGCCGGTTCACCACCGGCAGCTTCGGTCTCGCCGACCACGACCGGCGCCATGTGAAGCTGCCCCGCATCGGGGTGGTACGCACCCAAGAGTCCACCCGGAAACTCGCGCGGCGCGTCGACACAGGCGCCGCGCGGATCCGCTCGGCGACGGTGTCGTATCGGGCGGGACGGTGGTGTGTGTCGTTCTCGGTGGAGATCACCCGCAACGATCCCGCCCCCGCCCAGCCCGGTGTGACGGTGGGTGTGGATCTCGGGATCAAGTCCCCGGCCGTGCTCTCGACCGGCGAAGTGATCGACAACCCGGAACACCTCGAAGCAGCCCTGCGTGAGTTGCGGAGGTTGCAGCGGCAAGCCTCCCGGCGCACTGGCCCAGACCACCGTAGCGAACAGAAGCCCTCGAACCGGTGGCGCACAACCCAGGCCCGCATCACCAAGCTGCACACCACAGTCGCCAATGCACGCCGCGATGGGCTGCACAAGCTCACCACCTGGCTGGTGCGGACCTTCGGTGCGATCGTGCTGGAAGACCTCAACGTTGCGGGCATGACCCGCAACCGCCGCCTGGCACGGCAGGTCGCAGGTGCCGGCATGGCCGAACTCCGACGCCAGGTCGAGTACAAAGCCTCCTGGGCCGGGCTGCGCGTGCACATCGCGGACCGGTGGCATCCCAGCTCCAAAACGTGTCCGGACTGTGGTGCGGTGAGAACCAAGCTGCGCCTGTCCGACCGTATCTTCACCTGCCCGTCCTGCGGGATCAGCATGGATCGCGACCTCAACGCCGCCCACAACCTCGCCAACCTGGTTGAGGCCACGACGTCCTCCCCGAGTTGCGGGGCGACGGAAAACGAGCCCGATGGAAACCCACACAAGACCCGCACCACGCGGGCAGCGGATATCGCCACGGGAAGACCCGCACCGAACAACGCGGGCCAACGCCGACACCGCAAGGCGCCGGTTCACGACACGCTTTCACACGTTTCGTGAACGGTCCCTGCGGCCCCGGCAGCGGACCCGGTTGATCAGCCGACCTTCATCCGTCCGCCTCCTCGATGGCAGTGCGGCTACCAGGTCACGGGCAGTTCAGTGACGCCGCCGGTGATGGTGGTGCGCACCTCCAGTTCGTCGATGTCCTTGGCCAGGCGTAGGCCGGGGAGGCGCTGGGCGAGGGTGGCGAAGACGATCCGGAGTTCGGTGCGGGCAAGGCTGGCGCCGATGCAGAAGTGCGAGCCGTGCCCGAACCCGAGGTGGGCGCGTTCCTCGCGGTCGGGGTCGAAGGTCTCGGCGTTCGAGTAGGCGGCCTGGTCCCGGTTGGCGGCGTTGATGGACAGGATGACGGCATCGCAGCGGTGGATGGTGGTGCCTGCGACGTCGAGGTCGGTGTGGGCGTAGCGCAGCAGGCCGAGGTCGCCCGGTGCTCCTAGGCGCATGATCTCCTCGATGGTGGCGTTGACCCGGCCGGTGGGATCGGCGGTCAACGACTGCCACTGATCGGTGCGGGTGAGCAGTAACAGGGTGCCCAGTCCGATGCGGTTGACCGTGGTCTCGTGCCCGGCGAAGAGCAGTCCGACGCACAGGCGGACCATCGCGTCGTAGTCGAACTCTTCGTCGGCGCTCTGGGCGCGCACGATGTCGGAGATGATGTCCTCGCCCGGCTCGGCGCGTTTGCCCTCCGCCAACCCTGCCATGTACTTGCCGAACTCGGCCCGCGCCTGGTGGGCGTCGTCCCCGCTGGCGTAGCTGGCCATGCGATCGGATAGCGACCGGAAGTGCTCGCGATCGCTCTCGGGCACTCCCAGCAGCTGGCAGATGACCGCGACCGGCAGCGGGAAGGCCAGCCCGGCGTGCAGGTCGACGATCCCGTCGGGCGCGGCGTCGTGCTCGGCGACCAGCTGGTCGATGTAGTCGTCGACCAGGTCTTGCACGTGACCGGAAAGCATCCGCATCCGCTTGGCCGAGAACGCCGGGGTCAGCAGTCGGCGCATCCGCGCGTGGTCGGCTTCTTCGGTCTCGTAGTTGCCCGTGGGGCCGTCCTGCACCGCGGCGGTCGTGATGCGCGATGCCCGCTCCGGCTCGGGGTGCGACCGCCCCAGTCGCTTGTCGCTGAGCAGCTCGCGGACCTCGTCGAAGCGCGTGACCAGCCAGGCGGGGTCACCGGCCGGGGTGGTGACCGGCATGACCGGCGCTTCTCGGCGCAGCACCTCGTACAGCGGTGCGAGATCAAGCACGTTCGGCCTCTCGAAGGGCAACTGCAGGCGCTCGGCGGCAACGCTCATGGCTTCCTCCTGTGGTGTCTCACAGCACCGTGAACCGCTCCTAACCCTACCGATTAATGACAGTCACTGCCAATAATGTTGAGTCGGTTAGGGTGTGCCAACGCGCAACCCTCGATCTGCTGGTGGAGGTGCCCGTGGTTGAGCGACACGACCGCAGGATCCGCCGCGGGCGTCCACCGGTGAGCGACCAGCAACGCCAACAGCAACGGCTCGACATCTCCCGCCACGCAGTGCGGCTGTTCCGCGAGCAGGGCGTGGCCGCGACATCAGGCGAGCAGATCGCAAGGGCCGCCGGGGTGTCCGAGCGCACGCTGTGGCGCTACTTCCGCAGCAAGGAAAGCTGCGTCGAACCGCTGCTGACGAAGACGATCGACGCTTTCCAGGAGGTCCTGCGCACCTGGCCGCCCGAACTGGAGCTGGCCGAGCACCTGCGCGCGGCCTACACGCCCGTGCTCGACTCCTCCGACTCCGACGTCGCGGCGGTGCTCGCCGTGGTCCGCATGACGCACGACGAGCCCGCGCTGCGCGCCGCCTACCTCGTGCTGCGGGAGCGCGACGAGTCCGCCTTCGCCGACGTGCTCGCCGAGCGCATGGGCATGCCCTCCGACTCGCTCGAAGTCCGCATGCAGGCCGCCGCCACGAGCGCGGCGCTGCGCGCGGCGACCGACCACCTCGTTTCCATTGCCACCGAGGGAATTTCCCCGGCAACCTTCAGCGAACACCGCGAACGCCTCGCCGACGCTCTCCACCTCATCACGCAGGTGCCCACTCGCCGCTAACAGCCCTGTACCAGCGCTTCAACGACGGGTGCACCAGTGCCGCGGCCTTGTCCGCATCGCCCGGTCAGCTGGTGTAGGAGATGAATCCACCGACAAGGGCGCCGTAGAGGACATGTCCCAGAAGACTGACGATCGGTGTCACCACTCCGTAGTTGAGCAAGAGGAAACCTGGCGGTTCGAGCAGCGCGCTCTGGGGAGCGCTGGTCAGGTTGGTTCCCATCCGCGGGTGCACCACCGGCAGCAGGAGGTTCACCAGTGCGGTGCCGGCGAACATGCCGTGGACCAGACCGAACAGCGCCCCCAACCACCAACTGCTGGTTCCCAGGGCGACGAACAGCCCGTAGTAGCCCAAGGCGAACAGCTCCCCGAACACGAAGTGCGCCAGGTAGCCAAGGGCTTTCGCTCGGGAGCGGTTGACCGTTACGCAGGTGCCGAGCAGGAAAGGGATGTCGATGCGGGTCAGTTTGAGCTCATTCGCCGCGCGCAATGCCGTGGTCAGCACCAAGGTGCCGATGAACCCGCCAGCGAGCGCTCCCCAGATCGTCACCGCGTCATCGCCTGCTCGGTGATCGCACAGGCCGCGCTGATCAACGCCAGATGGGTCAGGCCCTGCGGCATGTTTCCGAGGAACTCCCCCGTGTTCGGGTCGATTTCCTCGCTGTAGAGGCCCACGTCGTTGGCCAGTCCGACCAGTTGGTCCATCAGCTCCGCGGCCTCCCCGAGGTGGCCGCAGCGAGCCAGGGCCTCAGCCAACCAGAACGAGCAGGCCACAAACGCCCCCTCAGTCCCCTGCAGACCATCGTCACCGCCGTAGCGGTACACGAACGGTCCGTGCGCCAGGTCGCGGCGGATGGCCTCGATCGTGCCATGCATCCGAGGATGCTGCGGACTCGCATAGCCGCGCAGCAGGCCGAGCAAGACGCTGACGTCCACCTCCTCGGCGTCGGCGCTGCGCACGTAGCTGTTCAGGTTCTCGCTCAGACAGCGCGTTTCGATGAAATCTTCGATCACGGCCTGCTCACGTCGCCACGCGGGTGCGTGCCGGCGGGAGAGCAGCCCGCGTTCGGCCAAGCGCAGCGCGCGGTCGAGAGCGATCCAGCACATCATCTTCGACTGGGTGAAATGTTGGGGCGGACTGCGGACTTCCCAGATCCCCTCGTCCGGTTGCCGCCAGCTCGCGCACACGAAATCGGCCACCCTTGCCAACCGTCGAGCGATGTCGGGATCGAGCTGACCGCTGGCCGTCGCATACAGCCAGGCCGTCTGCAACAGTTCGCCGTAAGTGTCCAGCTGCAGCTGCTCGGCTGCCGCATTGCCCACCCGCACCGGCGCCGACCCGCGGTACCCCTCCAATGCGAGCACCCGCTCGGGTGCGCCGACCCCTCCGTCGAGCCGGTACAGCGGGCGCAGGCGCGGCTCGTTGAACTGGGTGGCATGCATCAGCCACCAGAAGTAGGCCTGCGCCTCGCTGGGGCACCCGAGTGTGAGAAGGGCGTCCAGTGTGAAGACGGAATCCCGCAGCCAGGAGAACCGGTAATCCCAGTTGCGTTCGCCGCCGATCTCCTCTGGAAGCGACGAGGTCGCAGCAGCGGCCACCGCGCCCGACGGGGCGAACACCAGCAGTTTCAGCGCCAACGCACTGCGCGTCACGGCTTCCTGCCATCGCCCGGCGCAGGCGCGATCCCGCAGCCAGGCCCGCCAACGGTGGCCGGTCTCCTCCAGCCGCGCCGCGCACTCCGCTCGTGCGGGCACCACCAGCGGCTCCTCGTGCGCGAAGCTCAGCGCGAGATCCGCCCGCGAACCCAGCCGGATCTCGAAGGCGCCTTCGATCTCGTCACCGGCGCACACCGGCTCGCCCGCACCCCAGGTGCACACGGCCACCGCGTCTGTACCGGCCGACGCCACCGGCAAGCCTGCTCGCCGGCTGATACATGGGCTTGCGGCGCCGTAGCCGAAACGGGGCTGCACGCTCCAGCGCATGGGTACTGCCCCGGACAGTCCTTCGACCTTGCGGACCAGTTCCCGGGTGGGCGTCAACGCCGCTCCGGGCAGTGTCAGAGCGTCGGTCACCCGGACCGCGCCCGCGGCCGTGGTAAACGTCGTCTCCACGACGTTCGTGCTCGGGAGGTACCGGCGGCTCACCTGATAGGGCAGCTCCGGTTGCAGGGCGAAACAGCCTCCCCGACGCGCGTCGAGCACTGCGCCGAAGACCGTCGGCGAGTCCAGGTCCGGCATCGTCAGCCAGTCCACCGAGCCGTCCCGGGCGAGGAGGGCAACGGTGCGCCCATCGCCCAATGCCGCGTACTCCCGCAGCGGCGCGTACCCCTCCCAACGAGGCGCAGCGACCCGTGGGCCGTTCCCGAGATCGGACCCGATCATCGAACCCTCCGAGCCGCCGACGGCGTGCCGCACGAGGGCTTCGCCTGGCTGCGCCGGCACGCGCCGGTGAGCTGGCAGGAGGAGCACGAGATCGGCGACTGGCCGGCCGGGCCCGGGTTCTGGGCCGTCACCCGGTACACCGACGTCGTCGCCGTGCTGAAGTCCGCCGAGGTCTACTCGTCCTGGCTGGGCGCCACGCAGATCCGCGATCCCGACCCGGGGGACCTGCCGTTCATCCGCAGCATGATGCTCAACCTCGACCCGCCGGAGCACGGGCGGTTGCGCCGCCTCGTCAGCCGCGCGTTCACACCGCGGCGGATCGACCGGTTCCGGCACGAGGTCGCCGAGCGGGCCCGCCAGCTGGTCGACGAGGTGATCGAGCGCGGCGAGTGCGATCTGCCGGTGGAGGTCACCGACGACTACCCGCTGCGCAACCTCGCCGACCTGCTCGGTGTGCCGGAGTCGGACCGGCGGATGCTGCTGGAGTGGACCAACCGGGTGATCGGCTACCAGGACCCGGAGCACTCCGAGGTGACCCGCGGCCCGGACGGCAAGCCGGTCAACCCGCGCTCGCCGACGATGCTGGCCGACATGTTCGCCTTCGCCCAGGACCTCGCGGCGTTCAAGCGCCGCAACCCCGCCGATGACGTGATGACCGCGCTGGCTACCGCCGAGCTGGACGGGCGCGGGCTGGCCGACGCCGAGCTGGAGATGTTCTTCTTCCTGCTCTCGGTGGCCGGCAACGACACCGTGCGCAGCGCGCTGCCGGGCGGGATGCTCGCCTTCGCGGAGAATCCCGACCAGTTGCGGCTGCTGCGCGACGATCCAGGGCTGCTGGACTCCGCCGTGGAGGAGGCGCTGCGCTTCCACCCACCGGTGCTCAGCTTCCGCCGCACCGCGACCACCGACACCGAGCTGGGCGGTCAGCGCATCGCCGCCGGGGACAAGGTCGTGGTGTTCCACTGCTCGGCGCATTTCGACGAGCAGCAGTTCCCCGACCCGCACTGCTTCGACGTCCAGCGCACGCCCAACGACCACGTCGCCTTCGGCAACGGCCCGCACGTGTGCCTGGGTGCGCATTTCGCCCGGCTGCAGCTGCGGGCGTTCTACCACGAGGCGCTGTGGCGGATGCGCGATCTGCGGGTGACGGGGCCGGTCGAGCACCTGGTATCGAACTTCATCAACGGGATCAAGCACCTGCCGGTGGCGTTCACGCCGGGTAGCAGGTGATCGAGGGCGGGCCCTAGGCACGCGCCTTATGGTCGTGCGGTGACCACCGCTGTAGCCCTGCGCTCCCGGCCGGGACGCTGGATCCTCGTCGCCACGATCCTCGGTTCCGGTGTGGCGTTTCTCGACGGTTCGGTCGTCAACGTCGCGTTGCCGGCGATCGGCCGGGACATCGGCGGTGACCTCAGCGTCCTGCAGTGGGTGCTGGACGCCTATCTGCTCACGCTCAGCGCGTTGTTGCTGCTCGGCGGGGCGCTCGGCGACCGCTACGGCCGCCGCCGGGTGTACGTGCTCGGGTTGGTGCTGTTCACCCTGGCGTCGCTGGGATGCGGCCTGGCACCCGGCGGCACGGCATTGATCGTCGCACGCCTGCTGCAAGGCGTCGGCGGAGCGTTGCTGGTGCCCGGCAGCCTCGCGCTGATCAACTCCGCCATCCGGCACGACGACCGCGGCGAGGCGGTCGGCCGCTGGGCCGGGTTGACCGGCATGTCGTCGGCGATCGGTCCGTTCGCGGGTGGCTGGCTGGTGGACGCGGCGTCCTGGCGGTGGGTGTTCTTCATCAACGTCCCCATCGCGGCAGCGGCGCTGCTCGCGCTGCGGCACGTGCCGGAGAGCCGAAACCCGGCTGCGGCCGGTCGCCTGGACGTCTACGGCGCGATCGCCGTGACCGGCGGCCTGGCCGGCGCCGTGTACGCCCTGATCGAGATCCCGACGAAGGGGCTTGACGCGGTCTCCGCGGGAGCGGCCGTGGTGGGCGTGGTCGCACTGGTGGCCTTCCCGCTGATCGAGATGCGCCACCCGGATCCGCTGCTGCCGCTGTCGTTGTTCCGCTCCGCGCAGTTCACCGGAGCGAACCTCACGACCTTCACCGTCTACGCGGCACTGAGCGGTGCGTTGTTCCTGCTGTCCCTGCAGTTGCAGCAGTCGATGGGCTACCCCGCGCTGGCCGCCGGGATCGCGACGTTGCCGATCACGATCATCATGCTGCTGATGTCCGGCCGCGTGGGTGCTCTCGCGCAGCGCACCGGCCCGCGCGTGCCGATGACCATCGGCCCGCTCATCTGCGCGGTCGGCCTGGCGCTGATGACATGGGCGGTGCCCGGCAGCACGTACCTGAGCGGCGTGTTGCCGGGCGTCCTGGTCTTCGGCGTCGGCCTGTCCATCACGGTGGCGCCGCTGACCTCGGCGGTACTCGCCTCGGTCAGCCCGGACAACGCCGGTGTCGCCTCGGGCGTGAACAATGCCATATCCCGTCTGGCCGGGCTGCTCGCGGTCGCGGTGCTCCCGGTGATCGCCGGGTTGTCGCACACCGGAACGGGTGCCCCGCTCGGCCCCGGCTTCGGCCAGGCCATGCTGATCTCTGCGGCCATGTGCGCGGCCGGCGGTGTACTTGCGTGGCTGACGATCGACCGCGGGCGGAAGGTCGACACCTATCCGCTGCCGGGTGTCAACCACGCCTGCCAGGACCCCTGCACCTGCCAGCTCGGCAAGAACCGCGGCCAGGCCACCTGACCCGGCAACCGATCTGTCCTCAATGGACTCAGCTGATCCGGACCCCGCGCACCGCCGGGAGTCCTGTCATGCGGCGGAGGTCCCCGCGGTCAGGCGGTGCATCCGCAGCAGCCACAGCTCCAGCTCGGAGAGCTGGCCGTCCAGGCTCTCGCTGCCGTACATGTCCGGGCTCGCGCGCAGAGTCATCAGCTCTTCCCAGCGCCGTTCCATCTGCTCGACTAACTCCCGCAGCGTCACCTGGTGCCCCTCTCCCCGACGTGCAACACCGTCGATGACGGTACGGGGCTGCCGTGCACGCGCGGTAAGGCCGAAAGTCACGGTTTCACCCGATCTTCCGGAACCGATTCGGGCCACTGCGGGCACCGCGTGTGGTGTCATCGGTGCATGAGACGAGGGCGCCGAGGCCACCCCTGCGAACCCGACACCAGCCGGATCGGCTTGTGGCGCTGCGACGAGTGCGGGCAGCAGTGGGAGATCCACGGCGTGGCCGACAACCCGCGGATCCGCAAGGTCAGCCGGGTCGGCTGGTTCTTCGCCAAGCTGCTCGGCTGACCGGCGGAGGCCCTCACCGGTCGAGGGCGGGCGGAAAGCTGCCCTGACGGGTCAGCGGGGCAGGCGCGAGGCCAGCAGCACGATCAGCCCGCCTGCGACCGGAATGATCACCAGCCCCACGCGCAGGCTGACCGCATCGGCGAGCAGCCCGACGACGGGCGGCACGGCCAGCACCCCGAGCCGGTAGACCCAGCTGACGACCACGATCCCGGCACCGGAGGACAGGCCGGGGAGTTCGTCCGCGGCGTGGAACCCGGCCGGGATTATCGTGGCGACCCCCCAGCCCGCCACCGCGAATCCGACCAGCGTCATGGGGATGGACGGCCAGACGAGCGCCGCACCGACGCCCACGAGCACCATGATCCCGCCGATGCGGGCCACCGCCCGGTTGCCAAAGCGGTCCACCAACCGGTCGCCGGAGAGCCGGCCTACCGTCTGCGCGGCCTGCAACGCGACGAACGCCAGCCCCGCCAACACCGGGGCCGCGCCCAGCGAATCGCGCATGTACACCGCGCCCCACGAAGCCGCCGTGTCCTCGACCAGCGCCGCCGCAGCGCACAACAGGCCCAGCGCCAGCAGGGCGAGCAGCAGTGTGAAGCGCGGCCGGGCTCGCGGTCTCCTTTCCCGTTCGGCGTCGTCATGTCCGGGCAGCAGGAACCGCGTGGTGGTGATCGCGACGGCGGACAGCACGACGGCGGCGCCGCCGAGATGCACCGGTAGCGGTAGGGCCGCTCCCGCTGCCAACGAGCCTGCCAGGCCGCCGATGATCGCGCCGACGCTCCACATGCCGTGGAAGGAGTTCACGATCGATCGCCTGTAGCGCCGCTGCACCCGAAGCCCGTGCGCGTTCATCGCCACGTCCACAACCGCGTCCATCGCGCCCGCGAAGAACAGGGCCGCAGCCAGCTGCCACCACTGCGCCGCCAACCCGATCAGCACGAGATCGGCGGCCAGCAGCACCGAACAGCCGACCGCGACGCTCGCCGAGCGCCATCGGGCCAGGATCGGCCCGGCAAGCAGTCCCGCGACCAGCGAACCCAGGGCCAGCGCGGCGATCGTGGTGCCCAGCGCGGCGTTGGACAGCGACAGGGCGTCCTTGAGCTCCGGGTAGCGGGGCACGACGCTGGCGAAGCTCGCGCCGTTGAGCAGGAACAGCGTGGCCACCGCCAGCCGCGCCGCCACCGGCCGCCGATCGGTCGCGACTTCGGGCATACCCTTCCCTCCTCCGGAGTCCTCGACGATCATGCCAAAGGCCAGCCGGCTCGCGCTCCGGGTCTTCTTGTTCATGTGCGACGCTAAGGTCGTCAAGGCAGATCTCGAACTAGAGTCCACAGTGGAGGTTTCGTGAGCGTGCCGGCTGCGCTGTCCACCGGGTCCGGGAAGTACCTGCTGCGCCGGGCGACCGCCGACGACCTCGGGCCGATCGTCGAGCTGCTGGCAGCCGACCAGCTCGGCGCGACCCGGGAATCCGCGGCCGAGCTAGAGCCCTACCGGCGGGCTTTCGAGGCGATCGACGCCGATCCTGCGCATCTCCTGCTGGTCGCCGCGACGCCGGGCGGCGAGGTCGTGGCGACGATGCAGCTGACGTTCATCCCCGGACTGGCCCGGCGGGGCGCGTTGCGGGCGCAGATCGAAGCGGTCCGCGTCCACGAGCAGCACCGCAGCCACGGCCTGGGGCGCGAGATTTTCGAGTGGGCCATCGCCGAGTCCCGCGGGCGCGGCTGCATGCTGGTCCAGCTGACCACCGACAAGAAGCGCTCCGACGCGCACCGCTTCTACGACCGGCTCGGCTTCGAGGCCTCGCACGAGGGCTACAAACTCCGGCTCTGATCACCGGTTACGCTGGCGGGGCGATGCGACGCAAGCTCAAGTCTCCGCTGCCCCAGCAACACGGCCTGGACCCCGTCCGGTTGCGACTGCCCGCCGACGGCCACTGGGCCACCGTCCGGGACCACCTCGTCGACCGGATACCTAAGCTCGCCCTGGAACGCATCGACGCCATGCTGCGCGAGGGCCGGATCGTCGGCGTCGACGGCCCGCTCGGGCCCGACGCGCCGTTCACGCCCGGCGGGTTCATCTGGTTCCACCGCGACCTGCCCGACGAGGTACCGGTGCCGTTCGGCCTGGACGTTCTGCACCGCGACGACGACCTGCTGGTCGTGGACAAGCCGCACTTCTTGGCCACCACACCCCGCGGCGGGCACGTCGTGGAGACCGCGCTGGTGCGGCTGCGGCGGGACCTCGACCTGCCGCGGCTCAGCCCGGCGCACCGGTTGGACCGGCTGACCACCGGCCTGGTCATGTTCGTGCTCAAACCCGAACTGCGCGGTGCCTACCAGACCCTGTTCCACGACCGCTTGGTGCGCAAGGAATACGAGGCCGTCGCCCCCTTCGACCCGGGTTTGGCGATGCCGCGCACGGTACGCAGCCGGATCGTCAAGCATCGCGGCGTGCTGGCCGCTCGAGAGGAACCCGGCGAGCCGAACAGCGAAACGCGCATCGAGCTGATCGAGCATCGCGACGGCCTCGGCCGCTACCGGCTGCTGCCGCGCACCGGCCGGACCCACCAGCTGCGCGTGCACCTCAACAGTCTCGGTATCCCGATCGTCGGCGACGACCTCTACCCCACCGTCCGCGACCGCGCCGCCGACGACTTCACCGCTCCCCTGCAGCTCCTCGCCAAGGCGCTGGAGTTCACCGATCCGATCAGCGGTCGGCGGCGCCGCTTCGAATCCCGCCGGATCCTGGCGAGCTGGTCCGGCGCGGACGGTCATTCGGCTCCGGCCGGATAGCCCTTGTTCAGCTTCGCGCCGCTCCTGGCGGGACGATCAACCGTCTTCGGGAGTGGGCAGGGCTTCCTCGGCGATGCCGAGGACCGTGCGTAGAGCGGCGGAGGCGTTGTCGGTGCGCCAGGCAAGCGCGGCGTGCAGCCGCATCGGCGCGCCCGCCAGCGGCCGGTACACGGTGCCACTCTGCTGGATGTGCTGGCAGGACGTCAGCGTCAGCGTCACGCCGACACCTGCCGCGACCAGCGCGAGGATCGTGTAGGAATCCGGCGCCTCCTGGACCACGCGCGGGTTGAAGCCGGCCGACACGCACGCCTTGACCAACGCGTCGCGCACCGTCGACCCGGCGTTGGACGGGAAGCTGACGAACGGCTCGTCGGCCAGGTCCTCGATCGGGATGCTCTCCCTTGCGGCCAGCGGGTGATCGGTCGGGAGCACGCAGATCAGCTCCTCCACCTCGATCACCCGGGTCTGCACGCCGGGCGTCGGCGAGCCCACCTGGTTGACCGGCAGCCGCACGAAGCCCAGGTCCAGCGAACCGTCGGCCACCTTCGCCAGCGCCACGTTCGCGTAGGTCTGGCCGCGCATCACGAGATTCAGGCCGGGGTGCGCGGCGCGGACCGCGCGGGTCAGCCGCGGCAGGGACTCGTGGCTTGACGCGCCGGCGAAGCCGACGGTGACCCGGCCGTACTCCCCGCGCCCGGCCGCTTTCGCCGCGCGCACCGCGATGTCGACGTCGTCGAGCGCCGTGCGGGCGGGCTCCAGGAACGACTCGCCGGCGCTGGTGAGCCGCACGGACCGGGTGTTGCGCTCGAAGAGCTGGACGCCGAGCTCCTTCTCCAGCTGCCGGATCTGCTGGCTCAGCGGCGGTTGCGCCATCTGCAGCCGCTTGGCGGCCCGGCCGAAGTGGAGTTCTTCGGCGACGGCGACGAATGCGGTCAGGTAGCGCAGCTCCACGATCGACCTCTGCTCACCCCACGCCCGGGGAATCCATAAGAAATGCCTCTTGATCCGCCACTAATTCAGTATTAGACAGCTATCAATGCCTGGCTGGCAATGTGACGCGTACCCGAAGCGAACACCGGGCAAAGGCGCACGTCATCGGCGAGATGCGATCAAGGAAGGACTTTGCCAGACTAGAACCCATGTTCGATTACTTGCGTGCGCAATCAACGCTCCGCAGAGCGCACGCCGGCCACGGGCGGGGCTGACTGTCCGTGGTAACGCAAGCACAGCTCCGCCAACGGCGAACCGACCACGACCTCATCGCCCGGGCCGCCGAATCCGTTCGCCGCCGGGCCCGTCGCCAGCAGGCCGAGAGCGCGGTCGGCCGGGCGCCGATCGTGCCCTACGGCCGATATGTGCTGGTCGGTTTCCTCGACGAGCTCGCACTCGCCGCCGGCCGCGGCGAGCTGCCTGCCGGTGTCCGCCGAGTCGGCCTGGAACTGTGCGAAGAACTCCTCGGCGAAACCAGCGGTGACCCGCCGCAGCGGGCATGACCAAGTGGCGGGTCACCGGCGGAGAAGTCGGCCGCGCGAGCCTCGACGGCCGGAACTCGGCTCAGCCCGAAGTGGAGCTGCGATCGGGCGTTGCGGTGAAGCGGGCGGCATACCGCTTCTGCCAAGGGGTTTCGACCGCGTGGCCGTCGTAGTGTCGCTCACGGATCCATGCTCGCAAGAGCGCTCGCAGGTCGGTCTCCACGTCAACCAAGCAGTGCCGTGACGGTGAAAAGCACTGGCACGGACAGGATTGTCGACAGCAGGATCGATTCGCGGGCCAGCCGCACGCCCACGTCGTAGCGGGAGGCGTAGACGAAGAGGTTCTGCGCCGCCGGAAGCGCGGAGATCACCACCGCGGCGAACAACGACGCGCCTTCCATCCCGAACAGACCCGCACCGATCGCCCAGGCGATCACCGGGTGCACGACCGACTTCAACACGACCGACAGCAGCACCGGCCACCGCTCCGTGCCGCCCGCGGGCAATGCGCTGCCGTGCAACGAGATGCCGAACGCGAGCAGCACCGTCGGCACGGACAGGTGCCCGAGCAGGCCGATCGGCTCCAGCACCGGCGCCGGGATCCGCCAGCCGCTCAACGAGATCCCGACGCCGATCAGCGAGCAGATGACGATCGGGTTGCGGAACGGCGCGAGGATCCGCAGCCACGCCGAGGAACGCTCCCCCGCCTGCGAGAAGTCGATCACGGTCAGGCCGATCGGCGTCATCACCAGCAGTTGGAACAGCATCACCGGGGCCACCAGCGTCGCATCGCCGAGCACGTACACGGCGATCGGGATGCCGAGGTTGCCGGCGTTGACGTAGCTGGAGCACAGGGCGCCGATCGTCGTGCGGCGGATGTTCCACCGGAGCAGTACGCCGACCAGCACGAACAGCCCCGCGGCTGCGAACGTGCTCAAGGCGCTGACCAGCAGCGGGGTCGAGAAGATGATCGAGACGTCGGATTCCGACAGCATCTTCAGCAGCAGCGCGGGAGTTCCGACGTAGAACGACAACCGGGTCAACACTTCGCGCCCGTTCTCGCCGAGTGCCTTGGTGCGGCCGAGCAAGTAGCCGATCAGCACGATGGCGGCGATGACGCCGAAGCCCTCGATCACGCCACCCACGACGCCTCCGCTGCTGCGATCGCATCGAATCCACAGTGGACAAGAGTGGTGACCGAGCGTTGCCGGGCCGACCGCTGCCGAGCGCGAGGCATTCTTTTTTCTTCCGTGCTAAGGGGTTCCAGCGTTGGCCGCGCCAGCGGCACCGGCTGCGGCGGAAGTCCCGTCGGGTGCCGGTGCACCAGCACGCCTCAACGGTTAGCGATCCTAAGCGATCTAGGTCGCCTCCGCCCCTCGGACATGGCGATGCTCACATCGGATCACGCAGCGTCGCCGGCCGGGACCGGGCCCAGCGGGCTGAGATCGGTGCGGCCGCTGGAGCTGGGCGCGCCGCCGGGCAGCTTCACGGCCTTCGTCAGCGGTCCCGGGCTCCAAAGCCCCCAATGCGTTTCGGAGTGGACCTCCATCGCGGCCTCCGCCGGGAGCGCGTCGGACTGGTAGGAGTCCACCAGGTACAGCGAGCCCCAGTCGCGGTGCAGGTCGCCTTCGAGGTAGGTCGGCATCACGCGGACGCTGGCCGCCACGTTGAGCCAACCGAACGGGCCGCCCGCCCCCGGCGCCGACCAGCTCTGGCCCATGTCGCGCAGCATCCCGCCACCGGCGACCCGGAACCGCGGCATCTCCGCGATCCCGTTGTGCAGTCGCGCGAGGTTCAGGCACGGGTGCACCAGTGCGGCGGTCCATTCCACGAAGGCGGGGGCGTCGCCGATCACCTTCGTCATGCTGGTCAACTGCGGGACGCGCGGCGCGCTGACCGCCATCCAGCCGCCGCTGTCGATCTTCCGGTCCACGCCCACCACCCGGACCTTCGTCGCACCGTCCACGATGAACCGGCGATCCCACCACATGCCGCTGAGCTGGGCGATGTCGACGTGGCCCATGATCTCGAAGCCCTGCGGGGTATCCCGGCCCCATTCGACACCGAGCGAGTTCACGCCGGTGGCGTCGCCGCCGAAGGACAGCACGACCGGGGCTTCACCGCTGGTGGCTTGCGGCGGCAGGTCGTACCAGGGGGTGCGCAGCTCACCTGTGACGGGGTCGTCGGCGGAGAACGTGCCCCACACCGGCGCGTCGTCGCCGCCGAACCCGAACGGCGGGGTCCATTGCTTGCCCCCCGGGTAGCCGAAGCGGTGGAAGCCGACCGCGGTGGCAGCGAGGTAGTCGGCGGGCTTCGGCTTGGTGCGCCGGTTCGCCGACTCCGCGCTCTCCGCGGCCGGCTGGAACGGCGACACGGTGAGCACACCTCGCCGGGGATCGGTCTCGACGCCGACGTAGTCGGAGAGCCCGCAGCTGGAACCGGCTAGCTGCTTGATGTTGTCCGCGCCCAGGCTGTAACCGCCGCGCTGCCGCTGCATTCCCGCGGCGAACAGCGCCACCTCACCGAGCAGCAGGATCGCGCAGGTGATCGTCAGCGGAGCGGCGCCGAGGCTGAGCACCCGCCGTCGTGCGGCCGGCGTGATGACCGGGAGCTCGTCGTGCCGCAGGTGCTCGACCATGGCGACGACACCGGCCACCGCCGCTGCCGCCAGGAAGTACGTGCTCACGCTTCGCCCGTCGAGGCTCGGCGCCCGGTCGAACCACGGCACTCCCCAACCCGAGACGTACCACCACGAGTTCGTGCCGGTGACGGAGAAGGCGCAGATAACCATGAGACCGGCGAAGAAGCCCGCCCGGTTGCGCCGGGATCGCAGCACGGCCGCGCTCGTCGCCAACGCAGTCAGCGCGGCCACCACCGCACCGATCCCGGCGAGGATCCCGAAGTGGTGCGTGTGCTTCGTGGGCGTCATGGCCAGGACCACGAAGCTCAGCGCGGCCACCGCCAGAACGCGGCGGCTCGGGCCCAGCGCGGCGCCGCGGATCTTGTGCCGGCGCAGCAGCACCACTCCGCTCGCCACGAGGCACAGGACCAGCAGCAGCACCGGGAACCGGCGCGTCAACGACCCATCCGGCCACTGGCCGAACAGCCGGTCGTATCGGCTGAGCTCCTCGTACCACTGCTCGTTCGGGCCGAACTTGGTCTTCAGCGCCACCGAGTCCAGCACTGACTGCAGGGTCTGGTCGAAGAAGACGCCGACGAGGATCACCAGCCCGGCCGCCGCGACGGGGGCCAGCACCGGCAGCGCGCCGCGTTCCCGCACACGCTGCCACAGCATCCGGAGCAGCGGCTTCGCGGCCACGACGAACGGCAGCACCGCGACCATTCCGTGCGGGTTCGCGCCCAGGCCCAACGCCGCCGCGACGAGCCCGAGAGCGGCCGGAGTCAGCCGCCGGGTGGCCACCGCCCGCTCGACTGCGCAAAGCGCGAGCAGGAAGAACGCCACGACGACCGGTTCCGGCCGGAGACCGTTGTTGTAGGGCAGCCAGAATGCCAGGAACACCGCCGCCGCGGCCCAGCCTGCGGACTTGCTGCGCCCCACCTGCTGCCCGAGCCGCGGCAGCACGCCGCGGCTGACGAGCAGCCAGCTGACGACCCCGAGGAACAGCGCGGGCAACCGCACCCACGGCGTCGCGGGCGAGATCTGCACCCACAGCGCGTAGATCTCGTAGAACCACCCGAAGGGCGATTCCGGGTTGCCGAACCAGCGGAAGTAGTTGGTGACGTACCCTGCGCTGTCGGCCGCGCGCAGCATGGTCAGGATGTAGCCGTCGTCGGCGGTCATCGCGCCGATCAGCCACCACACGCCCAGCGCGCCGAGGACGACGACGTCGCGGACGTCCGGCCGCCACCACCCCGGCGGGACCAGGCGCGGCGCCCGCCGGATCTCCAGGCGGCGCAACGCGATCATCGAACCAAGGAACGCCAGGACGGCCAGCACCATCACGGCGACCTTCAGCGGAGTCGCCTGGCTCGCGAAGCGGTTGTCCACCCGCGCCTGGAAATCCAGGCCGCGAACGTCGTCGATCGCGGAGTCGAGCTGTGAGTGGATGCCGGTCAGCTGCGGCCGCTGATCACCGGGCACCGCGGCCAGCGGAAGCCCACCCACGCCGGCCTGCGTGCCGGCCGCGTCCGAGTGCACGGAGATGGAGCAGTCGCCCTCGGGCAGGGTGGCGGTGCCGGCCTGGTGCCCCTTCGACCAAAGCGTGAGCTGCCCGGCGTCGACCTGCAGGGTCATCCCGGTCAGCCCGCCGTACTCCGACGACGGCGCGTTCGTGGCGATCAGCACACCCGGCCCGTCGATGCGCGCATCCAGGCTCCGCGCCGCCGCGCACGGCACCTCCGCCGCGAGCCACAGCGGCGCGTGGCTGGCCAGCGGCGCCGAGACCGGTTTCGTGCCCTGCGCGGTCGGCCACTGCAACGTCGTGACCTCGTGCTCGACCGGCAGGAACGGCACCGCCAGCGCCAGCAGCGCGGAGAGCAGACCCAGGAATGCCGCCCAGCGACCGGCGGATTTCGACGCCCAACCGCGACGCGTGACCTGCACGGACCGCTGAGTCACGCGACCGCCACCTCTTCTTCCGGAAAGAACCCAATCCCGAAGAGCTTAATGAGGCACACTGCGGGACCGATAACCGGCGCGGCGATGATCGCACTGCGCCACCGGCACCGCACGTTTACCAACGCTTTCCGGTTCCCCACCGCACGACTTCTGGTTCGGCACCCAGCCGCTCCGCGGCTCTGCGGACCAGTGCACTGCCCGCGTTGACCAGCACCGGCCGCGCGGCGCGTGCCAGCAGCGGCAGGTCCGACAAGGCATCGGTATACGCCAGATCCCAGCTCGTGCAGCCCGCGAATCCGAGCTGCCGCACCTTCTCCGCGCCGTGGTTGTGCACGATGAAGCGACCAGCGGTGGGATCCAGCTGGGATGCGACGAGTTCTACCGCACCAAGTCCGATACCCCGCAGGTACGCGGACGCGAGCTCGTGTTCCGAAGCAGTCGCCACGACGACCCGCCAACCCGCGTCGCAGAGTCCGCGCAGGACCGCCACTCCATCCCATGCGACGCGAGACGAATTCGCCATCCGGTTCGCGAGGTCCCGGGCCAACCCGTCGTAAGCGGATCGTTCCATCCCCACCACCGCGCGAGTTGCCAAGTGGCGCAACACGTCTGGCCGCAGGTGCTCGTGGTGCCAGGCCCAGGCGAGGCGCGGGGCGCTCGCGGCGACCGCGAGCGCCCGCTTGGGAGACCGCCGGTAGCGGTGAATCGCCAGTTCGGCGAACGTGTCCGCCGCGTACAGCACGCCGTCGAGGTCGACGACGGCGGTTCCGGTGGTCATCGGCGCAGCGAGATGTGCACGTCGCCCTCGCCGGGGCGGGCGGCGTCGAGCAGCTCGCCGGGGATACGGAAAACGCGCCCCGGCGCGGCGGGCCACGGCAGGCGCTTCTCGGCCACCACCCGGCCGTTCTGGGTCACCACGACCCGCGGGAACCGCACGTACTCGTCAACCCAGGCCAGCAGCCGGTTGCGGGCGGGCCGACGGTCGCCGACCCGGCGCACCATCGGCGAGATCCACCGCAGCGGCTCGTCGGCGACGATCCGGATGCCCTTCTCCGAGGGGCGTCGGTTGCTGCGGAGGTGGTCCAGCACGCTCGCGGCGACCTGCTTGCCGTCCAGCGCCGCGATATCAGCGGTGTCGACCGGGTGCAGCACGTTCCCGGCGGCGAACACGCCGGGCCGATCGGTGCGCAGCTCGGTGTCCACCACCGGCCCGAGCGTGCCGGGGTCCAGTTCCAGCCCGGCGGCGCGGAAGAGCTCGTTGTCCGGGATCCAGTCGCCGGTGAACACCACGGTGTCGCAGGGCACCGTTTCGCGGTGTTCGGTGCCGAGATCTTCTACTTCGACGGCCCGCACCCGGTGCTTGCCGATGATCCGGGTGACCTTGGTGCGGGTGCGCACCGGAACCCGCAAGCCCAGCTTGCCCGGAACCGAGAACAGCGCGTAGGACTCGATCTTCGGCTGCTCGCTGGTCATCAGCACGGTGTCGCAGCCCGCGTCGCGCAGCGTCAGCACCGCCGACCAGGAGACGAGTTCGCTGCCGACGATCACCGCCTTGCTGCCGACCTCCCGGTGGTGCAGGTGAACCAGGTTCTGCAGCTGACCGGTCGTGTACACCCCGCCGGGGCGGTCGCCGGGCACCATCCGCGCGGTGCGCGGCCGCTCGCGCGCGCCGGTGGCCAGCACGATCGCCTCCGCGTGCACCTCGAACAGGCCCTCCGGGCTCGTCACCTCCAGCCCGCCGTCGGCCGACCAGCCGGTGACCATCGCACCGGTGCGGATCACCGCACCCGCCCGCTCGGCGCTGTAGACCATCCTCCGGGCGTAGTCCGGGCCGCTGTAGAACCGGTGCAAGTCGCGGATCCCGAAACCGGGGTGGGCGCAGTGCCGCGGGATGCCCCCGGCCTGCTGCTCCCTGTCCAGCAGCAGCACCTCGCCCGGCACTGCCGGCGCCAACTCCTGCGCCGCGCGCAGGCCGGCCGGGCCCGCACCGACGATGGCTACGGTCGGGGTGAGCCGCGTGCGTGCCGTGCTCATCGGCGTGCCTCCGTCTCGGTGTCCTGCAACATCCCGGTCACGTTCGCGCCGCAGAAGAACCCCTGGCAGCGCCCGTTCATGGCCCTCGTCCGCCGACGCAATCCATCCAGGTCGCACGGCGGGATCGTGCTGTTCAGCGCGTCCCGGACCTCGCCCTCGGTGACCCGCTCGCAGAAGCACATCACCTTGCCGTAGGCCGGGTCCTGCTCGATCCGGGCACCATCGGCGTAGGGCCGCAGGTAGGCCTCGCCGATGTTCGGCATCAGCGGCGGCTCCGGCAGGTTCGTGCGTTCCAGAAGCTCCAGACCGGCCCCGCCCAGCAACCCGAGCAGGTGCTCGGCGATCGCCATCCCCGAAGTCAAACCCGTGGAGCGGATACCCCCGGCGACCGCATAGCGCTGCCCGGCATCGACCTCCACGGTGTAGTCCGGGATGTCGCTGGCCGCACGCAACCCCGCGTACGTCGCGGTCACCTCCTCCTTGAGGAGTTGCGGCATGATCCGCTCCCCCTTCTCCCGCAGGAACTCGTACCCGTCCTCGGTGGTCGACGTGTCCCGGCGGTCGGTCATGTCCTCGGCCGTCGGGCCCAGCATCACGTTGCCGTAGATCGTCGGGGACACCAGCACGCCCTTGCCCAGCTTCGACGGCACCGGCAGCACGATCTTGTCCACCATCGGCCGCGTCTGCTTGTCGAAGACCAGCAGTTCGCCCCGCCGCGGGTGCAGGTGGAACCGGTCGTGGCCGAACAGCTCGTCGATCACGTCGCTGCCCAGACCGGCCGCGTTGATCACCCAGCGGGCTCGCACGTCGCCCCGGTTGGTGTGCAGCACTGTCTCGTCGGCACCGACGGTCACGGATTCGACGCGATGGGAGCGCAGCAGCCGCGTGCCCCGCCGGACCGCGTCCGTGGCCAGGGCGAGGTTCGTGGTCCACGTGCAGATGATCGACTCGCCCGGCACCGTCAAACCGCCCAGCGCTCCCGGACCCAACGTCGGCACCTGCCGGTACACCTCGTCCGGACCGACGATCTCGGTCTCGGCGTAACCGTTCTGCTCGGCCTTCTCCTGCAACCCCGGCAGTGCCGCCAGCTGCTCGTCGTCCCACGCCACCAGCAACGCCCCGGTCGGCTCGTACGGAATGCCCGTCTCATCGGCGTACGCCTTGAGCAGGTGGTACCCCCTGGCCACCAGCCGCGACTCCAACGTTCCCGGCTTGGCGTCGAAGCCGGTGTGCAGGATCGCCGTGTTGGCCTTGCTCGTGCCGTCGCCGACATCGCAGCGCGACTCGATCAACGCCACGTCGAGCTGGTGCCCCGACAGCAGCCGGGCGATCGCCGAACCGACGACCCCGGCACCGATCACGGCCACATCGACGATCCCCTTGTCGTGCGCCGAAGTCATGAATCCTCCTGAATCTTGCGATCACTGGTGAGCGCGGTGTCGACGGCGACGCGCCAGCGGGCGCGGAACGCGGCGGCGGTGTCGGCGCCCAGTTGCGGGGCGAAGCTGGTGCTCGGCGTCCAGTCGACGACCGCCTGGTCGAGCGGGAGCCCGGGATCGGCTGCGGCGCGGGCGAAGCCGGCCGCACCGAGCGCCGTCGCATGCGCCGACGGGTACACGTCGACCTGGACTTGCAGCAGGTCGGCGACCGCTTGCATCAGCACCCGGCTGCGGGTGAGCCCGCCGTCGACGCGCAGCCGCGACAGCGGTTTGCCGATGTCCCGCGCGGCGCAGTCGACGAGCTCGGCGACCTGGGCGGCGATGCCGTCGAGCACCGCCTTGACCAGATGTCCGGCTTCTGTGGACAGCGTCATCCCGCTGAAGCTCGCCCTCGCGTCCGGCGCCCACCACGGGGCCGACAACCCGGCCAGCGCGGGCACGCACAGCACACCGTCGCTGTCGGCGGTCGCGACGCGGTCCAGGTCCGATGCGCCCTGGATCAGCCCGAGGCCCTGCAACCACCGCACCGCTGACGCCGCGGTGGCGACCTGCCCGTCGAAGCAGTACGAAGTCCCGCCCCGCACCCGCCACGCCACCGAGGCGGCTAGCCCGGAGCTGGACCGGACCGGCGCCTGCCCCATGTTGGCCAGCAGGAACGCCCCGGTGCCGAAGGTGCACTTCGCCTCGCCGGGCGTCAGGCAGCGCTGCGCCAACAGCGCCGCCTGCTGGTCGACGACCAGCCCGCCGACCGGCGCCGGCTCCCCGAAGAGGGTCGTCTCGCCGATGACCTCGTCGTTGGTGACGATGCGCGGCAGGTCCTCCTCCGCCAGGTCGAACAGCGCCAGCAGTTCGGGATCCCACGACACCGAGTCGAGGTCGATGAGCAGCGACCGGCTGGCCGTGCTGGCGTCGGTGACGAACTCGCCGGTGAGCTGGCGGACCAGCCAGGCGTCCGATGTGGTCACCACGCCCTCGGTGGTCAGCTGCTCCCGGATCCAGCGCATCTTGGGCGCCGAGAAGTACGGGTCCAGCACAAGCCCGGTGCGCTCGCCCACCAGTTCCGCGGAATCCCCGCGCTTCGCGCATATCTCCGCGGCCCGCCGGTCCTGCCAGACGATCGCCTGGCTCAACGGCCGCCCCGTCGCCGGATCCCAGGCCAGCACGGTCTCGCCCTGGTTGGCCAGCGTCACGCACTCGACGGGCACCCCGGCAGCTGCGACCGCCTGCCGCCCGGAGTCCAGCACCGAGTCCAGCAGTTCCTGCGGGTCCTGCTCCACGCCACCGCCGGAGAGGTAGTGCGGGCGGACCGGCAGCTCGACGACGCTGAGCACCTGGTCGGCGCCGTCGACGACCATCGCTTTGGTCCCCGAGGTCCCCTGATCGATCGCCAGGACGGTGGTCATGACCGGTTCCCTCCCGCATTGCTCTCCGACTGCGGATCGGCGTCCAGCGCCTTGTCGATGTCGTGCAGGTCCGGCATCGTCAGGATCTTCGCGCCGTGACGCACCAGCAGGTAGATCAGGTAAAGCGCGCCGATGGCGAACATGACCAGCACGTAGAGCCAGGGTTCCGCGAACGAGGCGTCCCGGAAGATCAGCAGCTCGTAGGCCAGCCAGACGACCGCCAGCACCAGCACCGGGATCTCCAGGCGGCCGAGCTCGAAGCCCTTCGACGGCGGCAGGCTCCTGCGCTTGGCGACGTAGAGGACCACCGTAGCCGCGTAGATCAGCGCCGGCAGCAGCGTCGCGGCGGAGAACAGCGAGAACAACGCCTGAGTGGACCGGGCGAAAAGCGCCAGCACGATCTGGCTGACCACGAACATGAACACCGAGGCGTTCATCGGGGTGCCGGTCGAGCCGTTGATCTTGTTCAGCAGCTGCCAGGCGGGGAACCTCTTGTCCCGGGCCATCGCCCAGACCAGCCGGGCGCCGCTGAGCGAGATCACCAGGCCGCAGGAGAAGATCGAGACCACGACCAGCACCAGCAGCGCCTTGCCGACGTAGGAGCCGAGCACCCGGGCGATCACGTCCGCTACCGGGGTATCGGACTGCGCCAGCGCCACCGGGTCGCCGGCCAGCGCCGTCACCGCGACCAGGAACAGCATGCCGAGCACGCCGAGCCCGACCACGGCCTGCGCCATCGCCTTGGGCACCACCCGCGCCGGGTTCTTGGTCTCCTCGGCCAGGTTCGCCGCCGATTCGAAGCCGACGATGGTGAACGCGCCGAGCAGGAAACCCAGGGCCCACGGGCCGACCGAGGTCAGGCCGCCGAGCGAGAAGTAGCCCTCGCGCGGGATGTCACCGGTGCTGAACAGGGTGCTGAAGTCGAGCTGGCCGGTGACGCCGCCGACGACGAACAGCAGCACGGTCAGCGACACCATCCCGATCAGCTGGATGGTGACCGCCACGTTGTTCACCCGCTGCGTGGCCCGGGTGGACAGCGCCACCAGGATCGCTTGCAGCAGCAGCACGACCGCGGTGATGGCCCAGGCATTCTCGTTGGTGCCCTGGTACTGGAACAGCACGGGCAGGATCGTCGCGGCGATCGTGTAGTCCACGGCGACGACGACCACGCCGAGGAAGGTGAACGACACCCAGCCCATGATCCAGCCCAGGACCGGGTTGGCCAGCCGGGAGATCCACTGGTACGCGTAGCCGCTGACCGGGATCCGCGCGGCCAGCGCGCCGAAGATCAGCGCCACGCACAGCTGGCCGACGACCACCACCGGCCAGGTCCAGATGCCCATCGGCCCCGATGAGCTGAGCACCGAGCCGTAGGCGGTGAAGATGCCGGTCGCGATCGAAACGAACCCGAAGGCCACCGCGAAGGACGTGTACCAGCCGAGCTCGCGCTTCATCTCCTGCGCGTAGCCGAACTCCGAGAGGCCGTTCGCACCGCGCTCACCAGGCGTTGTCATTTCTGCCCTCCCTTCCCTGCTGCCTCGGACGGCGATGCCTCATCGGCCGGGGCGGAGTCCGCCTTCACGGGCCGGATGATCCGGCCACCGGCTTCGGCGACCGCCCGGACCAGGTCGGCAGGGGGTTCCTGGTCGGTTATGACGCCGGTGATCTGGTCGAGCGACGCGACCCGGTACGGGGCGACGCGTTGGTGCTTGGTGCTGTCGACCAGCGCGTAGCTCGCGGCGCAGTTGCGGATCATGATCCGCCGCACGTGGGATTCGTTGAGGTGGAAGTCGGTGAGCCCGGCCTCCGCGTCGAGCCCGCCGGAGCCCAGGAACGCCACGTCAGCGTGGATGTCCCGGAAGAAGTCCTGCGTCACCGGACCGGACAGGGCCAGGTCGCCGCGCCGCATCCGGCCACCGCTGAGATGGACCTCCGCACCCGGCACGTCGGCGAGCTCGGTGGCGGCCCGCATCGAGCAGGTCACCACCACGCCGGTGAAGTCCTTCGGGATGGCGCGGGCGACCTGCACGGCGGTGGTGCCGACGTCGATGGCGATCGTCTGACCGGGCCGGATCAGCTCCGCGGCCAGTCGGCCGATGACCGACTTGCCCTCCTCCGCCGTGCTGGACCGCTCCACGTAGGGCGCCTCGTCGCCGAGGTGGCCGGTGCGCACGGCGCCACCGCGCACGCGCACCAGGACGCCCTTGTTCTCCAGTTCTGCCAGGTCGCGCCGGATGGTCTCGGTGGAGACGTCCAGCAGCTCGGAGAGCTCCACCGTCGAGACGACCCGGCCAGACCGGATTGCCTGGTTGATGCGGGCATGCCGCTCAGCAACGAGCATCCTTGACCGTTTCTGTGGCTATTTGTGGCTAACTGTGGATGAGTATGGAATTAGCTGGTAGCGGGCGTCAAGATGGGCCGATGTGAGCTGACTCTCGGCGCGCCGACGCTGGGCTGTCGCCAAGGCCGGCCTGTCCATGCGGCTGAACACCTGAAGGGCGCCGACCGTCACTGGCCGACGCCCTTCATGCTGGTCCGCTGACCTCCTCCATCGAGCCAGGAGAAGTGCGGCTTTCTACGCCTCTGCTAGCGCGCGAGCACCGGGACCAGCTCGCGGAGCAGGTAGGCGCCGCACCACCGCGCCTCGGCGTGCTTTACATCAACGGCTGCCGGGCTCGCGGCAACCAGCCACAAACGGTCCGGCTGCCGAAACTCACTTTCGAACAGGGATCAACGGGTTGCGGTCGCGACGAGCGCCACCCTGGGGAGTTCGGCTCGGAAACCTCGGCCGGACGGACGGACGGTCAGCTCCGCCACCTGCGCGCCAAGCCTGGCTCGTTCGTCTGAACCGAAGGTGGCGTAGCGACGGACGACCTCATCGACGATCATCCAGGAGTCCTCGTCGTCCAACGCGTCCGGGGGAACGAGCTTCGCCAGCGCGAACAGGTCGTACATGTAGTTGATCACGCCGCGCCGTGCTGCTGCCGGAGAGTCAGCATCTACGACGCACGGGTCGTAGAGGTACCGGACCCGCACGTCGTGGAAGCCCGCAGTGACGAGCAACTCGTGCATTTCCTCGCGAAGAAAGTGCTCGTGCTTGTGCCCGGTGTAGGTGTAGCGGTCCAGGGCTTCGCTGTACCAGCGGGCCGTGGTACTGCCCTCCTCGAAGTCGTGCACGACGATCCGCCCGCCTGGCCGGAGCACCCGGTGGGCTTCCGCCATCGCCTGGGGGCGCTCGTCCACGGGAATGTGGTGGGTGCCGTAGGCGAAGATGACGCCATCGAGTGCCGCATCCCGGAACAGCCACCGCTGCGTGGATTGCCGCACGGCTGGGAGCCCTTGGGCCAAGGCGTCGGCGATCATCGGGGCGGCCACGTCTCCGGTGAAGATGGCGGGACTCGTGTCTGGCTGGAGTAGCCGCATCGCTCGCGTCATGGTTCCGTTGCCACCGAGCGCGTCGAGCAGGAAGCTGCGAGCGGGGCTGCTGTCCACCGGTATGGCCAGCTCGCACAGGTTGCTGATCCCCCGTGCACGTACCAGGGGATGCGCGAGCTGGGTGTTGCGATAGGCGTCACCGCGACCGCCGTGTTCCTTGGTGTCGAACGGCGAGGCGAAGCAGTCCAGCGCCTCGTATATCCGGGCGAGCTGCGTGGGGTCCAGCCGTGCCAGGTCAAGACGCTCGTACAACCTCGGGTGGCGGATCCGAAGCTCGTCGAGGTACTCCTGCATCGTGGTGCCGGGCAGGATTTCGACACCGGAGAAGGATGAATGCTTCGTGTTCTGCATGGCGCGTCGCAAGCCCTCCGCGTTGCGGGACTACTCTTCGAAGGCCGACAGGAGTTCCTGCTGGCTGACCGACGTGACCTGGGAGACGTCGTACAACTGCCGGTCTGCCGCGCTCAGCGTGGTGAACACCGCGTTGATGGCGGCCACCAGACCCCACACTTCGGTGTAGGGCGGCCAGCCCGGATGCCCGGCAGCGATGTCGCGGTGCCGGGCGAAGATGTAGTTCGCCCAGTCCCGCGAGCGTGGGAACCGGTGGTGGTAGTCATGGCACGGCCCGTCGCCGACGAAGACGAACAGGCGCGCCGGCAGGTGCACGAACAGCATCCGCAGCCACCACCGCGACCAGCTCAGAACCCGCCGGACACCAGACACGTCAGGGCCAGGCGCGGCTTCGCCGAAGAAGACGCCGTGGGTATACCCGGCCAACGTTGCCCGCCCTTTACGCACCGGTCCGCGGGCCGGGAAGATGTGTCGCGATGAAAGGCGGATCGTGGCTGCGGCGTTGAACAGGAACACCAGGGGGAACACCCACACGACGAGGTACTCGACCCAGATCCCGAGTGCGATGACCACCATGAGCTGCCCGCCGACCAGCGCCAGAAACAGCGCCCGGTACCAGGCAGCGGTGCCCCGGAGGTGCGAGGCGATCCGCGAGTAAGTCGCCTTCGCCTGCAGACGCGGCGAGAAGACACCCGCGAGCATTCTGCGCCACAGTTGCCGGCGGGTCATGCCGACACGCATGCCCAGGACCAGCATCAGGAACTGGACGGTGGGATCCTTCAACGTCATGTGGTTGCTGGAGTGGTGGTCGCTGACGTGCTCACTCTTGTACTCGCCGTACTCCTGTGTCACCAGCAGCAACGCGATCGCGCTGCCGATCGCGGTGTCGATCTGCTTGCGCCGCAGGAAGTTCGCGTGCGAACACTGGTGGACGATCATCACCCGCAGCTTCCGGATGCCGTGCGTGGTCAGCAGCCAGGAGGCCGGCAGCAACAGCATCCACCACCCCGCGCCCACCACCGCAGCTCCCAGCGCGATTCCCGCGACAATGGGCAGCACGCTGGCCCACAGGTGGTGCAGCGGCGTGAGCTGCCACGGCCGCTGGTCTCCCAGCGGTTTGCCGGTGAGCCACGTGAGGGCGGGTTGGAGGAATCCAGGTAGCACCCGCATGGTCTCCCGCGGGTCGGGTGCTCCGCCCGGCGTCGCGGTTGATGCGTCGGGACGCAGTTCTTGGTCGCGCACCTGTTCTCACCTCTGCAATGCTGGTTCCGTCAAGGCAGCAATCGCACGAAGTCGGGTTCGATCGGAGGGCGCCGCCCGGTGCACATGTCGAGGTAGGCTTGGCGCAAAGCGTGGGAGATCGGGGCTTCCGGGTTGCGCGGCTGGATGCCGTCGATCGAGCCGACGACCCGGATCTCCTCCCATGTACCACAGATGAAGACCTCGTCGGCGGTGTACAGCTCGGAGCGGGTGATCGAACACTCCTCGACCGTAAGAGCGAGTTCTCTGCGGGCCAGCTGGATCACGGTCTCCCGGGTCAGGCTGTCCAGGACTCCGTCGGACAGCGGAGGCGTGTACAGCCGGCCGTGGCGGACCATAAAGATCACCGCTTCGGCGGTTTCCGCCACCATGCCGCGGTTGTTGAGCAGGATCGCCTGGTCGGCTCCCGCCTTCTTCGCCTCGACCCGCCCCAGCCTCAGCGCCGCGTAGGACGCACCAGTCTTCACCAGCACCGGGAAGGACGTGTCCTGGGTGCGCTGCCAGGAGCTGATCACGCAGCTGATCGGCTCATCGAAGCGGGGACCGATCTGGTGCAACGAGATGAACGAATCCATCGGGGCGAACTCATCCAGCGACTGCCCCGGCGACAGCGCATCGGGGTACACATTGGACCGGCCGGAGTCGATGTACACGGTCAGCCGTAGGTAGACGTCCTCGCGGAAGCTGGTCGCCGCTAGGAGATCGCCCATTCCCTTGTCCAACTGGTCAATCAAACCGTTCTCCGGAACGTGCAGCAGCTCGGCGGCCGAACGGAGGCGATTCAGATGGCCGTCCACCTGCACGACCGCGAACCGCCTTTGCTCCGGCCGCCAGTACGCACGGAGGCCGTCGAACACGGTCAGTCCGCGCAGCGCAGTGACCGGAATACGGGCCTGGTCCCAGGGCACGACCTCACCGTGCCACCAGACCAGCGGTGCGTGGGTTTCATTCATGGGCGCCCTCCTTGACTCGCGCAAGAACCGTTGGGGCCGGCGTTGTTCCCCCTAGCCGCAACCAGCTAACGTTCCGGGACCGCAGGACCTTGTCAGGGAATCCTCACCATCCGCTACAGGATATTTCAAAAAAATGACAGACGAAGTTGTCCATAATGGATTTTTAAGCAACCACCCCGGGAGCAAACCTGGAAGAATGTCCCACCGTTGAGCCCCACTCGTCAACGCGTCCGATCGGGCGGTTGATGTGATTCACCTGCCTGTAGCAACGTTGAATCAAGAAATCCGGCTAGCATCGCCCCGTGCAGACGCTACGGGACGAAGGCTTTACACCTCGTGAATGGAATCCGGAAATTCGGAACCCGTTAGCCCAATCGGGTACGGTATGGAGCAATATTGAACCAGCGGACCTGCCAGTCATGCAGAACGTCCTCAAACTGCGCCGCGTCGATCCTGGGGGATCCTGCACGCGACGGACGTACTACTCGGCGGGGTCACGAAGTGGACAGTCCTCGGCGACAACGTGATCGGCGCGTGGGGGTGGCGCGAGGTCGATCTGGACCAGCAGTACCGCGCGGTGACCCACGGCGCAGGCGCTTTCATCGCGTCCGCGATGTGCTACCTCGAGGTTTCGGGCAGCGACGCCGGGGCGTTGCTGGACGCACTTTCCCCACGCAGGGTGTCAGATCTGCCACTCGGTTCCGCGAGGTTCGTGCTGTTCACCACGCCCGCCGGAACGGTCGACGAGGAGGCTGTCGTCGTCCGCACCGGTCCGGAGGAGTTCCTGTTGTCCTGCGGCGGCGGAAAGGAGCCGGGCTGGCTGCGCCGCACTGCCGAATTCTTCACCGAAGTCAGCATCCTGCCCAGCGAAGTCTTCAGCTTCAACATCAAGGGGCCCAAGCGCCTGCAAGCGGTGCAGAGCCTCGTCGACGATGCAGACCGGCGTATGATCGCCGACCTGCGCAACTTCCAGTCCTGCCAGGTGCGAACGCTCGTCGGTGGCCAGGCCCGAGTGCTCAGGAGCGTCATCGGTTACGAGGTCTGGACGTCCGCAGAAGTGCTGGCCGCGATGTGGCGCCAGCTCGTCACCGAACGGCCCGAGATCACCCCGTGCGGCTGGGAGCTGCTCACCATCTACCGAATGGAGTGCCGGGACATCACCTTCGGTCTCTTCCCGGTAGACGTGCACATCGGCACCACCCTGTTCGAGATCGGAGCGGGCTGGATGGTGCCCGACGACCACGACGGCCGCGACTACATCGGTCGCGAGGGGTTGCTGAAAAGCCGCGGTTCGCAACGGCTGTGGCTGGCCGGTTTGCACGCTGCCGACACGAAGTCCGGCTGCCCGCTGGTGGGTGACGAGGTGCTCGACGACAGCGGCGGCTTCCTGGGATACGTCACGTCAGCCGCACCTTCTCCGCGGGAAGGCCGCGTGCTGGCGTTCGCCCACCTGGCACCGGACTGCCAGCCGGGTGCGGTCGTGCACGCAGCCGGCTCACGCTGGCAGGTCAGCACCATTCCGTTCCCAGACCTCCCGGCCGCGCCTTAGACAACGGCCGTACCGCGCCGATGGAGCGGGGCCGGGGCAGCACTTACCCCGGCCCCTTCTATCGCCCGCCTCGAACGTGACGCACCCGAGAGTGCACATCGACCGAAAGGAGTGGAACATGGGTCGTTCACCACTCAGCGTCCTCCACCGGACTGATGTCAACGGAAAACCCGTTCCCGACGTACTCTTCGAGAAGGCTTTCCAAAGCCTCATGGACGAACACGGCTACGTCCACCTGACAGGCATGCCGGATGACTTCGACCCCATGGCGTTCGGCCGTCGACTGGGTCCGCTCATGCCGCACCACGACGGTGCTCTCGTGGCCGAGGTCAGACCCGCGCCCACGGCAGACGGCGTCTACTACCCAGGCAGCACCAAAGCGTTCGCGCCGCACACCGAGGGCTATGACCTGCTAGGGCTTCCGCCGCGTTACCTGGCCCTTTGGTGCGTGCATCCCCCGGCTGGGGATGGCGGGGAAACAACTCTGGCGGACACCCGGCCGTGGCTGGCGGGGTTGTCCGAGCAGAACCGCCAGCACCTGGAGAGGACCAAGTACGACTGGACGAACCCGCACGGCGACCTCGGCGTCGCCTTCCAGCACCCTCTGCTGGACGAGCACCGCGGGAGCACGGTGGTGAGATTCTCGGTCAACAACATCGTGCGCGATGACACCGATCCCGTCGCCGCGCTGCAGTCGGTCTGGCAGCGGCTCTTCGACGAACAGCACCTAGCGATCAGCTACCAGCGCAACGACATGGTGATCTGGGACAACTGGCGCCTACTGCACGCACGCACCGCCTTCGCTGATCCACGTCGCCACCTACGCCGAATCCACATCGCCGAAGCGCATTAGCGTGCTCGGTCATCCGGCCCGCGAGGCACACAGGTCCTCTGCGGCTGCTTCCATCAGCTCACGCGACGGCCGCACCGGATCGCGGCGGCCGACTTCCCGGACCAAGTCCGGCAGCGGCACGCCGCAGCTCTCGGCGACCTCGCGGGCCAGAGCCAGCCGCTCGGTGTGGAAGCGGCCTTCTCCGATCGCGATATCCAAATAGGACACTCCGCGATCCCGTAACCGACGACCTGCGACGTGCTCCTCGGACTTCCCAGCCAGCAGATCACCATCTACACCAGACAGGAATCCGCCGCGTTGTGCGGCCTTGACGAGTACTTCGAGCTGCGCGTTGCCAGCGCTACGGCCGGCCCCGCGAAGCGTGCCATCGACCATCACAGCACCGGCGTCCAGCGCCGCCAGGGAATTCGCCACGGCGAGGGCGGTGTTGTCGTGGCCATGAAACCCGGTGGCGATCCCCCGGTCCCGCAACAACCGGAGCAGGCCAATGACCTCTCCAGGCAGCATGCAGCCAGCGGAATCGGCCGTGTAGAAGACATCCACCCCGGCAGCGCGGGCGTCCTCGGCAATGCGGACCGCTTCGGCGGGAAGCACCGCATAGGTCTTCATGGCGTTGAAGGTGATCAGCTGGACACCGAGTTCCTTCACGCCGGCGGCCAAGGGAAGAATGTCCGCGGCATCGGTGATGTTCGCGGCCAGGCGTACGCAGCCCGCGCCGGCCGCAACCGCCCGCGCGATGGTCTCCAGGGACGCGCCCGGGTAGACCATGATGGCCACGGTGGATCGGGGGGCCGCCTGCGCAACCGCACCGACATACTCCTCGATCTCCAGATCGGCCCAGGACGGAGCGCCCTTGTCGGCAATCTCGAGGTAGTGCACCCCGGCATCGGAGAGCTCCGCCGCGATTTGGACGGACTCGGCGAGGGTGAGGTGGGTTTCGTACTCGACTTCACGCAACGTGCAGTCGACGAGGCTGACGGGAAAGTTCAAGGTGTCTTCTCCAACCCTGTGTATGGCCGGGGAGCGGGTGATGTCAGCGCAGCGCATCTCGGTCGAGCTCAGCCGGGCTGCGGTACCCGACAAGCCCGAGCGTGATGTCGATGTCCGCGAGCAGGCTGCGCAGCACGTGGCGCACGCCCGCCTCGCCCGCTTGAGCGAGCCCGTACGCGTAGGGTCGGCCGACGAGCACGGCTTTCGCTCCCAGGGCAAGGGCTTTGATGACATCGGAACCGGTCCGGATTCCGGAGTCAAACAATACGTCTACCTCCGCGCCGACCGCGTCGACGACCTCGGGGAGCATTTCCAACGCACCTACGGCACCGTCGACCTGGCGTCCTCCGTGGTTGGAGACGACGATCCCGTCGGCCCCGCGCGCCACAGCATGGCGCGCGTCGTCGGGATGCAGGATTCCTTTCACCATGATCGGGCCGGACCAGTGATCGCGCAGGAAGGAGAACTGCTGCCAGCTCTTGCCGGCATCAGTGGGCATGCGCTGCCACACCTGGAGTGCCGCGGAGAGATCCTCTTCCGGCGGCCTGGCGAGCCTGGATCGGAAAACAGGATCGGAAAATGGGATCGCCATGCCGATTCCTTGCTCAGCCGGGTAGTAGCCCCTGTCCATTTCGTGAGGTCGCCAGCCCCGGGTCCAGGTGTCCACGGTGACCACCAGGGCGGAGAAGCCGGCGCGCTTGCCGCGGTCGAGGATGCTGGCGCAGATCTCGCGGTCGCTCGACCAGTACAACTGCATCCACCTCGGCGCGTCACAACCGGCGGAAGCGACCTCTTCGAGAGTCCGCGACGATGACGAGGAGAGCACCGATGGAAGACCCAGTTCTGCGGCCGCACGTGTGCTCGCGAGTTCCGACTCCGGGTGCAGTATGGATTGAACACCGACGGGTGCCAGCAGCACCGGGGCAGGCAGGTGCATGCCGAGCACCGTGGTGCTCAGGTCTCTGCGGTCGGCGTTTCGGAGCATCCTTGGCAGGATCCGCCAACGCTCGAACGCCGCGCGGTTGGCGCGAACAGTGGCACCCGTCCCGGCACCGCCTGCCACGTACCAGTACGGTCCGGCTGGCACCTTGGCTCGAACAGCGTCCTCCAGCGCGGCCAGATCGGTCGTAAAAGGAAGCGATTCTCCATCTTCGCCGAGTTGGACGATTTCGCGCTGATACTCAGCGAATCCCGTCATGACGGCGAGTCTGCCCAATTTCCAGCAAGTACCGCACCACCCGATCCCAACATCACTCATCTGGCGCAACAATCATCAGATCTACATCCCAGACCCGTCAGCCGCTTGGTCGCGAACGAATTTTTCAGCTTGCCTGTCAGACGGCTCTCTTCGGCCGAACGGGTTGTGGCGCAAGCGAAGCGCCACCCACATGGACCATTGTGGGCCGTACTATCCGGCAGGCACGATTGCCCCCAGGCATAAGGACCATGGAAAGGCAACCATGACCTCCGTGCTCGAAACGCTAACAAATCAAGGTTGGGCATTGATCGACAGCGCCGGTTTCACCGATGGATCCGACGTGGACTACCGGGCGGTCGAACGAATCGCGAGCCGTTACGGAGCGGCCTCGGATCGCGACGGAGGGCAGGCCATCTGGCCGGTGACACCGCGGAAGTCCGGGTCAACCGATACGTTCAGCGTGCGCGCCGGCGAGGCACGCTTCCACACCGACGCCGCCTACCGAGCGGAGCCCGAGCAGCGATTCGCACTGTTCTGCGTGCGCCCCGCCGAAGACGGCGGAGCAAGCCGTTTGCTGCAAGCCCGGAAAGCACTTTCCGGCATCCCGGGGGAGATGTCCGCTCTGCTGCGAAAACCCGTCTGGCGATGGATTCCGCCAGCCACGTTCGGCGGTGAACCCGACGTACCACGCCCGGTGTCCAGAGAGGACGGGAGGATCCGATGGCGGGTCGACAACCTCGACGTGGATTCCGCGCTGCGCTCCGTGGCGACCGACTTCGACGAACACCTGGACTCGCACCCCGACGCAGCTGAGTTCGTGCTTGGCACCGACAGCGTGCTCATCTGCGACAACGAACGCGTCCTGCACGGGCGGACGTGGTTCTCCGACCCCCGACGGCTCATCTTGCGCGTCAGGCTGGTCATCCGATGACACCCGCCGACGTGCTCATCCGGCTCGCCACGAACGTTCCCGCCACGAACACCGAGGCGGATGACTGGCGCGCCCGCAACATGGCAGAGCTGCTGCTGGCGGCCCGGACATCGAGAGACCCACTCCTGGTGTCCGCAGTGGACGATTTTGTCCTGACGTCGCCCCCCGTGTACTCACGGTTCGCCGACCGGCTCCGTCGGATGCGCGGCTTCCTCGCAGATGCGCCTGCCGACTACGTGGAGGACCGCAAGCAAGATCCCGGACCCCCGTGGCCCCGCCCCGCCGTCCGCGCCCGCGCGGCGCAGCTGGCACGCTTCGTCGACAGCTGCACGACAGAAGGGTGGGACGAGGAGCACACCGAGCCGGCTGATGCAGCGCAAGTCTCCGCCGAGCTGGACCGCAACGCCCGCACACGTGTGCTGGGACGCACCGGCCACCACTGCGTCGACACCGATCTGCCAGCAGAACTCGTATGGCGGGAATGGCTGGTGGATAACAATCGACCAACCCTGGTCGTCGTCGCGAAGCAACGCACCGCCGCGACTCGCGTCGTGCGCTGGGGCCTGCACCTGCACATGGCCTCGCACATGGACCACCTGGCTGAACTCACCGAGCACAGTGGTCCGGCCGCAGCGACCCAACTGCAGTTCGGAGAAGGCCTGCTCATCGCGGAGGCCGTCGCCATGGCTTGCGAATTCATCGCTCTGGCCGACGCCGAACGCACGAGCGCCCTGTACCGGGAATCCCTCCGGCGACTCGCGGTCAACCGGCTGCGGAGACTGCCGCGGATCGCGGAGTGGGGTGCCGCTGCCCTGCCGGACTCCCCCACAATGGCGGAGGTCGTGCACTCCGTCGCCGTCGACGAATTCACGGTGCTACCCACGCTCGCCGAGGCCTACGTCGCCGGCCCGTTCGACCTCGCCGACCAGGGCTTCGACCACCCGCTTATCCCGCCGAGGTTGCGCACAGCGCTCGTGGAGAAGTTCCAGGTCGCACTACTCCCAGCTGGAGCGACGAGCCCTTGAGCGGCTGAACACCCAGAGCCGCATCACCACGAAGCGCGTGGTGCCGCCGATGATGCTCATCGCCGCGACCGCGGCGGCTTCCGCGACGCTGGAGGGGTCTTCGACGGCCAGGCCGAGCAAGTCCAGCGCGATGCTGTTCGAGACGCAGTAGAAGAGGAACACCGCGAGGGTCTGCAGGTGCATGCGGATCGGGTGCTCGTCCCGGCCGGCGAACGCGAAGTGCCGGTGCGCCATGCTGCTGGCCGCGGTCGTGATCAGCAGCGAGCACAAGTTCGAGGCACCCGTCGGGAAGATCTCCCGCAGCAGCACGTAGAGCACGGCGTTCGCCGCGGTCGCGAGCACGCCCACGACGGTGAACAGCACGGCCTGGCCGACGACGTTGTCACGCGTGGCCGTGCGGGGCGGATCGGCTGCGACCGGGGCGAGCGCCCCCGGCTCCCGTGCAGCCAGCACTCTCATGGACCTCACTCCAACGCAACGGTTCAGATCTGCGGTCAAACTAGTCCGGCCGTGCGGGAAGGCCGCGTGAACTACCTGGGAAGACGCTGGAAAACGCCGATGCCAGCCGTCATCCTCCCGGTCCACCTGCGCGCGACGCTGCGACTGACGCCGGCTCCCGAGCGCACCCTCGATGCCGGTGGGTTCAGCTACCTCGAACCGTGCTGTAGCCCAATCCGGATTCACTCCAGTCAGGCTTGGCGGCAACGCCGAAACCGCAGTTCAAGGCCGCCTCGCCGGAAATTCCGAATCGCGCTCACATTCGGTCCCTTGACGAGGATCCCGACAGCACGCAAACTCCCGGACCAGCCCTAGGAGACAAATTCAAAAGTATACTTCCACATTAAGAAAATCGGAGACCGACATGGCTCAGCCGACGTCGCCGGTCCAGCGCGGCCGCGTGTCAAGGGTGCTGTCCTCGCTGTTCGTCCAGGTCCTCATCGCGGCCGTCCTCGGCATCGCCGTCGGGCACTTCTGGCCCGACTTCGGCGGTGCCCTCAAGCCGATCGGCGACGGGTTCATCCGGCTGATCAAGATGGTGATCGCGCCGCTGATCTTCTGCGTGGTCGTGGTCGGCATCGCCAAGGCCGGCGACATGCGGTCGGTCGGGCGGATCGGGCTCAAGGCGCTGATCTACTTCGAGGTCGTCACAACCGCCGCCCTCGCGCTCGGCCTCATCGCCGGGAACGTCATCCAGCCCGGCGCAGGGCTCAATGTCGATCCGGCGACGCTGGACGCCTCCGGCGTGACCGCCAAGACCCACGGCGAGCAGATGCCCGGCCCGGCTCAGTTCGTGCTGCACATGATCCCGGAAAGCGCGGTGGCGGCCTTCGCCGACAACGAACTGCTGCAGGTGCTGCTGCTGGCGGTGCTGTTCGCGGCCGGGCTGCTGCACATCGGCATCGGGCGCGCGCCACAGGTCTTCGCCTTCATCGAGCAGACCGGCGAGATCATCTTCAAGATCATCGGCTTCGTGATGCGGCTGGCCCCGATCGCGGTGTTCGGTTCGATGGCGTACCTCATCGGCCAGTACGGGCTGTCCTCGCTGAGCACCTACGCCACCCTCATCGGCGCCTGCTACGGCGCGGCGCTGCTGTTCTGCGTCGTGCTCAGCGTGCTGCTCAAGGCGTTCACCGGGCTGAGCCTCCTGCGGTTCCTCCGCTACACGCGCGAGGAGTTCGCGCTCGCCGTGGGCACCGCGTCCAGCGAGGTCGTGATGCCGCGGATCATGGAAAAGCTCGAACGCGCGGGCTGCCGCAAGGAAGCGGTCGGGCTGGTCATCCCGACCGGGTACTCGTTCAACCTCGACGGCGCGTCCATCTACCTGTCGCTGGCGACGCTGTTCATGGCCCAGGCCGTCGGCGTGGACCTCACCATCGGGCAGCAGATCACCGTGGTGCTGGTGTTGATCCTCACCTCCAAGGGCATGGCCGGAATCCCCGGTTCGGCGTTCATCGCCCTGTCCGCCACGGCCTCCGCGGTCGGCGTCATACCGGTCGCCGCGGTCGCGCTGATGCTCGGCGCCGACCGGATCATGGACACCATGCGGGTCGTCACCAACCTGCTGGGCAACTGCGTGGCGACGTTCATCGTGTCCAAGTGGGACGGAGCACTGGACCGCGACCGGGCCCGAGCCACCCTCGCCGACCCGGCGTCCGCTCCCCCGCTCCCCCGCGAGGAGGACGCGCCCGCCAAGGCCTGACCGACGGGGCCGAGTTCGCTGGCTGCCATCGGGCGCGTGTCGGGCCGGGCCCCGGTGGGTACTGCCGGGGCGGAGGAACGCGGGAGGTCCGGGTGGAGCTCGTCGAGGAAACGCCGTACCGGTTCCGGATCGAACAGCACGGCGCGATGCGTGTGCCGGGGGTGGTGTTCGCGTCGCGGCGACTGCTGCCGCCGAAGGGCGACGGCGCGCTCGACCAGGTCGTCAACGTCGCCGCCCTGCCCGGCATCGTCGGCGCGTCGTACGCCATGCCGGACATGCACTGGGGCTACGGATTCCCGATCGGCGGCGTCGCGGCGACCGACGTCCGCGCCGGCGGTGTCGTCTCACCGGGTGGCGTCGGTTTCGACATCTCCTGCGGGGTGCGGCTGCTGGCCGCCGAGCTGGACCGGCCGGACTTCCGCCGAGTCGCCGAGCGGATCATGGACGGGCTCAGCCGGGCCACGCCGCGCGGGGCGGGCCGGGGCGCGGTGTGGGAGTTGCCCCGCGAGGGCCTCGACCGGTTACTGGAAAAGGGGTGCCACTACGCCGTCGCGCGCGGGCGCGGCACGCCGCGCGACCTGGAACGCTGCGAGGACGGCGGCGCGGTGGCCGACGCGGAGCCGGGTCGGGTCAGCGCCCGCGCGCGGGACCGAGGGCTCGGGCAGATCGGCAGCCTCGGGTCCGGCAACCACTTCCTGGAGGTCCAGGCGGTCGCCGAGATCTACGACGAGGGCGTCGCCGGGGCCTTCGGGCTCCGCCTCGACCAGCTGTGCGTGATGATCCACTGCGGTTCCCGCGGGCTCGGCCACCAGATCTGCACCGACCACGTGCGCAGCATGGACGAGAGCATGGCCGATTACGGCCTGACCGTCCCGGATCGCCAGTTGGCGTGCACGCCGGTCGATTCGCCGGCGGGTCGCGCTTACCTCGGCGCGATGGCCGCAGCGGCGAACTACGCCCGCGCGAACCGCCACGTGCTCGGCGTCGCCGCCGGCGAGGTGCTGCGGAAGGTGACCGGCTGCGGGCTCGACCTCGTCTACGACATCTCGCACAATCTCGCCAAGATCGAGACGCACGAGGTGGAGGGCCAGCGGCGAACGCTGTGCGTGCACCGCAAGGGAGCCACGCGCGCGCTGCCGCCCGGGCACCCGGAACTGCCGCCGGGCCTGCGGGAAGCCGGGCAGCCGGTGCTGATCCCCGGTTCGATGGGTACGGCGTCCTATGTGCTCACCGGCGTGCCGACCGGTGATGCGTTCTTCTCGACGTGTCACGGCGCCGGACGCACGCAGAGCCGACACCAGGCGATCCGCACGACCGATCCCCGCCGCCTGCGCCGGGACCTCGAGCACGACGGCATTGTCGTCCGCGGTAGTTCCGCTCGCGGGCTCGCCGAGGAGGCGCCGACCGCCTACAAGGACGTCGACGCCGTCGTCGCCGTCGCCGAAGGAGCCGGGCTGTGCCGCCGCATCGCCAGGCTCGTGCCGCTGGGCGTGGTGAAGGGTTGACTTCTCTCCCGGTTGGTGCAGGGAGATTCAGTCCTCGCGGACTGGGTTTCCTGTTTCACAGCCAGCCGCGCCAGGCTCGGCCTGATATGTCTTACGCCAGCTCCGCAGGCATTCGCCCACTCCGTGGGCGGGCTCCCGATAGACCACCGGTACCCATGGTGTTGCTTGTGGTTCCAGCTTGGTGTGCTGGGGCGGCAAGGTTCGCTTGCCGGAACCGATCTTACAGTGGCCGTTGCGCAGCCGGACACGCGGGATCGTCTCCTCCCTGGCCTGACGGCCGGGGCATCCGCCGTATGGAGTCGAGATGAACGGGTTCCGCTTCCTGCCGCACACCGCCGACATCCGGTTCGAAGCGTGGGGTTCGACGCGCGAGGAATGCCTGGCAGCCGCGGCCCGCGCGTTGGTGGCCGCTTTCGCCGAGGTCGCGGTGGATGGGCCGGAAAGCACCAGAACCGTCGAATTCGACGGCACCGACGAGCAACTCCTGCTCGCGGTGCTCGACGAGATCATCTACCTGCTGGACGCGGAAGGCACCGTACCGCTGGGCATCCGCGTCCGGCCGCGCGCCACCGGCATCGCGCTCGAACTCGCCACCGTCGCGGTGGCACGCGCCGAGATCATCGGTGCCGCGCCCAAAGCCGTTTCGCTGAACGAACTTCAGATCGAGCACGACTCTCGCGGCTGGCACTGCGCCGCGACCATCGACGTGTGAGCCGCTCAGTTCTCCACGTCATCCAGGGCGTAGCGGAGATAGCGGGCGGCGGAGCGCTGCACGATGCCGCGCGCGTCGGTAGGAATCACCGTCGGCAGCCACACAGGCGACCATGGACCACGTAGGCGGTCCAGCCGCCCGCACAACCGTCTCTGACAGCTGGAAATCGCGCGCAGATCCCGCGAAAGAACATTCCACAGTGGATGCTCCTGGGCACGCGATTTCGCGACCGGCACGTTGGCCGCAGCGCGACACCCGAATACGTAGCGCAACCAAAGGGGCTACAGATAGTGCTGAGGACGAAAGTCCCCTGTTGACACCACCCTTTAACTCTATGGTTGCAAGTGCAACACCACGCAGAGCAGTCGGTGACACGGCTGTACGGGCCATCCGATTCCGACCGAGTGCACATTCCCGACCAATCCCGGGCTGACGCTTTTCGGAACGGCGCCGGCGTTGTTGGTTGCAAAGCAACATCCGAAGGTCCAACGAAAGTCGTTGAACCCTTCTAAAAGATGAGGGATCACGATGAATATCAGCACGATTTTCAGCTCCCGCGGCGGCGGCTGGGGCGGCCGCGGCGGAGGTTGGGGCGGCCGCGGCGGAGGTTGGGGCGGCCGTGGCGGCGGCTGGGGCGGCTGGGGCCGCGGCGGCTGGGGCGGCTGGGGCGGCTGGGGTTGGGGCGGCTGGGGCTGCTGATCGCGCCCTGACCCCACCAACCTCATCCGACTAGCCAGAGCTTTCAGCCCGTAAACCGGCTCTTGTCAACCGCAGAGCTCCCGCCTGCCCGCAGGCGGGAGCTCCCCTGCAAGACGGTGAAGTCCGCAGAGCGGAGGTGCCGACCATGCAATCCGATACCGCTCGGACGACTCTTGAATGGGAGCCCCCGAAGTTCGAGGAAGTCGACTGGGAAGCCCCGGACTTCGAAGAACTCGCGTGCGCGTCCGAAGTGACGATGTACGTCTCGCGGATGGAGGACTAGCACCGAACACCAGCAGTAGCCCCTGCGTCGACGAGCAGACCACCGCGAGAAACCTGCTCGCCGACGCAGGTCCGCAGACCGAGCTTTCCGGACCGAATGAACTGAGACGGCGATGAGCACAGCACTACAACCATCGAGCCAGCCCAAATTGGCCTCGCACGTGCGCTTGGGCTTCGACCGGGCGCGGAAGCAGTACATGTTGCAGGTGCCCGAATCTGCGACGGTGCTGAACCTGACCGGCGCGACCACCCTGCACCTGTGCGACGGACGGCGCACGGTCGCCGAGATCGTGGAGAAGCTGCGCGACCGCTACGACCACGTGGCCGACGAGGACGTGGCGAACTTCCTCGCCCGCCTCGTCGCCAATCGGTGGGTGGAACTCGACGGTGACTGACCCGTCCGGGCTGCGGGCCCATGCGCGTGCCCGCTGCCCGTGCTGCCCCAACCCGCTCAACCCGGCCTCCTGAACAACAGGTCCTGCCCCCACACCGTCGGGAAGCTGCGGGAGGACATCTGTGCCAGCGGCAGAACCGGGCCGGATCACGGTGCGGGAGTTGCTCGCGCGGCCCGTCTACCGGAGGTGGTGGGCCGCTGCGGTGATCTCGCGCGCCGGGGACATCCTGGCCGGGGTGACGCTGCTCCTGCTGGTCCTGGACCGCACGGGCTCGGGTCTGGGTGTGGCCGGAGTGGTGATAGCCGACGTCGTGCCGGTGCTGCTGTTCGCTCCCGTGGCCGGCGTCGTGGTCGATCGCCTGCCTCGACGCCGCATCATGATCGCAGCCGACCTCGTCCGCATGGCCCTCGCCGCGTTGCTGCCTCTGGTCGGTACCCACCTGGGAGCGGTCTATGCGATCGCGTTCGCGCTCTCGGCTGCCGCGGTGTTCTTCAACCCCGCAGCCAACAGCCTGCTACCGGCACTGGTCGGCGAACGCGAACTCGTCGCCGCCAACTCCGGCATCTGGACCACCGCGATCGTCGCCCAAATCGCGCTCGCACCGCTGGCCGGCGCGCTCGCCGCCGTGGCCGGTTACGCCGCCGCGTTCTGGGTCAACGCCGCATCGTTCGCCATCAGCGCCATGCTGCTCACCGGCTTGGCGGTTCCCGGCCACCGCGCCGCGACCTCGCAGGGTTGGGCGCGCGACGCCCTCGACGGCGTCCGACTGCTCGTCGCCGACCGGCTGCTGCGCTCACTGGCCACGGCGCAGTTGCTTGCCGCGTTGTCGGCCGGAGCCACCAGCGCTTTGCTCGTCGTCCTCGTCCGGGAACGGCTCGGTCTGGGCCCGCAGGGTTTCGGCTGGCTCTTGGCCACCATCGCCGTCGGCGCCCTCGCCGGCCCCGCCCTGCTGACCCGGATCGCGCGCGGCCCGGTCCGGCCGGGCATCGTCTTCGCTGCATACGGCGGTCGCGGCTTGGTCGACGTGCTGCTGGCCCTGACGACGTGGCCCCTGTTGGCGGCTGCGGCGCTGCTGTTCTACGGCCTGAGCACCTCGACCGGCACCATAACCTTCACCAGCCTGGTGCAAACCCACACCGGCGAGGCAGCGCGAGGGCGCGTCTTCGCCGGATTCGACGCGCTGTTCCAGACCGGCAGGTTGGTCAGCCTCCTCCTGGGCGGCGTGCTCGCCGACTGGCTCGGCATCACCGCCGTCTACTTCTGCGGGGCCGCGCTGTTGCTCACGGCAGCTGCGAGCGGGTTCAGCCCCAGACGGTCCGCGCAGTCGACTTGATCCCACGCCGGCGTCTCGCCATCCAGCGCGCAACAGGGACTTTCTGCAATCAAAATTGCGATGTACATTGTCGCAATCGCGCTTGCAGGGCGCTCCGCCTCGTATCCGGGAGCAGGGTTCGTGTCCACAGCACACAACGACGAGATCTTCGGCAACGCCGACGCCCAGTGGCTGGGTGACGTCTTGCCCGACGTGCCGCTCTCCAAGGCGCAGTCGCGCGTGGTCGACGTGATCGCCCGCAATCCGCAACTGGCGTCCTACGCGGACATCGCCGAGATCGCGCAGCGGGCCGACGTCAACAACTCCACCGTGGTCCGCGCCGCCCAGACGCTGGGCTACCGGGGCTGGCCGGACCTGCAGCGCGAGCTGCGCGCCCGCTACCTGGTGCTGATCTCCTCCGAGGACACGCTCGTCGAGCACGGCGAGCACCGGAGCCCGCTGCACGACGCCCTGACGCACGACATCGACAACCTGCGCCAGACGCTGGACACCAACACCGCCGCCGACGCGGAGGCCGCCATCGCGGCACTGGCCGCGGCCAGGTCGATCCTCGTGGTCGGCGTCGGCTCCTTCGCCGGCCCGGCCAGCGTCATGGCCCACCTCGGTTCCACCATGGGCTACCCGATCTCCCTGGAGAACCGGGCCGGGGTGCACCTGGCCACCGCCATCAACAGCCTGGGACCGAGCGACGTCCTGGTGGTCATCAACATGTGGCGATCCATGAAGCAGCTCATAGCCACCACCGAGGCAGCCCGCGCCGCAGGCGCGACGATCATCGCGATCACCGACATGCGCCGAGGCCGGCTGGCCACCACCGTGGCCGACCACCTGCTGATCGTGCCGTCGGAAGGCATTTCCTTCTTCCAGTCCGTCACCGCGGCCACCTCGGTCGTCTACGGGCTGCTCGCCGGGATGCAAGCGGCCCAGCCGGAACGCAGCCGCGCCGCCATCCGCCGCACCCAGCAGCTGTGGAAGGACCTGGACATCTACCTCGACTAGGACGAATCGGAACGTCCCCACGAACAGGAGCTCTGATGGACAAGCAAATCGCCGTCGTCGGCCTGGGGTCGATGGGTGGTGCCATGGCCTCCACCCTGCACCGGGCCGGCTGGCAGGTGTCCGGGTTCGACCCCTCCCCCGACGCGCGTTCCGCCGCAGGAAGTGGCGGCATCCGCACCGTGGACGACGTCGGCTTGCTGGCCGGAACGCCCTGCGTCGTCCTCTCGCTGCCCTCGGCCCACCTGGTCGAGGCGACGGTCCCCCAACTGCTGGAGACGGGCACCATCGCGATCGTCGACACGACGACGTCGGAGCCGGCCACCAGCGCCAAGCTCGCCGCCCTCGCCGCCGAACGGGGCGCGGCCTTCGTGGACGCACCCGTCTCGGGCGGGCGAGACGGGGCCGCGACGGGCCGGTTGACCGCGTTCGTCGGGGCCACGCCAGAAGCCCTCGACGCGGCCCGGCCTGTGCTGGAGGCCCTGACCGGCGGCCAGTTCCAGCACCTCGGCGGCCCCGGCTCCGGCAACGTGGTCAAGCTGCTCAACAACGTCCTGGCCGCGGCCAACCTGGTGTCCGTCGGTGAGGCCCTAGCCGTCGCGAAGGCCTACGGCGTGGATCCCGCCATCGCCGCGGCGGGGATCAGCGGAGCTTCCGGCGGCAGCAAGGTCTCCGCCGCGATGTACCCGGACTGGGTGCTCTCCGGCACCCACGACTCCGGTTTCTCCCTCGGGCTGATGGCCCGGGACGCCGCCCTGGCCATCGAGATCGCCGGCCAGCGCGGCGAGCAGCCCGGCCTGCTGGCCGCCGCGAGCCAGCGCTGGCAGGACGCCCTCGCCCGCCTCGGCCCCAGCGCCGACTTCACCGAGATCGCGCGAACAGTCGCCCCCTCCCTCACCCGCGAAGGGTCCCCCAAATCATGAGCACCATCCCGGCCACTTCTTCGGCCGCCTCTGCACGCCAGGCCTTGGACGCCGCCTTCCCGCAAGGCCTCGGCGCCTTCATCGACGGCGCCATCGTCAATGGCGGCGGCGAGCGCATCACCCTCACCTCCGCCGCCACCGGCGAGGACTACGCCGACTTCAACGATCCCGGCCGAGAGGGCGCCGACGCCATCCTGACCAGCGCGGTCCACGGGGCCGCGAAGTGGGCCGCGACGGACGCCTTCGAACGGGCGGCGATCCTGCGCGGGGTCTCCAGCACCATCTCCGAGCACGCCGAGGAACTGGCCGTGCTGGAGTCCGCCACCACCGGAAAGCCGCTCCGGGACACCCGGGGAGAGGCGGCCAAGGTCGCCGAAATGTTCGGCTACTACGCGGGGTGGGCCGACAAGCTGATGGGCCGGACCATCCCCGTCCCCGGCAACTGGCACACCTACACCGAACGCGTCCCCTGGGGCGTCGTCGTGGCCATCACCCCGTGGAACGCGCCGCTGTTCACGGCCGGTTGGAACTCAGCCGCCCCGCTGGCCGCCGGCAACGCCGTCGTCGTCAAACCCAGCGAGTTCACCCCGGCCTCCACCGTCAGGCTGGCCCAGCTGGCGCACCAGGCGGGTCTGCCGGAAGGCGTCTTCAATGTCGCCGTCGGCCTCGGGGGCACCGTCGGCGCCGCGCTCACCAGCAACCCGCGCGTCGGGAAGGTCTCGTTCGTCGGCTCGGTGGCCACCGGCCGCCGGGTTGCGGTATCGGCGGCCCAGGCCGGTATCCCGGCCGTCCTCGAACTCGGCGGCAAGAGCGCCAACATCGTCTTCGCCGACGCGGACCTGGACCGCGCGGCCGACGGTGCCATCGCGGCCGTGTTCTCCGGCGCCGGGCAGTCCTGCGTGGCCGGCTCGCGGCTGCTGGTGCAGCGCAGTGTCCACGCCGAGTTCGTCGAACGCGTTGCGGAGCGGGCGGCGCGATTGCGCCTCGGCGATCCGCTCGACCCCGACACCGAGGTCGGCCCGATCATCACCGCACCGCAGTTCGCCACCGTGACCTCCCTGATCGAGGCGGGCCTGCAGGACGGCGGCCGCCGGGTCACCGGCGCGGAGCTGCCCGCCGCGTTGACCGGCACCGCGCTGGCAGCCGGTCACTGGGTCGCGCCTACCCTGCTCGACGGGGTCACACCCGCCAACCGGTTGGAGACCAGCGAGGTGTTCGGTCCCGTTGTCGGCGCCGACGCATTCGACACCGAGGCGGAAGCGATCGACCGGGCCAACGGCACGAACTTCGGCCTGGCGGGCGCGGTGTGGACCGGCGACGTGTCCCGCGCCCACCACGTGGCACGCTCGGTCAAGGCCGGCACTTTCTGGATCAACTCCTACAAGACGATCCACGTCGCCGTCCCCTTCGGCGGCTTCGGCGACTCCGGCCACGGCCGCTCCTCCGGCCCGGGTGTGCTCGACGAGTACACCCAGACCAAGGCCGTCTGGGTGCCCACCCGCGCCGCAGGCGCACCGTTCCCATCGCTGAGCTACTAGGCGGCGTGATGGGAACCAGCAGAAATACCGGTTCACCGCGGCGGCCCACCGCCGGAACCCCTCGCAGGAAGCAGCAGCCCGATGACCACTTCCACCGCCCCGGCCGAGGCCGGAACGAAACAAACGCTGCCGATCGCCGCCCTGGCGCTGGTCATCGCGCTGGTCGTCCAGTTCGTCGGCCAAGTCAAGATCGATCTGGGCATTGGGTCCATCATCATCTTCCCGATGGTGTGGGGGCTGGTCCTCGGCCTGCTGGTGTCGGTGCAGCGGTTCAAGCCGCTCGGCCTGGACCTGCAGAAGGCGGCCTCGGCCTTGGTCGGCGTGGCGGTGATGCTGCTGGTGGCCCGGCTCGCCTTCAACATCGGCCCGAGCCTGCCGACCCTGGTCAAAGCGGGGCCCGCCCTGCTGCTGCAGGAGATCGGCCACCTGCTCGGGACGATCGCCCTCGCCCTGCCGCTGGCCGTGCTGCTGCGCATGGGCAAGGCCACGGTCGGCGCCACGTTCTCCCTCGACCGCGAGCCGTCGTTCGCGATGGTCTCGGAGAAGTACGGGCCGGACTCGGACCAGTACCGCGGCGTGCTGGCGATGTACGTATTCGGCACGCTCTTCGGCGCGGTGTTCATCACGCTCCTGACGTCCCTCGTGGCGAACTGGCGGATCTTCGATCCGCTGGCGCTGGCCATGGGCGCGGGAGTCGGGTCCGGCTCGATGATGGCGGCGTCCACGGCGAGCATCGTGGACGCGTATCCGGCCGGTGAAGAGGCCATCCTGGGCATGGCCGCCGTGTCGAACCTGATCACCACGATCCTGGGCGTGTACGTCGGGATCTACATCGCGCTGCCGCTGGCCGACCGGGTCTACCGGCTGCTCACCGGAGGCCGGGACACCACCGCTCCGGGATCGAGCGCGCCAGCGGCTTCCGCCGGTGCCGGGTCGGACGAGGTCGCGGACAACCGCGCGTTCCGGGAGCAGGTCGCCGCGGCCTCCGCCCAGGTCACGCTGCCGATGTGGCGGTCGCTCGGGGTACTGACGGTGCTGGGCATCGGCACCGCCTCGATCGCGGCCGGTGCCTTGAGCTGGAAGGTCGTCGGCGGTTACGCGGTGCTCCTGGCCCTGGTCCTGGTCGGGCTCCTCCTGGCGAAGGTGTCCCGGAAGATCTCGGCGATCGTTTGGATCACCACGGTGGGCGCCTACATCTCGAGCCCCTGGTTCTCCGGCGCAGAGGTGCTGAACCCGCTGGTGAAGTCGGTGGACTTCCTCTCGATCGCCACCATCATGCTGACCCTGGCGGGGCTGTCGCTGGGCAAGGACATCCCGCTGCTGCGGCGGATCGGCTGGAAGATCATCCCGGTGGGCCTGGTCGCGATCACGGCATCGTTCCTCCTGTCGACCGTGATCGCCGAGTTCGCCCTCGGCCTTTGGGGCTGAGCAATCCGCTGGGAAGGTGGGGCCAGAACTGCCCCATCGGTACTCTGAACGCAGCGCGGTGGCACAGAACAGCAGGTCACCGGGTTGCGTGGCTGCGAGGATGAGGCAGTGCGGGAAAACGATCCGTTGATGGCGGGGCTGGTCCCCGAGCCGGACCGGCACGTCCGGATGCTGCTGGAGTCCGGCCGCCCGAACGCCGCCGGCCTCGCCTTCAGGCGGCTGATCGCCGACGGGGCCAACCACGTCGATGGCCCGTGGGACTCCAGCGTCGTGCTCGTGCACCGGGCCTACCTGGCGTGGCGGCTGGATCGGATTCCGCTCGCCCTCGACCTCGTCGCCGAGGGGTGGACAGTGCTCGACGTCGACCGGCCGCAGGGTGGCTCCGACGCCCAGGCGATGGGCATGCTCGGGGATCTGCTGCAGGCAGTCGGGCACCACGACGCCGCGCGCGAGCTCATCACCCAGTCGGTTCAGGTCGCCCGGCGCTGCGGTGAGCCGGAGGTCCTCGCGCATTGCCTGGAGCGGGAGGCCAACTGCTGGCAACTGCGGGCCATGGAGGCCAACGGCACCGCCAACGAGTGCTTCCGCATGGCGCTGGAGCTCTTCGACGAAGCGCTGTCGCTGGCCTCCCCAGGACAGGTCCGCAACCGCGTTCAGGCCGGCAGCGCTCGGGCGCTGGCCGCACTCGGGCACGTCGCCGAAGCGGAGAGCCGCGCGGTGCAGGCCCTGACGGCGAGCGAGGAAGCGGAGGACCGCTACACCTCGGCGATCGCGAACTGGGTGCTCGCCGAGATCCGTCGGCACCAGCACCGCCTGGCCGAAGCCCGGACTTTCGCCAGCCGAGCCGTCGAAACAGCGGAATGGATCCGGGACACCAGGCTGCGGATGCGGTTCTCGCTGGCCCTGACCACGATCTGCCGAGAGCTGGACGACCCAGTCGGCGAAGCCGCCGCGCTGCGCAGCCTGGTCGGCGCCAGCAGAACGACGATGCGCGTGCTGCAGGTCGGGCTCGGTCAGGCCCTGGAGCAACGCCGCGTCGCCATCCAGGCGCAGCGCCAGGAGTCCGCCGCGCAGCAGGACGCGTGCCGGGACCCGCTGACCGGCCTGCTCAACCGGCGCGGCGTGGAGCACCGGACCTCGGCCGCCGATCAGGTCGCGGTGCGATGGCTGGTCGTGATGGACATCGACAACTTCAAGGAGATCAACGACGCCGCGGGCCACACCGCAGGCGACGCCGTCTTACAGGAGGTGGCCCGGCTGCTGCGGCGCGAGTGCCGCTCCGACGACCTCGTCTGCCGATGGGCGGGCGACGAGTTCGTGGTACTGCTCGCCGACCGGGAACCGGATCCTGGCTCCGACGGTCCGGAGCTGGCCGAGCGCATCCGCGCCGCGGTGGAGACCCACGACTGGACGCCGCAGGTAGGCCCGAGACCCCGACCGCCGACCATCAGCGTCGGCGTCGCCGTCGGCCCCACCCATTTCGACCCCCTATTCGCCGCCGCCGACCGAGCCCTCTACCGGGCGAAGCACGCCGGCCGCAACCGGGTCGAGGTCGAAAGCAACCAGGCCCCTCCTCCTGCACAGACCTGACCGCACGTTCATGAGGGGATCCTGCAGCAGTGTCTCGACACCAAGCTCTTCACTCGCGTTCACCAATGCTTGCCGGGCGGTTCGTTGCTCTTCGTGCCCCTTGCCGGTTGTGTGGTGGGTGAACGGCTGCCTCCCGGTCGGTGGTGGCAGAGCTTCCGACTAGGCGGATTCGAGGTTTCTGCTGCGATGGTCGCCAGCGACGTGTCCGAGTCGAATCCCCAACCGCTGCTGGCCGGGCGCAGGCCACTGGCCCCGCACCTGTCGGTCTACGCGTTCATCCTCGTGCCGTTCCTGGCCTTGATCGCGACTGTGCCGCTGGTGTGGGGGTGGGGCTTGCGCTGGTGGGATGCGCTGCTCGCCGCCGGCTGGTACGTGTTCACCATCCTCGGCGTGACGGTCGGCTACCACCGCTACTTCACGCACGGCGCGTTCCGCGCCAAGCGCTGGATGCGCATCGCACTCGCGGTCGCGGGCAGCATGGCGGTCCAGGGACCGATCCTGCACTGGGTCGCAGACCATCGCAGGCACCACGCGTTCGCCGACCGGGAGGGCGATCCGCACTCGCCGTGGGCGTTCGGCACGTCTCCCGTCGCCTTGGCGCGGGGGTTCTGGCACGCGCACATGGGCTGGATCTTCGACCGGGATCTGACGAATCAGCAGCGGTTCGCGCCCGATCTGCTGGCCGACCCCGACATCCGGCTGGTGCACCGGTTGTTCGGGCCGCTGACCGTGGCCACGTTCGCGCTGCCCGCGTTGTGCGGCGGCTTGATCACCGGCACCTGGTGGGGTGCCGCGACGTCCTTCTTCTGGGCCGGGTTGGTACGCGTCGCCTTCCTGCACCACGTGACCTGGTCGGTGAACTCGATCTGCCACATGTTCGGGGAGCGCCCGTTCCGCAGCCGCGACAAGGCGGCCAACTTCTGGCCGCTCGCCCTGCTGAGCATGGGCGAGTCGTGGCACAACCTGCACCACGCCGACCCGACCTGCGCTCGGCATGGCGTCCGGCCTGGCCAGATCGACATCTCCGCGCGGCTGATCCGGATCTTCGAGAAGCTCGGTTGGGTCACCCACGTCCGTTGGCCAACGGCCCGGCGCCTCGCCCGGTTGTCCGTCGACGACTGAGACAACGTCCAGGACCGCCGGAGTCCTGAGCGCGGGAGTCGGTCAGCGAAATCGGGTACTTCAGCGTTACCGCGCCTTCCTGCGCCACCGGGCAGCGAAGCCTCCGAACAGGGCTTCCCCGCTCCGCAGCCGCTGGAGTCGCCACTCAGCCGAGGAGGCATCTCCCATGCCCGAGCACGAACATCCCCTGGAAGCGCTGCACCGCGGGCGGGATGCTGTGGCGGAGTCCGTGAGCCTGCAGGCCAGGACCCCACAGCCGTCCTTGAACGAACTCCACGCCTTCGGCTCGGCGATCGTGGGCACGCTCGCCGAGCTCAGCCAACTGAGCTCCGTGCTGGCCGAACAGGTGGGGCGCTTCGACGAACAGGATGTGGAGCGGGCCAAGACCAGCAATCACCCCGGCGACAAGCTGAGGCTCGCCGGAACCCACCTGGCCAGGCTCAGCGCCGAGTTGGCCGTGGCCGTCACGGACGCCACCCGGTACTGGACCGCGATTGAAAGCGTGGACCTGCACACCTCGGGCGACCTCAGAGCACGACGCCAACCCGAGACGTAGTGATCGAAGCACCGCGACGCGGTGCCCAGGACGCCTTCTACGCCGCACTCGACCCGATCACCATCGAGGACCTGGTGGCCGCCCCCACCGGCCCGGCCCTGCTGAGCCTGTCTCCCAGACCCCCGGCGGACTGACCCCGGAGCGCACCACGCCGGGCGGTCCGTTGCGGCCAAAAATACGAATCTCAGATACCAGTTTTGGAGTTCCGGATGCTGTCCGAGAAGTCGGCCGAAACGGTCCGCGCCACCCTGCCCGCGGTCAGCAGCGCCATCGGCGAGATCGCGTCGGTGTTCTACGACAAGCTCTTCACCGCCCACCCCGGCTTGCTGCGCGACCTGTTCAACCGGGGCAATCGGGCCAACGGTGCGCAGCAGCAGGCACTCGCCGACCCGGGCGGCGGTGTCGCGTTCCGCGCCGACCTCGACCAACTCGTCGCGAAGCTGCCCAACGCCACCGCCCACGTCTGGTACGAAGGCCCCGAAGGTCCCTGGCCAGCAAACCGGACCGGCCTGGTCGACCTCACCGCGATCAGCATCCCGGAGGGCGTCACGGCCTACCTGTGCGGCCCGCTGCCGTTCCTGCGCGCGGCGCGCGCCCAACTCCGCGAACTCGGCGTCCCTGCGGCCGACATCCACTACGAGGTCTTCGGCCCCGACCTGTGGCTCGGCCAGGCCTGAGCGCACTGGCGAACAGCTCCCCTTCACCTCCGGGGACGGGACACCAAGAGCCCGGCGACGATCCCGACGACCAGCATCACGGCCAGCGCCGCCCACATCGGCATCGTGACCAACGGCACGAAGATCCTGATCTCGACGGCTTGCCGGTTCTCGAGCACGAGCACCACTGCCGCCACGACAAGCACCAAGCTCGTGATGGCGCGGGGGGACGCCCAATGATGCGTCCTGTCCGGTGAACGCTGGCTCCTCTGACTGCTCATGGCGAACTCCTGCTGCTACGCGGGTGCTGGACCCGCCTGCGCTGCGGCTGCCGCTGCTGCATGCGGCCGCACTCTAACTGCTCGGACAGCGGCGACAACCCCGTACACCACCAGCCAGATGCCGACTATGTAGGTCAGGGTCACCAGCCCGAGGCCGGGGTAGGCCAGCAAGGCGATACCGGCGAGCACGCTGAGCAGCCCGGACGCAATCGCCCATCCCCGCGCCGGAACGCCCGCAGCGACGATGTCGTGCAAGGTTTCGACAACACCGCTGATCGTCCAGAACAGACCCAGCGCAAGCGGGAACAGCGCGACGGAGGCAACAGGCGACCTCAGCACCACCACACCAGCGATGATGGCCAGCACGGCAAGCAGAACCAGGGCGAAGCGATTCTCCTGGTGCGCGCTCACGGCCTTGACGAACCAGAAGATCCCGCCGACCAACAACTGCACTCCGACAATGATCGCCAAAGCGGCAACCGCCGGTCCTGGCCACACCAGCACTAGAATTCCGGCGATCGCGGTCAGGACCCCGAAGGTCAGCAGCCAACCCCAGGACTGCCCGAGCCGGGCCAGCGGTTCAGCAGCAGTCGTAGCGGGCTGCACGTGGGCGTTCGGCATGACCACCTCACAAGAGGCTCGTCGGGTTCGGCCTCCTCAGATTGCGCGGCCCCACGTTGCCTCCCCAGGGTCCAACGGCCTCAGCCTCCGGCGCGCCCGCCGGGCCTCCCGGACGGGGCATCGCCGCTAACATGACCGGGACAGCACCCGAGCCGTCTCGGTCCGCAGCTCATCGACCTGGTACGAGCTGGGGAAATCCAACCAGGGAATGTTCATGTGCCGCAGCATCAAGACGCTCCGCCCGCCCTACGCCGATGACGTCACCGACGGTGACATCCGGGCGGCCGCATTGCAGTACGTCCGCAAGATCTCGGGGTTCCGCGCGCCCGCCGCGCACAACGCGGCCGCTTTCGAGCAGGCGGTGGACGAGATCGAGAAGGCCACGGCCACCCTGCTGGCGTCGCTGGAGGTCCGCGGCTCTCGGTAACTTCGCCGCATGAGCCACCGTCTTCACGCACCGGCTCCGGGTCCGCCCGTCTCGGGTGCGGCAACCGACACCGGGAGTTGATTGGGCTTGCAGACCGCGACGGTCGCGCTGAACGACATCCAGACGCACTACTGCACGAGCGGTTCCGGCCCAGCCGTAGTGTTCGTGCACGGTCTGGCCGAGGACCACCGCAGTTGGCGGCGCCAGCAGGACGAGCTCACCGACCACCACACCTACGCCTACGACCTGCGCGGGCACGGTGCCAGCACGCTCGGCGACGCCGACGGAACCTTGGCCCAGCTGCGCGAGGACCTGATCGCCTTCCTCGCCGAGGTCTCCGGTCCTGCGGTGTGCGTGGGCTTCTCGCTGGGCGGCACGGTGGTGCTCTCCGCCGCCGCACAGCGCCCGGACCTGGTCACTGGCGTCGCCGTGCTCGGCACGTCCTCGGTGGTGGGCGGGGCGGCCGCCGAGTTCCACCAACGACGAGCCGAACAGGTCGGAGACGCCGCGGCGGTGCTCGACGCGCTGCGCGAGGACACCACCGCGATGCTCGGAAGATCCACAGTGGACGTTGACGATGTGGTCGCGCGGCGCGCAGAATCCATCGGCGACGGCCGCGGCTACGCGAACGCGGCGACCGCGATGGCCGGTCTACGCGGAAACCCGCTGACCCCGGAACTGGCCGCGATCAAGTGCCCGGTGACGGTGATCGGCGGCGAGAACGACGCGCTCTGCCCCCGGAAGGCGGCCGACATCCTCCTCGAAGCCCTCCCCCGGGCCACGTACCGGGAGATCCCGGGAGCGGGCCACCTGATGACCGTCGACCACCCGGACGCGACCACCGCCGCACTGCGGGACGCGCTGAGCCAGGGCAGTTACACGCCGCCGACAACACGGAGCCGCCCTGCTGGCGTCCCGCGGTTCAGAACACCAGGGCCATGACCTGGATCGGGATCATCGCGATGATCGAGGCGGCCGAGACCGTCAGCGTCACCGACTTCAGGGCCCCTCGGGTCGTTTGCGGCAGCAGGGTTTGCAGCAGCCAGAACGTGTTGCTGGTGGCGTGGATGACGAACAGCGAACCCGCGCCCGCCGCCAGGGCGACGAAGACCGGGTCGATGCCCAGCAGCGGCATGACTGGGCCCAGCACGCCGGCGGCGGTGATCGAGGCGAGCGTCACTGAGCCGATCGCGATGTGCAGCACCGCGGCCACCAACCACACCAGCAGCAGCGGGACGACCGTGCTGGTGGAGAAGTAGCCCTTCAGCAGTTCACCCAGGCCCACGTCCTTGACCGTCTGCGCCAGCGAGCCGCCGACACCCGTGAGGATGAGGATCTGGCCGCTTTCGTGGAAACCGCGCTTGAACGCCGCCGCGGTCTGCTCGGCCGGGAGCTTCCAACGCGCGAGGACCACCGCCCCGATCAGGCCGATGAGCAGGGCGATCACCGGGTCGCCGAGGAAGTCGACCCACGGCGAGGAGAACCCGGCCATCTCCGCGATGGCACCGAAGGCGATCAGTGCCAGCGCGAGCAGCAGCGGAGCCAGCAGCAGGGGCAGCGGCGGCAGCTCGCGCGACCGCTCCTCCTCGGCGACCTCCGCGACCGGCAAGTCCTCGGTCTCGTCCAGCTTCGGGTTCCACAAGCCGCGCTTGGCCAGCGCCGTGAACAGCGCCAGCGTGGCGACGATGGTGAAGACCGCCGTGACGAGGCCGAAGATGAACATCTTGCCGAACGACAGGTTCAGCACCCCGGCCAGGGCGACCGCCCCGACACCGGGCAGCACGAACACCAGGCCGACCTCGATGCCCAGCGCCATCGCCGCGCACATCCGCGCCGTGCCGTACGGGCCGATCTGCCGGGACAGCCGGCTGGCCAGCGGCGCGGTGATCACCAGCAGCACGTCCGCGAAGATCGACTGCAGGACGGTGCCGACGGTGGCGCCGAAGGTGTAGGGCAGGGACCGCGGGCCGAAGGTCCGCACGAGCAGGCCGACGAGCTTCTCGATCGCGCCGAGGGAGGCCATCAGCGAGCCGAGCAGCACGCCGAACGCGATCAGCAGGCCGACCTCGGTCATCAGGTCGCCGAAGCCGGTGGTGATGGACTTGATGGTCTGCTCGGGGCCCAGTCCGGAGACCAGCCCCAGGTAGATCGCGCCGAGGACGAGCGCGATGGCCGGGCTGATCTTGGCCCGGAGGATGAGCACGACGACGCCGACGATGGTGATCGCGGCGTTGGCGAAGACAACGATGTCCGACATCTTTCGAGTCCGATTCCGTCGGGGCCGGCACGAGTCGACTCCTGGAGGTCAGCGGCGAGCAGCGTACCGCTGCGGCATCCGTCGCTTCGCCGCCACGCTCGGCGGCCTCGGCGGCTGCGCGCCTACTTCAGGTGGACGGGTAGCGATTCCAGCCCGTAGACGATCGAAGCCTTCCGGAAGGCCAGCTCCTCGGGGGCAATCGCCAAACGCATGTCCGGGAAACGCCGCACCAGGGCGGGATAGGCCTCGCGGAGCTCCAACCGGCCGAGCTCCGCACCAACGCAGCGGTGGATGCCGTAGCCGAAGGCCAGGTGCGAGGTGGCAGGACGCGTGGGATCGAGCCGCTCGAGGTCCGGCCCGAGCTCGTCATCCCGGTTCGCGCCGGCCAGCGAGCACACCACGACGTCGCCTCGCGAGATCTTCACCCCGCCGATCTCCACGTCCTCTCGTGCGAAGCGCGGGAAAGCGACCTGGACGACGGTGAGGTGGCGCAGCAGTTCCTCGACGAAACCGGCGACGGCGGCACCGTCATCGCGGACCATCGCCAAGTGGTCCGGGTTCTGCAGCATGACCAGAGCTCCCAGCGAGAGCATGCTGGCCGTGGTCTCGAACCCGCCGGTGAGCACCCCGTCCGCGAGCTCCGCCAGCTCACGATCGGTGACGTCCTCGCCGTGCTCCTTGATGAGGGCGCCCAGCAGGCCCTCGCCCGGGCTCTCGCGCTGCTCCTTGACGACCCGGTGCAGGTACTCCAACGACTGCGACATCGCGCCGAGCGACGCGGCGACGCCGTCGAACAGGTCGAACCGCGCCACGCTCAGCTGCTGGAACTCCGCGCGGTCCACGTGCGGCACACCGAGCAGTTCGCATATCACCAGCGACGGGATCGGCATCGCGAACTCCCGCACCAGGTCGACCGGCCCGTCCGCCGCTTCCATCGAGCCCAGCCGCTCGCCGACGATCGCCTGGATCTCCGGCCGCAACCGCTCCAACCGCCGCATCGTGAACTCCGGCGTCAGCATGCGGCGTAACCGGGTGTGGTCCGGCGGATCGGTGAAGCCGAGGCCACCGGGGTTGTCCTCCGCCTGGACGCCCGCGTTGCCGACGAGGTGCTTGAAGTCGTTGCTGAACGTGCCGGCGTCCCCGAGCACCGCCTTGGCCTCCCGATAGCCGGTGACCAGCCAGACGTTCAGCCCGAACGGCACCGGGAGCTTGGCGACCGGCTCCTGCTGGCGCTTGAGGCCGAGTTCCGGCACCGGGTCCAGGCCGGTCCGGCGCAACGGCATCAACGCCGCGTCCGGCAACAACGCCAGCGCCCCGGTCCCTTTCCCGCGCAGGCGCGCGAGATACCGACGCACGAACCAGGACGAGATCCGAGATCGAAGACTTCCCACCGAGCTAACCCCTACGTACGGCATGTTCCGCCAACAAGACTTCGATTCATCCAAGCGGATGCGGATCTCCGGGATTCACTCGGCCCATGCCTGCGCCACCAGGCACGAGCCGCGACACGACCGTCCACATCAGACGGCAGCATCGGGGCTCGTGGTCCCTCGACGCTGTCGACGCTGTCGACGCTCGGCGAATCGGCCGTCCTGTCGGTGGTATCCGATACTGTGCCTTTCGGCACCCCATCTGCCGGTCGGCGCAGCCCGGGGCGTCCCGAAGCAGCAGCACAGGAAGCCGAAAGGGCGTAGTCATGGCCACCACTACGGTCACCGACGATTTCGTCGCGCAGGCTGACCCGTACCGGCGGGAACTGCTGGCGCACTGCTACCGGATGCTCGGCTCGCTGCACGACGCCGAGGACCTCGTGCAGGAAACCTACCTGCGCGCCTGGCGGGGCTACGACCGGTTCGAGGGCCGGTCGTCGCTGCGCACCTGGCTCTACCGGATCGCCACCACCACCTGCTTGACCGCGCTGGAGAACCGGAAGCGCCGACCGCTGCCGACCGGCCTGGGCGGTCCCAGCGACCCGTCCCGCGACGAGCTGGTCGAGCTGCCCGAGGTGCCGTGGCTGGAGCCCATCCCGGACACCATGATCACCGACGACCACACGGACCCGGCGGCGATCGTCAGCGCGCGGGAGAGCACCCGGTTGGCCTTCATCGCCGCCCTGCAGCACCTGCCCGCCCGGCAGCGGGCGGTGCTGATCCTCCGCGACGTGCTGAAGTGGAAGGCCGCCGAAGTGGCGGAAGCGCTCGGCACCAGCACCGCCGCGGTCAACAGCTCCCTGCAACGCGCCCGGGCGCAGCTGGACCAGGTCAAGCCGTCCGAGGACGACACCCGCGAGCCGCTGACCGCCGAACAGCAGCAGCTGCTGGAGCGCTACGTGGCGGCGTTCGAGGCCAAGGACATCTCCCGCATCGTGCAGTTGTTCACCGAGGACGCGATCTGGGAGATGCCGCCGTTCACCAACTGGGTGCGCGGCGCCGAGCAGATCGGTGTGCTGGTTGACCTCAAGTGCCCGGCCGGCCCGGACGACATGCGGCTGCTGCCGGCCCGGGCGAACGGCCAGGTCGCCTTCGGCGTCTACATGCGCCAGCCCGACGGCGTGTTCCGGCCGTTCCACCTGCAGGTGCTCGAGTTCGACCGCGCGAAGGTCAAGCACGCCGTCACGTTCTTCGACGTCAGCCTGTTCCCCCCCTTCGGGCTGCCCGGCACCTACCCGCAGTGAGCGCGGCTGGCAGGATTCGCCTGTCCGGCGGTGAAATCCAGGCCGAACCGCCGATCCCGGCCAGCCCGAACGGGCAGGGCGGCTAGCGCAACGGGTGCGCGGCGAGGAACCGCAGTACTACCCCGGAGGCCTCGGCCTGCTTCTCCTCGAAGTACGCGTGGCGGGCTCCGTCGAGGTAGTGCACCTCAGCTCCGGGGATGCGCTCGGCGAGGATCGCCGCGTTCCGCGCCGGGCTGAAGATGTCGTCCGTGCCGTGCAGCACCAGGGTCGGCGCCGTCACGCGGTTCAGCTCCGCCCAGCTGTCGTGGCCGTTGCTGGCCCGCAGGTGCCCGCGCCGGGCGTGGTTGGGCATCCGGCCGCCGAGCACCACGTACGGGCCGGGATGGGTCCGCACCCATCCCGGCGTGTACATCAGATCGATCAGGGCTTGGCGCGCCGCCTCGACCGACGGTTGCGCCAGGGATCGGGTGACCGCGGCATCCGCGTGGAGTCCGCGGGTGCCGCCGACCGAGGTGCAGCCCAGGACCAGCGCCCCGAGCCGGTCCGGGTGGTCGATGGCCACCCATTGCGCGACCTTGCCGCCCATCGAGGTGCCGTAGACGTGGGCCCGCGCGATGCCTAGTTCGTCGAGAACGCTGATCACATCGCCGGCGAAGCGGCGGACGTTGTACTCCGCGTCCTCGGGCTTGTCGCTCTCGCCGGTGCCGAGGTAGTCCAGCATGATCGTCTGGTGGTCGCCCTCGAAGTCGGCGTGCACGTTGTCCCACCAGTGGTGGGTGTTCGCCTGCCCGCTCAACAGCACCAGCGGTTCGCCGGAACCCCGCACCTGGTAGTAGATCTCGGCTTGGTCAGCAGTCTTCGCGAACGGCACGCCGACATCCTACGACCGCCGACGCGGCACCAGCCCGGAAGTCGCCGAGCTCACAAACGTTCGTCCACAAAGGACTCCGTTCACCGGCAGGTGCGCTGTCGCACGCGGGGCTACAGTGGCGGCGGAGACGTATGGGCGCCTGGTGGCCCCCTCGGCCTTCAAAGCCGATGGCACCGAGCACCTCGGTGCGGCGGGTTCGATTCCCGTCCGTCTCCGCCTGTGGAGCAGGCTCCGACGTGCTGCAATGGGGGCATGACCAGGTCCGAACCGATTCGCCTGACCCAGTACGCGCACGGCGGCGGCTGCGCCTGCAAGATCCCGCCCGGCGAGCTGGAGTCGATCGTCAGCGGCCTGGCCCCCGCCGTCGAACGGCCGAACTCGGAGCTGATCGTCGGCCTGGAGACCGGTGACGACGCGGCCGTGGTGCGCGCCGACGGCGGACCCGCGATCGTGGTCACCACGGACTTCTTCACACCTGTCGTCGACGATCCCTACGACTGGGGCCGCATCGCCGCCGCCAACGCCCTGTCCGATGTGTACGCGATGGGCGGCACTCCGATCCTCGCGGTCAACCTCCTGGGCTGGCCGCGCGATGTGCTGCCGTTCGAGCTGGCCGCCGAGGTGCTGCGCGGCGGCTCCGATACCGCCGGGGCGGCGGGCTGCCACATCGGCGGTGGGCACAGCGTCGACGACCCCGAACCGAAGTACGGCCTGGCGGCCACCGGCCTCGTCGACCCCGATCGATTGCTGCGCAACGACACCGCACGGCCGGGCCTGCCGCTGTCGCTGACGAAACCGCTGGGCATCGGCGTGCTCAACACCCGGCACAAGCGCACCGGGGAACGCTTCGAGCAGGCGATCGAGGCGATGACGACGCTGAACCGCGACGCCGCGGTCGCTGCGGCGCGGGCCGGGGTGGTGTGCGCGACCGACGTCACCGGGTTCGGTCTGCTGGGCCACCTGTTCAAGACCATGCGCGCGTCCGGGACCGCCGCCGAAATCGACGTCGCCGCCGTGCCGTACCTCGACGGCGCGCGGGACGCGGTGCGGGCCGGGTTCGTCAGCGGCGGCACCCGCCGGAACCTCGACTGGGTCCTCCCTCACCTCGATCCCGGTTCGACGTCGGGAGAGGACCTGCTGTTGCTCGCCGACGCCCAAACCTCGGGCGGTCTGCTCGTGGTCGGCGAGATCCCGGGCGCGCCGGTGATCGGCCGGGTGCTGCCCGCCGGTACCGCGACGATCTCGCTGCGCTGAGCAATTCCCGCCCACATCGTGGGCAGTCGGGGCGATCCGTTGACGCTTCCCCACGCCGCTTCTAGCGTTCATGTCATGGCGCAGTCGGTGCAGTTGGTCACCAGGGACCACGTCGACCTCCTCCGGATCACCTCCGCCGCCTGTCCGCGGCACTGAGCTCCCACAGCCCCGCACATCATCCCGGCCTCATTCGCCGGTCACCGTTCGCCGCCGGTTCCCGGCATCGCTTCGCGAACGCTCCCCCACCTGACGATCCACTGTGGATTCGTCGTCGCGCGGCAGGAAGGACCTGCAGATGGCACCACGACCGAACCTGCACCTCGCGGTGGCGCTGGACGGCGCTGGCTGGCATTCCGCCGCGTGGCGGGATGAATCCGCCCGCGCTGCCGAGCTCTTCACCGCCGGGTACTGGGTCGACGTCGTGCGGGAAGCCGAGCACGGCCTGCTCGACTTCGTCACGATCGAGGACTCGCTCGGCCCGCAGTCGACCCTCGTCGACGGCCCGGACGACCGGACCGACCAGGTGCGCGGGCGGCTCGACGCGGGCCTGATCGCCTCTCGCGTCGCGCCCCGCACCACGCACATCGGCCTGGTGCCCAGCGCCGTCGTCACGCACACCGAGCCGTTTCACATCTCCAAGGCGGTCGCCAGCCTGGACTACATCAGCGCCGGCCGCGCGGGTTGGCAGGTGCAGGTTTCGGACCGACGGAGCGAGGCCGCGCACTTCGGTCGGCGCGAGGTCGACCCCGCGGAGCTTTTCGACGAGGCCGCCGATTACGTCGAGGTGGTCCGCCGGCTGTGGGACAGCTGGGAGGACGACGCGGAGATCCGCGACGTCGCGACCGGCCGGTTCATCGACCGCGAAAAGCTGCACTACATCGACTTCGCCGGGAAGTGGTTCGACGTCAAGGGGCCGTCGATCACGCCACGTCCGCCGCAGGGCCAGCCGCTGGTGACGGCCCTGGTCACGGAGGCCGCCGCGCACCGGTTCGCCGCCCGTGCCGCGGACGTCGTCTTCACCATCCCGCACGACGCGGAGCAGGCGCGGATCGTAACCGACCGAATCCGCGCCGACCAACCGGCTTCCGGGCGCGGCCCGCAGGTGTTCGGCGATCTGGTCGTGTTCCTCGGCGAACGCGCGGCCGAGCGGAAGGACCGGCTGGACGAGCTCGATGGCGCGGTGTACGCATCGGACGCTCCGGTGTTCACAGGCACCGCGTCCGAACTCGCCGATCTGCTGATCGCCTGGGCCGAAGCGGGGCTTTCCGGATTCCGGTTGCGGCCCGGCACCATCCCGCACGACCTCACCGCGATCACCCGCGGCCTGGTCCCGGAGCTGCAACGACGCGGAGCCTTCCGCACCGCCTACGAGGCCGGCACGCTGCGCGGGTTGTTCGGCCTGCACCGGCCCGCCAGCCGCTATGCCGCCACCGTCGGAGGACACCTGTGAGCAAGCAGATTCACCTGGCCGCGCACTTCCCGGGCGTCAACAACACCACGGTGTGGAGCGATCCGGCTTCGCTGAGCCAGATCGAGTTCTCCTCGTTCACGCACCTAGCTCGCACCGCCGAGCGCGGGAAGTTCGATTTCCTGTTCCTCGCCGAGGGATTGCGGCTGCGCGAACACGCCGGGAAGATCTACGACCTGGACGTGGTGGGCCGCCCGGACACCTTCACGGTGCTCGCCGGGCTGGCCGCCGTCACCGAGCACCTCGGGCTGGCGGGCACCATCAACTCGACGTTCAACGAGCCGTACGAGGTGGCCCGGCAGTTCGCCAGCCTCGACCACCTCTCCGGTGGCCGGGCGGCCTGGAATGTCGTCACGTCATGGGATGCGTTCACCGGCGAGAACTTCCGGCGCGACGGCTTCCTGCCGGAGGACCAGCGCTACGAACGCGCCGAGCGGTTCCTGCGCACCGCGTGGGAGCTCTTCGACTCCTGGCGCGGCGACGAGATCGTCGCCGACAAGGAGTCCGGGGTCTTCCTGAAAGACCCGCGGGCCGGCTCCTTCGCGCTCCGCGACGCGCACTTCGACATCGCGGGCCGCTTCAACGTGCCCCGCAGTCCGCAGGGCCGACCGGTGATCTTCCAGGCCGGGGATTCCGACGCGGGCCGCGAGTTCGCCGCCTCGGCCGCCGACGCGATCTTCACCGGCCACGGAACCCTGGAGGCGGGCAAGGAGTTCTACGCGGACGTCAAGGGCAGGCTCGCCCGGCACGGCCGGTCCCGCGGCGAGCTCCTGGTGTTCCCGGCGACGACCGTGGTGCTCGGGGAAACCGACGCGGAAGCCCACGAACGCGCCGCGCACATCCGGCACCAGCAGGTCAGCGGCCAGACCGCCATCCGGTTCCTGGAACAGCTCTGGAACACCGACCTCGGCGGCTTCGACCCCGACGGACCGCTGCCCGAGTTCGATCCGGTGGTCGGCGCCGATGCGATCACCAAGGGGCGGGCCAGCTCCCGGCGCCACCGCGACCCGATCACCATCGCCCGGCGGTGGCGCGAACTCGCCGAGGCCAAGCAGCTGTCCCTCCGGGAGCTGATCATCGAGGTCACCGCCCGGCAGTCGTTCATCGGCACGCCGGAGACCGTGGCCGAGACGATGAACCGGTTCGTGCAGGAAGACGCCTCCGACGGCTTCATCCTCGTCCCGCACCTCACCCCCGGCGGCCTCGACGAGTTCGTCGACACCGTGGTCCCGCTGCTGCAGGAACGGGGCGTGTACCGCACCGAGTACCCGGGCGCGACGCTGCGCGAGAACCTCGGGCTGCCGCCGCTGGCAGACCCCCACCGCAGCACGAAGACCGCCTCATGACCAGGTCGACTTGGAGGTCGCACTGATGCCCACCCCGCTGTCCGTCCTCGACCTGTCGCCCGTCCCGTCCGGGCAGACCTCGGCCGACGCCTTGCGCAACACCATCGACCTCGCGCAGCGCACCGAACACCTCGGCTACCGCCGCTACTGGGTGGCCGAACACCACCTCATGCGCGGCGTCGCCTCCTCGGCGCCGGCGGTGCTGATCGCGCTGATCGCGGGCGCGACCAGCCGGATCCGGGTGGGTTCGGCGGCGGTGCTGCTGGGGCACCACTCCCCGCTGGTGGTCGCCGAGCAGTTCGGCACGATCGCCCAGCTGCACCCGGGCCGCGTCGACCTAGGGCTCGGGCGCTCCGGCCTGCTGCGCGGCCGGGAGCTGGTGCGCCGGTTCGCCGGTCCCGCCGACGGGCCGGCGCCCGAGGCCAAGGTGGTGGACGGGCTGCTGATCCCGCCCAAGCCGCGCGCGCTGGCCAGATCGGAGCGGTTCGTGGCGCGCATCGAGGAGCAGCAACGGCTGCTCAGCACCGGCGAGCCCGCGGAATCACCACTGGACTACCGAGCCCAGGTCGAGGAGATCCTACAGTTCGTCGACGGTGGATTCCGGTCCGCCAGCGGCGAACCGCTGCACGCGCTGCCGGTCGAAGGTGCCGATCTCGACGTCTGGGTCCTCGGGTCCAGCGCCGGGCAGAGCTCGGCCACGGCGGGTTCGCTGGGCCTTCCGTTCGCGGCGAACTACCACGTCAGCCCATCAACGGTGCTGGAGGCGGTCGCAGCCTACCGGGACGACTTCACCGCATCCGCGAAGCTGGCCCGCCCGCACGTCGTGGTGTCGGCGGACGTGGTGGTGGCCGACACCGACGAGCAGGCCCGGGAGCTCGCCGCCCCGTACGGGCAGTGGGTGCACAGCATCCGCGCCGGGCAAGGCGCGATCCCGTACCCCAGCCCGGCCGAAGCAGCTGAGTTCCCGTGGACAGTCCAGGCGCGGGAAATCGTCGCCGACCGGCTGGACACCCAGATCGTGGGCTCGCCGGAGACGGTGGTGCGCAAGCTTGTGACGTTGCGCGATGCCACCGCCGCCGACGAGCTCGTGATAACCACGGCCACCCACGACCACACCGACCGGGTCCGCTCCTACGAGCTGCTCGCCAAGGCCTGGCTGGAGTCCTAACCGCGTCCGATGAACGGCATCGCGGTAGCGGTGATGGTCAGGAACTGCACGTTCGTGTTCAGCGGCAGGCCCGCCATGTAGAGCACGGCGTCGGCGACGTGCCGGGCGTCGAAGGTCGGTTCGGGGCGAACCGAGCCGTCCGCCTGCACCACGCCGGTGGCGATGCCCGAGGTCATCTCGGTGGCCGCGTTGCCGATGTCGATCTGCCCGCAGGCGATGCCGTAGGGCCGACCGTCCAGCGAGATCGACTTGGTCAGGCCGGTGATGGCGTGCTTGGTCGCGGTGTAGGCGACGCTGCGCGGCCGCGGGCTGTGCGCGGAGATGGAACCGTTGTTGAGGATCCGGCCGCCCTGCGGGTCCTGGTCCCGCATGATCCGGAAGGCGTGGTGCGCGCACAGGAACGAGCCGGTCAGGTTGGCCTGCACGACGTCCTGCCAGTCCGAATAGGACAGTTCGCCGACCGAACCGGCGGTGCCGAAGGTGCCCGCGTTGTTGACCAGAAGGTCGACCCGGCCCCACGCGTCGCGCACGCCCTCGAACAGCGCGGCGACCGACTCCGGGTCGCTGACGTCGGTCGGTGCCACTCGGGCGGCTGAGGAGCCCTGCGCGGTCTCTTCCAACGGCTCTGGCCGCCGGCCCGCCAGCGCCACCCGGTAGCCCGCGCCGAGCAGCGCCTGCGCGATCTCCCGCCCCACGCCGGATCCGGCCCCGGTCACCACTGCGACTCGCATGTCGCTCATCAGCCCTCCCGTCACGATTGCCAACGGGCTCATTGATACCTCACACAGCGACCGCGCCCGAATCCCTTCGGACGGTTGGCGCGAGCCGCACCCGGGCACACCCATAACGTGCGCACTGTGCTTCTGAGGCCACCAGCTTCGCGGGCCGTCTGGTGCTACCCGGCGTTACTCTCCGCGCTCATCGCGCTGGCAGGCTGCGGCGAGCCGCCCGCGAATCCCCCGAACAGCGCGCCCGCCGCGTCGCCGCCTGCCGCCCAGGTGGCAGGAACGGAGGTGACGTTGCGCGGCGAAGTGCGGAACGGGGTCGAACTCGGCTGCCTGGTCCTCAACACCAGTGACCGGGAGTACCTGCTGGTGCACCCACCGCCCGAGCTGCGTCCTGGTGTGACTACAGTGGTCCGCGGCAGGATCGAGCCGGGCATGGTCACGACCTGCATGCAGGGAACCCCGCTGGTGGTGTCGGAAGCGCACACCGCTTGAGAGCGCCGAAGGGCGTCACGAATCGCCCGCCGGGCCCCGCTGGGTGGGGATGAGGTCCCGGAGGTATTCGCGGTGTTGGGCGGGTAGTGCCCTGCCGCCTGGTCGTGGCGTTCGCTTTGGGTCCACTGTGGACGGTGGGATGAACACCGGTCGCCGGTCCCGTATCTCGGTTTCCCATCGCTGGTTGTGCAGGGTCCGGTGATGATGACCGCAGAGCATCACCATGTTGCCCAGCTCGGTGCTTCCACCATCGACCCAGTGGGGATCGACCCCAGGGTCCCGGCAAAGTCGGGTTTCAGCATGTCAGGAGCAGTTCGATGGGCCGGTTGAAATCGCGGGCGTGATGTCGGCAGGCGGCGGCGATGTTCGTGTGGCCGGCGAGTCGGAACAGGCTGATGGCGATGTTGCGGAGGCTGGCCATCACCTGGGGTGCGTGGCCGGTGCGGATCTGGCTGCGGTCTTCGTCGTAGGTTACGTCGCGGACCCAGTGCAGCCCGTTTTCGATCGACCAATGTCCGCGCAACCATGTGGCGATCTGTTCGGGTCCGGCGTCGGTGACGGTGAGACTGGTGATGGCGTAGACGGTTTCGCGGGTGCGTTTGCCGGCCTTGCGGTTGGTGCGGGTCCGGGTGAGTCGCAGGACCTGAGCGGCGCCGGGGAATCCGATGCCCGTGGTGAGTTCGGTCGCTTTCAGGGTGCGGGTGTCCTGCAGGAGAACGTCAAAGTCGGTTTGTGCTGGTAGCGGTGGTGATGATGGGGAGGATTCGGGTTCTGTCGGCGGCGATGCGTTGTAGGGTGCGGGTGATTTGGGTGATGCCGGCCAGGCGGAGTATGCCGAGTGCGAGGTTGCGGAGGGTGGCCATGACCTGTGCGCCAGTGCCTGCGTAGGCGTGTTGGTGGTCCTCGTGGTAGACGGTGTCGCGGACCCAGTGCGATTTGTTCTCCACGCTCCAGTGTCGACGGACCAGGGCGGCGATCTGGGCGGGGGTGGCCAGGTCGGCCGACAGGCTGGTGACGCCGTGCACGACCTCCTTGGATAGCCGGTTGCCGGCGTGGTCGAAGGTGTCGCGACGGATCCGAAACACTTGTGCCGCACCAGGAAACTCGATCCCGTCGGCGGGAGCGGCCCAGATCGCGCGCCGGACGATCTTGCCGTTGCTGCGGTCGATCTCGACGTGGTGCTCGCTGCCCGGCTTGGCGGGTGGCAAAACGGTGGTGATCGCCGCGAGCAGCGCGGGCTGGTTGCCTTTCACGGTGAGGGCGTAGGCACCACCTCGCTCACAGACGATGTGGGCCGCGGTGGCGTGCTGGGCATGCGCGGCATCCCCGGTGACCACCACATTGGTCAGGTCAACGTCTTTGAGCAGCGCGGCCACTTGCGTGATCTCGTTGGTGTCATGGGGGATACGCCGCTGTGCGATCACGACCGCCTCTCGTGCAGCAACGCGGAGAACAGCTTGATCTCGCTACCCTCGGCACCGCCGGGAGCGATGGTGTTCCGCACGACCTTGCCGTCCATGGCCACCGCAACCACCCCCGCATCAGCGCCCTCACCGGAGCCGCTGGAGCCGTCCGCCCGACGGGCAAACGCTGCCGCCATAGCCTGCTCCCGCATCCATTGACATACCCGTGCATCGGCGGCGTCGGCGTCGATATCGTGGGCCAGCCGACGCATCGTCGGCTCGCTGGGCACTACATACCGACCGGTCACCGGATGCAGGCGGCACCCGGCGGCCGCCAACAACACCACTGGCAGATCCACTGCCTGATCAGCGATCTCCCGAAAGTTGCGGGCACCGGCCAACACCGCGAACACCATCACCGACAGCACCGCACCAATCGTGTGCCGAACACCCCGCGGATCACGCGGATCAGGCACACCAGCAAGCAGCTCAACCAGCAACCCAACCGCGGACAAACCGGCCTCCAGCAGCGGATCCGGCCGCTCAGCAACGGCTAACACGGGCGACGAACACGAGACGTGCGACACTGACAACGGTGGCCTTCTTCCTGGTGACGATCGTGGCGTAGGAACCTTGATCATCCCAGGCGGAGGCCATCACCCATGTTCGGACTAGGCATCGACCACGTACACACCGGACTTCACACCAAGATCACCGACTTTGACGCTCTCCTGGGGTGTCCTGGCGGCCGTGGCCGCGTTCGCGAGTCACTGACATGGAGGGAATGTCTTTCCAGGGCAGTGATTTCAGTCGTTTACTTAAGGTGGGCTGGTTGGCTTTCACTGTGAGGATGTAGTGGCCGCCCCGATCGCGGATGATCTGGGCGGTGTCGCGCTGGCAGTGCATGGCGTCGGCGGTGATGACCGCATTGGTGATGTCGAGAGTGCCCAGAAGCGCGGCCAGTACAGGAATTTCGTTGGTCTTGGCGCCGACGGCGACCTGGGCGAGCACGGCTTTGCTGCGCTGGCACAGCCCGGAGAGCAGATGCACCAGCTTGCCGGCGGTGTCCTTGGCTCCCTTGACCGTTTTCCCGTCGAAGGCGATGACCCGCCGCCCGCTGATCGTGCTGGTACGCAGCCACATCCACGCACTGATCTTCTCGTCGAACACATCACCGGGAAGTCGTTGCAGTACACGACGGATCGTCGATTCCGACGGCGGCCGGCGAACAACGCCCAGCCGGACCAGCGCACCCGCTGGTACATCGGTGGCCCACTCGGCGATCGCCGTGAACGAGCGTGCCCCGGCCAGCGTGGCCGCCAGCGCAATGGCCAGCACCACCGCCAGGCGGTGCCGCACACCCCGGCGCTTGCGTGGATCGACCACGTCCGTCAACACCTCCAGCAATCCCTGGAGGACCGGCGATCCGGCGTCCGTGACGGATGCGGGCTGGGCAGGGCCTGACTCGATCGGGGTTTGAAGGGCAGGAGATGATGAGAACGCGGGCACGGCGACGACTTCCTGACGATCGGTGTTTGGCGACTTCGATCATCACCCTGTGATCGCCGTGCCCGCGCTCACGACACGCCGTTACCGCAGGTCAACCCATCACATCAAGACTTTGCCGCAGCCCTGGGATCGACCCCCGGGCGCAGTGTCCGGATTGCTCCGGGTCTGTTTGCAGGCCATCACCAGAAAAGCCGGGTCGTAAACGAGATTATAGAGGTCACCAAACCGGCGATCGTGGTCGTTGATCGCCCATGAGTGCAGTTTCGTCTGCATCTCCAGTACCCGCTGTCGCGCCCGGAACCGGGACTCCAGCAAGGCACCGATATTCACCGGCGCGTCTTCTGGCATTACAGTCCTTCCCTGCTGACTTGCTGCCGCCCTTCCCCATGTGCGCGGGCTTTCCCCGGCTCGGAGTACTACGGCGGCTCCGCCCCACCACCCGGTCATCGATGGGCAATGCATCTACCCGCCTCACCCGATGGTTTCCGGGTTTGTTGGCGGGAACCGGACGGTGGTTCCCGTGTTCACTTGATTCGATCGACGAGGGAGACGCCCAGCTTTACCCCGGTGGCCCCCGCGAGTACGCCACAGACTTTCCCCACGGACAGCCCATACTCCCTTGTAACACAAGGAAATGCAGGCGGGCGCTACCCCTACACTCGGTTCACGCGCACCACAGCACCAGCCCATATCCGCCAGATTTGAGCCGGCTCCACTTAACGAGGCCTCAGACACTGGTTCCTCTCGTACACCTTCTCGTCTCGCTCACCGAGCCCGCACCATCTGGCAGTACTGGCACGACTCGACTTTGTCAGGGCCGCTTGCCACCCAACCCGCCCATTCCCGCGAGCCAGGCTGCCCTCAGCTTCAACCAAACTGCTGTGACAATTCAGCGGTAGAGGTCTTTCACCCCCACTCGGAAATCAAGCGCCTCACGGCGCACGTGGGCGATGTGATGTGCTTCCGGGGTTCCCGGCGGCCGGTCGCACCCCGGAAACGCACACACCCCGTCCCGCTGCAGCAACGCCGCCCGCAGATGCGTCGGCGCGGTCCGCTTCGCCCGACCCACATCCAGCGGGAGCCCGTCCCCGCCGAGAACCACCGGCAGCACCTCGGCGTCGCAGGCGATGCGTCGGGCGTTCTCGGCGGTGATGGCGCGTTCGGTATTGAGGGTGCCGGGCAACCCTGTTTCGGCGGCGATGAACCCGAGCCCCTTCTTCAAGTCCTCGAAATCGATGGAGATGGTGATGTGCGGCCGCTGTCCACCCGAACGCGGAACCCCGTCATGATCCAGCGCCAGGTCCAGGATCGCGGCGAGCCCGTCGGCGTTGCGCTGCCCCACCGTGCGCGGATCCTTCTCCCCCTCTACCTCCGGCCGCGGTGCGGCCAGCGGTTGCATCAGCGCGGCGAACTTCGCCCCGGCCTCGCGGTCGAGGCGGGCTTTGATGACCGTCATCCCATCCCGGGCAACCGTGTAGTGCAGCTCCCGCGACTCATGCTGGTCTTCCTCGTCGTCGTAGGCACCGTCCTGATCCAGCAGATAGCGGATGCGCTCGGCAAGCTTCTCCAGCTCACGAGGCGTCATCATCCGCGCATACCCAGCCAGGGTTGATTCGACCTCACCGACCTGATGACAGCGGGCATACTCCGGCAGGCGGCGGACCCCGTCCACGATCACCCGCGCATGCTCCAACCCGATCGCACCCTCTGCCAAAGCCGCAGCAGTCTCAGGCAGGTCGGCGGGCATGACCTCGCCATACAAGCTCTGCCGGTCCTCAACATTGCGGGCGACCTTGACTCGGGTTTTCGCATCACGCGCATCGATGTTGAGCAACCCCTGCAACCACACCTGCGCCGACCGGAACCCCAACTCGGCATACACACCACGGTGGTCGGCTTCGGCGATGCACTGCAACTGCTCCATCATCAACACCCGCATCGCCTCCTCCAGTTCACGGATACGGGCGGCGAGTTCGGCATCCGTGCACGACACCGCCGACCGGGCACTGGTGGTGCCGACGGCCGGATCCTGGATGTTCAACAGCGGTGTCATACCAAATATTCTCCCGCATTAGAACACCAGTTCGCACGCCTTTTATGGTCACTTGATCAGGTGAAACACCCGACCCGAAACCCAAAAACCCAAGCCGCGGAAACGAAAACACCGGAAACCCGACACAGAAACAGCACCGAAAACCACAGCACGCCGAAGGCGACACCCAACCACCACCAGACCACCAGCACGAGCATCGTGAGCGGTTTCAAGCGCTATAGCACCGAAAACCACGCACGGACCACCTCGGAACGCAGCGATCACCACCGCCCACGCCCCCTAGCTAGGTGAATGCCCGACCGAGACAAACCCTCCACCCCGAACCCCACACCCCACACCCCACACCCCACACCCCACACCCCACACCCCACACCCCACACCCCACACCCCACACCCCACACCCCACACCCCACACCCCACACCCCACACCCCACACCCCACACCCGCCAGCGAAAGACGACCACAACCCAAACCCGGCTACGGATCAACCCAAAACCAACCCCCCCAACGCCCCCACCCCAGTACTCCGCCACCCCGCAACGCAAAAGCCCCACCCCGCCAGACCACTCCTGGCCATCCCCGTGACACAAAGCCGAACAGGGGCTGCGGGACGGATGTCAAGCCGTTCACCCCCGAAGGGTGGACCGCCCCGGGTTTTGTGGAGACCTGATCATCTGTCTCGTGGGGCTATGCCGCTGTCGGGGGCTGCACGTGTCTGCGTTGCCGGAAGGCTTGCTCGAACTCCATCGGTGGCCTGTCGCCGCACCAGGAGTGCAACCGTTCATGATTATACCAGTAAACCCATTCCGCGGTCGCCAAGGTGACCTCGGCGGCGTCTTTCCATGGGCCGTTCCGGGCGATGAGTTCCTTTTTGTAGAGAGCGTTGACCGACTCTGCCAGCGCATTGTCGTAGGAATCGCCCGTACTGCCAACGGATCGTTCGATCCCGGCGTCGGCGAGCCGTTTCCCGTAACGGATCGAGGTGTATTGAACACCTCGATCGCTGTGATGTACCAATGCTTTACTGAGATGTTCTTTCCGGGACCACAATGCCATATCGAGCGCGTCTAGCGCAAGCTCGGTTCTCAGGTTGTCCGACACCTGCCAGCCCACGATCGCGCGGGAAAACGCATCCGTCACGAAAGCGGTATAGCAGAAATCACCATCGAGAATGTCCACATAGGTCACATCGGTGACCCACAGCTGGTTCGGCGCCGGCGCCCTGAAATCTCGTTCCACCAGGTCACGCGGCCTGGTGTCCGCATTGCCGGGGATCGTCGTCCGCGGCCGGTGCCGTGTGGCCACGACCCCGGTCATGCCTTCGGCGCGCATCAGTCTCTCAACCGTGCACCGCGCCACCTTCACTCCCTCGCGTAAGAGCTGTTTCCACACTTTCCGGGCCCCGTACATCCCTTTGCCCTGCTGTTCCCAGACCGCCCGGATCTCCGGGATCAGTTCCTCATCCCGCGACCGGCGATCCGACGGCTGCCCCTGACGTTTCTTCGTCGCGTAATACGTCGACACCGCAAATCCGATCACCTCGCACACCGGGGCGACACCGAATTCGCTACGGTAGGTATCGACGAACCCAGCTATCTCGGCGGTCGAGGGTCCAGTTCCCGTGCGAAAAAAGCAGAAGCCGCTTTCAGGATCTCGTTCGCCCGGCGAAGCTCGCGGTTCTCCCGCTCCAATTCCGCGATCCGCACGTCAGCCTCCGATACCGAGCCCGCCGCCCGCTCGCCCGAGGGCCGCCGCCCCTGATCGTCCTGACGTAACCAGTACCGCAACGCCTCCGGATTGACCCCCAACTGCTGGGCCACCCGCGCGATCGCCCCACGCCCCGGACCCAGCTCCCGCTCCAGATCACGCACCATCCCCACCGCGCGTTCCTTCAACTCCACCGGGTACTTCCTCGCCGCTGCCATGCCGTTCATCCTCTCCAGAACCAACGGCCTCCAACGAACCCGGGGTGGTCCAGGGGCGGCCGAAGGCCGGGTTTGACCTCCGGCCCGCGGCCCCCACACTCCACCAACACGGGGATGGCCCACCCACAACAGAACCCCAAAAGCCCCAACCCCGAACCAAACCCCCGCACACGCCGAAGCGATACGAACCGGGTACAACCCGCCCACACGAGCCACCAAACGGCCCACCCTCCAGGACCTCCACCCCGAACCCGGAGATCTCCAACCGCTGCTCCCGAAGCTTAACCACCACGCTCCCAACGTGGTGGTTGAGCAGGAACACCCGCGGTGAGCTTCTCCAGCGATGGCACGTCGAGTTCACGATCCGGGGTCAGCGGCGTACACGGGGGCGGGATCACTCCGCCGACCAGCTCGGACATACCACTCCTCTGTCTCCCGACAGAAGACGTCGTAGGACGTAGGACGTAGGACGGATGCAGGATTTCCAGACGCTATCGGGTCCGACCGGAGCTGACAAGTGCCGCCGGGCGAAGCGATCGGACGCCCATACGGCTGCCGGGGACCCACGGACGCAGTACGCTCGTAGCCGCGCAATGTCGTTTCGCCCAGCCATTCGGCGGGAGTTCACGGAATCGGCAGCACAGGACCCCCGTCGGCGGCTCGGGACGCGGTGCCGGGAGCCGATATGAGCAGGTTGACGCAACCGACCAAGCCCGAGAGCAAGCTGTTCCGGAGGATCCGCGACCAGGCGGACGAGGCGGACCAGCGATTCCGCCTGGCTCCCGGGTTGCGGCGGCAGATCAGCAAGGTCTTCCCGTCGAACTGGTCGTTCCTGCTCGGCGAGCTCGCGCTCTACAGCTTCGTCATCCTGGTGCTCACCGGCACCTACCTCGCCTGGTTCTTCGACCCGTCGATGACCGAGGTGACCTACAACGGCGTCTTCAACAACCTGCGCGGCGTGACGATGTCGCGGGCGTTCGAGAGCACGCTCGACATTTCCTTCGACGTCCGCGGCGGGCTGTTCGCGCGCCAACTGCACCATTGGGCCGCGCTGATCTTCATGGCCTCGATCGTGGCGCACATGTTCCGGATCTTCTTCACCGGCGCGTTCCGCCGCCCGCGCGAGGTGAACTGGACCATCGGCATCCTGCTGTTCTTCCTGGGCATGTTCGAGGGCTTCATCGGCTACTCGCTGCCCGACGACCTGCTGTCCGGCACCGGGCTGCGGATCGCTTCCGGCATCGTGCTCTCGGTCCCGGTCATCGGCACCTGGCTGCAGTGGATGCTCTTCGGCGGGGAATTCCCCGGAACCGAGATCATCCCGCGGTTCTACCTGTTCCACGTGTTCCTGCTGCCCGGCCTCATCCTCGGCCTGGTGGCAGCGCACCTGGCAATCGTCTGGTACCAGAAGCACACCCAGTACCCCGGCACGAAGCGCACCGAGTCCAATGTGGAGGGCGTGCGGATCATGCCGGTGTTCGCGGTCAAGAGCACCGGGCTGTTCCTGATCATCACCGGCGTACTGGCGATCATGAGCGGCATCTTCCAGATCAACGCTATCTGGAACTTCGGCCCTTACGTGGCCTCGATGATCTCGGCGGCTTCCCAGCCCGACTGGTACATGATCTGGACCGACGGCATGGGGCGGTTGTGGCCGCCGTGGGAGGTCTACCTGGGCCCGTACATTATTCCGGCGGTTTTCTTCCCGCTCGTCGTCGGGCTGGGCCTGGTGTTCACCGTGGCGATCATCTACCCGTTCCTGGAGCGCAAGCTCAGCGGCGACACCGCGCACCACAACCTGCTGCAGCGACCGCGCGACGCGCCGGTGCGGACCGCGCTGGGCATGATGGCCATCACGTTCTTCCTGGTGGTGCTGCTGTCCGGGGCGAACGACATCATCGCCTTCCAGTTCGGGTTGGCGCTGAACATGACCACCTGGGCGGGCCGGATCGGCGTGCTGCTCGCGCCGCCGATCGCCTACTACGTGACCTACCGGATCTGCCTGGGCCTGCAACGCGCCGACCGCGAGGTCCTGGAGCACGGCGTGGAGACCGGCATCATCAAGCGCCTGCCGCACGGCGAGTTCATCGAGGTCCACCAGCCGCTCGGCCCCGTCGACGAACACGGGCACCCCGAGCCGTTGCCGTACCAGGCCACCCCGGTGCCGAAGAAGATGAACCAGCTCGGTGCCGCCGGCCGGTCGGTGCCCGGCAGTCTGCTGGTACCGGATCCGCGCGAGGAGACCGAGGCGCTCGACGCCGCCCGCCGCCGGGAGGCCGAGGAGAAGCGCGCCGCCAGGGCGGCCGAGGTCGAGGTCCGTTCGGGCCGCCCGCAGGCGCCCGAACGGTGATCGGCGCTGCCCCGGCCGTTGCCGTAGGGTGCGCGCGTGTCCAATCGGGAACTGGTGGTGCTCGGCACGGCGAGCCAAGCTCCGACGCGGTCTCGCAACCACAACGGCTACCTGCTGCGCTGGGACGGCACCGGCTTCCTTTTCGACCCCGGCGAAGGCGCTCAGCGCCAGATGATCCACGCGGGGGTCAGCGCGCACGACATCGACCGGATCTGCATCAGCCACTTCCACGGCGACCACTGCCTGGGGGTGCCGGGAGTGGTCCAGCGGCTCTCGCTGGACCGACTGCGGCGGCCGGTGCACGCGCACTACCCGGCCAGCGGCGCCGGTTTCTTCCGCAACCTGCGCTACGCGTCCGCGTTCGACGAGGTCGTCGACCTGCAGGAGCGGCCGATCGAGTGGGAGGGCACGATCGCCACCGGCCCGTTCGGCAGGCTGGAGGCCGTGCGGCTGGACCACCGCATCGAGACGTTCGGTTACCGGCTGGTGGAGCCGGACAGCCGGCGCATGGTGCCCGAGCGGTTGGCCGAGTTGGGAGTGCGCGGGGCCGCCATCGGGAAGCTCGAGCAGGAGCACACGCTCCGCTTGGACGGCGGCCGCCTGGTGACGTTGGAGGAGGTCAGCGAGCCGCGCCCCGGGCAACGGTTCGGGTTCGTGATGGACACCCGGCTGTGCGATGGCGTGTTCACCGTCGCCAACGGCGCCGATCTGCTGGTGATCGAGTCCACGTTCCTGGACGAGGACGCGCGGCTGGCCGACGAGTACCGCCATCTCACCGCCGCCCAGGCGGCCCGGGTCGCCGCCGAGTGCGGTGTGCGCTGCCTGGTGCTGACGCACTTCTCGCAGCGCTACTCGGATCCGCAGCGCTTCCACGACGAGGCCGCGGCGGTCTTCGACGGCCCGGTGGTCGTGGCCGAAGACTTGCAGCGGGTCCCGGTGCCGCGGCGCCGTTGAGGCGTACCGATATGCTGCCGGGCGGGCAGTCATCGCGCGGAAGGCAGGTTCGTTGGTTCGGCAACCGATCCCGGTGGTCATCGTCGCGGGGTTCCTCGGAGCCGGGAAGACCAGCCTGCTGAACCACCTGCTGCGCAACCCGCAGGCGCCCGGATCGGTGTCGTGGTCAACGACTTCGGGAAGATCAACATAGATGCGCTGAGCGTCGCGGGCCGGGTCGACTCCACCGTCTCGCTGGGCAACGGCTGCCTGTGCTGCGCCGTCGACGCCCGCGGGCTCGACGACCTGCTGGCCAAGCTCGCGCGGCCAAGCAGCGACATCAACGTGATCGTGATCGAGTCCAGCGGGCTTGCCGACCCGCGCGGCATGGTCCGGCTGCTGCTGAACAGCGCGAACCCCCGCCTCGGCTACGGCGGGCTGGTCGAGGTGGTCGACGCCGCGGAGTTCGACGCGACCCGGCGGCGGCACCCCGAGATCGACCAGCACCTGCGCTTCGCCGATCTGGTGCTGCTTAACAAGATCGACCGCGTCGACGAGTCCGACCAGCGGCGGTTGGCGGAACTGGTGCGCGGGCTCGCCGACGGAAAGCCGGTCCTGCCGACCGACCACGGCCGCGTCGACCCAACGCTGCTGTTCGAGCGCGAAGCGGTCCGGGAACGGCAGGACACCGCGCGCCAGATGTCCTTCGACGAACTGGTGGCCGAGCCTGCCGACGGCTGCCACGAGCACCTGCACGCCGCGTACGAGAGCGTGGAGTTCACGGCCGACAGCCCGGTGGATCCGCGAGCGCTGATTCGGTTCCTGGACGACCGCCCGGCCGGCATCTACCGGATGAAGGGGCAGGTCCACTTCGGCGCGCCGGGACGCGGGCAGAAGTTCACCCTGCACACCGTCGGCGACTTCCTGCGCTTCCACCGCACGCGCTGGCGCCGGGACGAGTCGCGGCGGACCCAGCTCGTGGTGATCGGCTCCGGCCTGGACCGGGACCGGGTGCGCAGCGGCCTGACCGCCTGCCTGGGCGAACCGGACCGGTCCGACGAGCACAGCATGCTGGAAGTGCTGAAGTACACGCGCTCCTGAGACCTTGCGGAAGCGCGCTCGCGCGGGCAACCTACGGACGATCAAGACGCGACACTGGGAGGGGCGGCCATACAGGGCTATCCGGGGCAGGATCCCGCCCAGGCCGAGTTGTTCGCGAGCCTGGCCGGGGTGGACCGCAGCCGCGCCAATCCGGCCCGCATGTACGACTACTACCTGGGCGGGGCGCACAACTTCGCCGCGGACCGCGAGGCCGCCGACCGGGTGCTGGCGGTGCTGCCCGAGACCCGCACCTTCGCCCAGGAGAACCGGGCGTTCCTGCAGCGCGCGGTGCGGAACCTGGTCGAAGAGGCGGGCATCAGCCAGTTCCTCCACCTCGGTTCCGGCATCCCGACCATCGGCAACGTGCACGAGATCGCACAGGGCCTGGACCCCGCGGCGCGGGTCGTCTACGTCGACCACGAGCCGGTGGCGGTCGCCCAGTCGCAGCGGATGCTCGCGGGCAACGACCTGGCCACCACCATCCGCGCGGATCTGCGGCACCCGGACCTCGTGCTGGGCCACCCCGACGCCCGGCGGTTGCTTGACTTCTCCCGGCCGGTGGCGGTGCTGATGATCTCCGTGTTCCCGTTCATCGCGGATGCCGACGACCCGACCGGGATCATCGCCAGCTACCGGCGGGCGTGCGCGCCCGGCAGCTACCTGGCGCTGTCGCACAGCCTGACGCCGGAGTACTGGCCGGGCGAGGTCGCGGAGGCCATCGAGCTATACCAGTCCAGCACCCACCCGTTGCACCTGCGCAATCCGGAGCAGGTCGCGGCCCTGTTCGACGGCTACGAGATGGTCGAGCCGGGCCTGGTGTTCACCTCGGCCTGGCGGCCCGACCGGCCGGTCACCGGCGAGCAGGCGCGGGAGAGCCGCGCGGTGGCCGGGATGGGCATCCTGCCCGGGTAGCGTCCACTGTGGATCCGCTGCCGGATCCCGGCGGCGGTCGTACCGTGGCGCAGACCGGTTCTGACTCGCCGACAGGAGCGTGCCGAATGTCCAGCGTCGAGGTGCTCGTCGATGCGTTCAGCCGAATCCGCGAAGTGGTGCACGAGACCGTCTCGGGCCTGGCTCCCGACCAGCTGGCGTACCGGGGCGATCCGGAGGCCAACTCCATCGCCTGGCTGGTGTGGCACCTGACCCGGGTGCAGGACGACCACGTCTCGGACGTCGCCGAGGTGGAGCAGGTCTGGACCGCGCAGGACTGGCTGGGGCGCTTCGGGTTGCCGTTCACGCACGAGGACATCGGTTACGGCCACGACCCCGACGAGGTCGGCGAGGTGCGCGTCGACTCCGGTGAGCTGCTGACCGGCTACCACGACGCCGTCCACGCGCAGACGGTCGCCTTCGTCTCGGAGCTGACCGACGACGACCTCGCCGAGGTCGTGGACGCCGGGTGGACTCCCCCGGTCACCCTCGGTGTGCGGCTGGTGAGCGTGATCGCCGACGATCTCCAGCACGCCGGCCAGGCCGCTTTCATCCGCGGCATCGTCGAACGCACCGGATAGCCGGTGGCACCGGGGCAGCGTGGTGGCGGACAATCGCGGCATGACCGAGCGCAAGCCACCCGGTGTCACGTTCGAATCATGGATCGACAAGCAGATCCGCACCTCCCAGGAGCGCGGTGACTTCGACGACCTGCCCGGCGCGGGCAAGCCGCTGCCCGGCGCGGGCGCACCGCTCGACGACCATTGGTGGGTCAAGGAGTACATCCGCCGCGAGGGGCTGTCCGGCGATGCCCTGCTGCCCGCCCCGCTGCAGCTGCGCAAGGAGGTCGAGCGGCTGCCCGAAACCGTTCGCGACCTGACCACCGAGCAGGACGTCCGCGACGTGGCAACGGACCTGAACCGCCGCATCGTCGAATACCTCCGCGCACCGACCGGACCGCCGGTCGCCGTCGGATCGGTGAACGTCGATGACGTGGTGGTCCGGTGGCGCGCCGGCCGGCCCGAGCCGCAGCGGCGCCCAGCATCCGCACCGAACGAGCCCGTACCGCGGAAAACGCATTGGTGGAAACGCTTCCGCCGCTGATCCGGCCAGCCGTTTCCCACCTTTTGAACGGCTTTGACGGAAGTTGTCGACGGTGCTTTGATCAATGTCATGACGCCGGGACCGCTGCTCGTGCAGCGCGCGCACATCGACCTGTTGTGGGTCGCTTCCGCGGCTTGTCCGCGCGCTTGATCTCCCCTGCCCCGGCGTTGCCCCGCTGCTCGTCCGAGCCGCCTGCCGCCGGGTTGCCCTCGCCTCGCCGGTGACCTGCCGCCGAGGTGCTGTTGTTCGCATCGGTGTCGGTGGACCCCGGCATCGCGATGAGACGGAGAGCTGTGCCATGACGCTGGAAGCTGCTTTCCGGGAGCCGGTGGGTCCGGAGTCCCCGGAGGCGCGTCCGCTGGAGGACGGTGCGGTGATCGAGGTGACCGCCCGGTTCGTCGTCCCGCAACGAGATCTCGCCACGCTGGAAAGCGATTTCGCCCGGAAACTGCGCGCCTTGGTGGAGGTTCCCAGCCAGTCCACTGTGGAGATACAGACCAGGCCGGAGGTGCCGCGGTTGCGGTCGCTGCCCGCTCCGACGGAGCCCGCCCTGCGCATCCTGGTCGCCCCGCGCAGGGTGGTGCGGGCCGACGGGACGAACATCGACTTCACCCGGCTGGAGTTCGACCTGCTGCTGTTCCTGTGCGAGAACCCGGGGCGGGTGCACCGGCGCGGCTCGCTGCTCAACGCCGTCTGGCACCTGAACAGCACGCCGAGCACCCGCACGGTGGATGTGCACGTCCGCCGGATCCGCAGCAAGCTCGGGCCGGACCTGGACCTGATCACCACGGTTCGCGGGGTCGGCTACCGGATGGACCGCCTCTCGGACGTCCACATCGAGCCCGACCCCTACGCGTCCTGAGCCCGCGCCAGCTTCCGGGCGGCTTGAGGCCGAGGCGAGGCGGGTAGCCGGGCGGCATGCCGAAGCGCAAGCGCGAGGACTACGAGCGAGGGCTGCCGGGCTACCACGACCCGATGGCCGGCTTCGCCGGAGCGCCCTACGCGTGCAGCGCCCTGACCCTGCGGCTCTGGCTGGCCGGATTCGGCCTGGTGTTCTGCACGGGTGCGGCCGTGCTGGTGTTCCTGTTCGTGCCGGAACTGGCGTGGCTGGGGTGGGCGCTGATCGTGCTGGCCGTGACCGCCCTCGTCGACTTCGGCTGGGTCGCCCACCGCAAGCGCCGCGGCGAACCCGGCTGATCCGTCTCGGCAAGGATATTGACAAGCTTATGCAAGGTTGGCAACCATTTGCGCGCCGTCAGCCGACCAGGTCAACCGGCCAGCAGGCCGGGGCCGGACGTCGATTCGTCGCTGCGGCGCAGGCCGCCGGCCGCGGTGTCGCCGAGGTAGAAGACCGTCGACATGGTCCGCTCGTCGAGGTCGAAGACCGTGCGCCAGAGCGTCCGCAATCTAACGGCTCGCCCGACGAGGAGATCGATCCGAGCGCGGAGGAATCGCAACGGAACCTCTACCCTGCCCGCATGGGTTCTTCCAGTGAGCGCGCTCAGCTACCCATCCCGGCGGAGACCACTGACCTGCGCTGCGGGCCGCCGCTGCACGACGCTTGTGCCCCGCTGCGGGCGTTGGTCGGCGTGTGGCGCGGGGGCGGCGAGGTCGACTACCCGAGCATCGAGGGCCCGTACCGGTTCGGGCAGCAGGTCACGATCTCCCACGACGGGCGGCCGTTCCTGCGCCACGAGGCGCGGGCCTGGCTGCTCGACGCCGAGGGTGACGTCCTTCGCCCGGCGGCGTGGGAAACCGGCTGGTGGCGGCCGCAGCCCGACGGGCGCCTGGAACTGCTGATCAGCCACTGCACCGGAATCCTGGAGCTGTTCTACGGCGCGGCGTACCCGCAGAGCTGGGAGCTGTCCACCGACACGGTGGTCCGCGCCGCAACCGCGAAGGACGTCGAAGCCGCGGCGCGCAGTTACGCGCTCGACGACGACGGCACCCTCCACTACGCCGAGAGCCGCGCCATGGTCGGCCTGCCCATAACCCCGCACGTCACGGCCCGGCTGCACCGCAGCTGACCTGATCGTCACGCCCGGGGCTCGCGGTGTGCCGGGGCTCACGTTCCCTACCTGGCGGAAAGACACACCTCCGATAAACACAGCTATGCTGAATATATGAGTCGCGACGATCCCGCTGCCGAAGACACCGCCGGGATCGCTCAGGCGGCCACCGAGGTCAGGACGGGCGTGATGCGCCTGGCGCGCCGGTTGCGCGCCGAGCGCGATCCCGGCGAGCTGACCCTGGGTCGTCTGGCGGTGCTGGGCCGCTTGGAGCGCGACGGTCCGGCGACCGCCAGCGCGCTGGCCGGCGCCGAGCGGGTCACCCCGCAGTCCATGGCTCGAATGGTGCAGCACTTGATCGACGCCGAGCTGGCCGAGCGAGACCTCGATCCGGGCGACCGCCGGGCCGCCATCATCCGGATCACGGAGGCGGGCCGCCGCAGGGTCCGGCAGGACCGGGGCAAGCGCGAGGCGTGGTTGGCCCAGGCGATGACCGGGCTGACCGACGTCGAACGGGAGCTGCTGGTGCTCGCGGCCAGGCTGCTGGACCGGCTCGCCGACTCCTGACACCGGCTTCTACCCGGGATCGGACCGATGCCTCGAACGACACACTAATCCCCTTCTCAAAAAGACAGCAACGCTGAAGACCTGTTGCGATCGACGGACCCCAAGCCCGAGTTACCGGGCAGGTTCGTCACCCCGATCGCCCTCGGCACGATCCTGCAACCGCTGAACTCGTCGATGATCGCGGTCGCGCTGGTCGGCATCCGCTCCCACTTCGACGCGGGCACCTCGGTGACCTGGCTGGTCTCGGCGCTCTACCTGGCCACCGCCGTCGCCGCCCCCGCGATGGGCCGCATCGCCGACGTGCTCGGCCCGCGCCGCACCAGCCTCGCCGGAATCGTCTTGGTCGGCGCCACTTCGGCGGTGGCGCCGTTCGCGCCGAACGTCGCGGCGCTCGTGGTCTGCCGCATCCTCATCGGCATCGGCACCGCGGCCCAGTACCCGTGCGGCGTCGCGATGATCCGCCGCGCCGCCGACCGGCTTCGCTCCCGGCCGAACAATGCTCTGGCCGCGCTCGCCATCTGCTCGCAGGTCACCGCCGCGCTCGGGCCCTCCCTCGGCGGGCTGCTCGTCGGCGGGTTCGGCTGGGCCGGGGTGTTCTGGATCAACGTGCCGCTGGCGCTGTTCGGCGGCGCGGTGATCATGCGGTGGGGCCCGGCGGACGCGCCGGCACGAGGTCACAGCAGCGGGCGGCTGAAGGCGCTCGCGCGGGTCGACCCGGTCGGCATGCTGCTCTTCGCAGTCTCGATCACCACGCTGATGTTCTGGCTGCTGTCGTTGGCCACGACCCCGGTGTGGTGGTGGCTGGCCGTCGCGATCCCGGCCGTCGCGCTGACCGCCTGGTGGGGCCTGCGAGCCCGCGACCCGTTCCTGGACATGCGCCTGCTGGCGCGAGGCGGGTTGTCGTTGACCTACGTCCGGACGATCGTGACGCACATCGTGCTGGTCTGCGTCCGGTGCTCATCCGGCGTGGCCCGTTGGGCCATTTGTGGGCTACCGATCCTGTTGTTACAGCATACGCAGCCACGTGATCCATTCCCTCACCGAACTGCATGGCCTCATCACCAGTGGCTAGCTGGAGGGCATGAGAATTCCGGACCGGACGATAAACCGTCGTACCTCGGTGACGGCGAGGGCGCCGCTTCTTTTCAGTTCGGTGAGTGTTTCGATTACCTGCGGGTGTGCCCGAACGTGTTCGGGCGCGATCGTGTATGCGACGCGAAATGCTTCTAGAGCAGCCTCTGGGCACTCGATTTGGGACTGCGCGCGTCCGATGTCAATGTAGTAGTGCGATTTACGCTCGGCAGGGACATTGTCCGGCGGGCGCCATCCGGCCGCGGCGCGCAATGCCATCTCAGGGACTGCGAGGTCAAGCGCTACGCTGACATCATGAATGCGTACTGAGGCGGAGCCAAAGGCTGTGCCGCTATAAATCCTCTCCATCAGTCGACTGGCCGCATTTCGTGCTTCCGTCAAATGGTCTTCGGCGTACTCGGACAGGCCAGCACGGGCAGCGATCACGGCGGCGCGCATGTGTAGCGCCCCGTGGTCCGCGGCGGCGTGTTTGGATACTCCTGGCGAGACGTTGTTGGCGGCCTGCTCGAGCAGACGTCGACCACGAGCAAGTTGACCACTGGCGAAAAAGGTCTCAGCACGGACGTAACCGACTACCGCAGTCGCGAGCAAATCGCCGGACTTCTCAGCCGCCAAGCGCATGATCTCAATTAGACGACCCGATAGATCATAAAAACCAAACTTGTCCGCGATCGCGTCAGCCGCGCGGTACGCCTGCACCAACATGCTCGCGATCTTGCACCGATAAGCATCGCTGCTTTGCAGCATCGCCCTCGTCAGCTCGGGAACCAGATCAGGTAAATGGTTCAATAGGAATGTATAGTCGGAGTTTAGGCGCGCAGACACCATCCTGCTGGTCGCGCGAGCAGCTCCGACACTTCGCGGGTTGGTCCGTCGTCAGGCATGTCATATACGTCCGCTAGGCAACGCAACACCGCGACACCATTCTCTACTGCCGCCTTGTTCAAGTCCGCGGAATCGAACAATTCGTCGATCTTAGCAACCGAGATACGCAACTCTCATGCAAGATTCGGACGTTGCCAGGGGCGGGGATCGCTCTCGCCTCTCTCCCATCGGGCAACGGTCGAAACAGCGACCTGCAGTGCCGCCGCCAGCGACTCTTGCGAATGACCCAGCGCCTTGCGTCGCCGAATCAGCGAGGTTCTTCGCGCGGTCATGTAACTACTTCCCGTGAAGTTACTCGGTTATGCTGCCTGGGAGGCCTCGCTACAACATGTGCAGTAACGGCGGTTCTCCAGGAGGACAGAGGAGTCCTGGTCTACGGCGGATGTGTGGTCAGCTCTTGCGGTGGAAGGACTGGAGCACAGGCATCGCAGCGAGCTGGTCTGGTGAAAGTTCGTCCCCGATGAGGCCGGTGGGACGGCGGGCTGGCTCGCAAGTGATGATCTCGTCGGCGGTGACGATGAGGTCGACGCTGAAGTCGTGGCGGGTCTCGGGAATGTCCTGGTCGAGGACCTGCAAGCTATGGACAGTTGTGACGATCGTGGTATGCGGTCCGATCAAACCCGCTTCAGCGAGTAGGGCGACTTCGATGTCGGAGTAACCAGCACCTTTGCCCAGGCGTACACCATGATGGTTGACCGCGACGCTGCCACAAACGATCAGGTCTACCGGTCGTAGCTCGTCGACGCCGACCGTTCGCGCTACGGCAGCCGCAGTGTGGCTGGATGCGGCCTCCTCGGCTGGAACGGTCAGCTTGGCGGGGTCGAGCAGGTAGAAGGGTTGCTGGGCGGCTAGTTTCGGCACCGCCATGTAAACGATTTTGCCAGCGCGCAAGGCCCGGGCGCGCGCCGGGAGTTGGGCCTTGTCTGGGACTGCCTTGACCACGGCCGCGTCGTGCCACGCTGCCACGGTCGCGAGTTGAGCAGCTGCGTGGTCGGCGCCTACGAAGTTCGGAATACGGCCGTGCGAGCTACCGCCAAGGACGGCGCCTTCGCGATCCAAGAGATCCCAGACGCGCTGTCGGATATCGTTCTTTCGGTCGTTCACGTCGGTGTTCGGCACGGCCTCACTCCTCAGGGCGTCGCAGTCATCAAGGAGAGCACCCGATCGTAAATGTCGCGGACTACGGGTTCGGATTGCCAGCTGCGGAGCTTACGGACTGCGTCGGACACGAGATTCAAGCCACCGCCACCGCGGTTGGCTTCCACCACGTCGATTGCGTCGTGCAGTGTCACCACCGCTGCATCGAGATCACGTTTGTGCAGGTAGGTGAGACTGAGATTGCCCAGCACTATAGCTCGGGACTTCGTTGGTGCTCTCGTCGCCGTGGCCGCGGTACCGAGAAACCGCTCCGCTCGGTGGTGATCACCGAGGAACAAGTAGCAGGACCCGGCGAGCCGATCGAACTGGACCGGCGAGAACAGGTGTGCGGCCGCGTCGGTGTCCGCGACGTGTCCGAAACTGGTCTCCGCTGCAGCCAGTGCCACTTCGCAGAGACGGGTTTCACCGACCATCGCGTGGGCCTCGGCCGAGTGGAGCTGAGCTAAGCCAGTGATGACATCGCTGGCCCCGGTTGCAACCGCAGCTGTGTGTTCGGTCAACCGTAGCCCTTTGACCGGGTCATGCTCGCCGTAAAGCGCCAGGTAGCTGTTCCGGAGCAGGGCATGACCTTCAGCTACCGGATCATTGAATTCTCGGGCCGCACGCTCCGCTTGCTCAAAGTAGCGGCGTGCCGTCTGGTGGTCGCGGCGTTGGGAAGCGTCCCAAACCAGTTGGCCGAGCAGGATCGCCGCAGTCGCTTCGATCCGCTGCAGTTCACGGCGAGACGAGGAGCGGCTGCGCTCGGCGAGGACGTCAATCTGCCCGAGTGCCTGCGCCGCATCCGTCAGTAGGGAGAGAGAGGGCATGTGGTCGTAACGTCCGTCGAGGTCATACACCCTCCGCCGAAGCTGCGCCACGGTGACCATACCGTCATGCCTCGGCTGGCCGTCGATCAATCCCCCGTCTGACCTGGCGCGCATGCCGCGCTCACTTGGTGAAGCGTCAGGCACCAACTCGTCGAGTTCGGCGGTGGAAAGCCGCAGTTCGACCTCTAGCTTGGGACGTTGCCAGGGTCGGGGATCGCTCTCGCCTCTCTCCCACCGGGCAACGGTCGAAACAGCGACCTGAAGTGCCGCCGCCAGCGACTCTTGTGAATGGCCCACCGCCTTGCGTCGCCGAATCAGCAAGGTTCTTCGTGCGTTCATGCGACTACTCCCCGTGACGCCACCTGGGCAGGATACCCGAATGGCCCGCCGCGAAATGCGCAGTAAACGCTCTGGTCCGCTCCGCACAGATCAGATTGGCTGTGGATGTACACCAATGGAGCAGCGCCGACCGATCTCGCGCCGGACCCCGGCACTGCTCGCCCCCTTTCGGAGTGTCGACCATGTCCAGGACCAGATGGATGGCAGTATCCGGCCGTGAGGGCATGTTGCCCACACGGATCGACACGCACGTGGCCAGTATCGCGCGCGTTTATGACTGCTTCCTGGGAGGCAAAGACAACTACGCGGTGGATCGTGAAGTCCACCAGCGCATTATGGACATCGCACCGGAGGCAGGGCCGCTGGCGCGGGACTGCCGCCGGTGGCTGGGCCGCGTGATTCGCTACCTGGCCAACACCGTCGGGATCGACCAGTTCCTCGACCTCGGTTCCGGTTTGCCCACCGCAGAGAACACCCACCAGGTGGCGCAGCGCATGAATCGCGACGCGGTCGTGGTCTACGTCGACAACGACCCGATCGTGGCCGCGCACGGCCGAGCACTGCTCGTCGAAAACGAGCGAACCCATTTCCTTGTCGCAGATCTGCGTGAGTCGCGCGATCTCCTGTGGCACCCAGCGGTGACGCGGCGTCTGGACTTCGAACGTCCTGTCGCGTTGTTGCAGTGCTGCACCCTGCATCACCTGGAGGACGACGACCGGCCGCGCGAGATCATGGCCGCCTACATCGATGCGCTGCCGACCGGATCGTATGTCGCGTTGACTCATTTCTACGATCCCGCCGACCGAAGTGCCCTGTCTGCGTTGGCGCAGGAGATCGAGCGTCGCTTCCGCACCAGCTCGATGGGAACGAGCCGGTTCCGCACACGCCAGGAGATCGAAGCCTACTTCGACGGACTGGAACTCGTGCCTGCCTCGCCCGACTCTGACCTACCGCCCGTCGGGCTCGTTCGTGACTGGTGGCCCGAAGGGCCACGCCAGCGGGAGCCGCACGGCATGGAGAACCTGATCCTATGTGGACTCGCCCGTAAACCGTAGCTATGACTGGTTCCGACGCGCGCAGGAACCATGCGTATATCTGCAGCTGAATGAGAGGCGGGGCATGAAGAGGGAAAAGCTGTTGGTGTTCGACGTGGGCGGCACCTTAGCTCGGCAGCCGCTTGGGGAACCCACACTCACCCAGCGACTAGTGCAAGCGTCTCCTCTGTCGCCGGCCGAGGCCGCAGACACTTGCCGCACGACGCTGCAACACTCCACGGCGCGCTGCCCGTGCTCCGAGAATGGCTGATTCATGGGTACCGGGCTCCGCAACCACGGGATCACCCCTTGCGGGCTGTGGCCGTCATGACTTACGCTGAAGGTCGAATCCTGATCACGCACTCGCCCACGGATGGCAGTTCGTGGCGCCTTCCTGGGGATGGCGTCACTCCCGGCGAAGAACCACACCGTTTGGATGACTGGCTTACTGTGGTCCGTTATCGGCCCGGCCTGCTAGTACTCTGGTATCGGCATCGGCGCGCGAACAACCAACCGGCCTGTTCGGCATATAAGATGAGTAAAGCACAAATCGCGTGGGCCAACGTCAGAATCCTGGAGAAGGATCCGGAAGCGACGATGATACTGCTTCGATCGGACCATAAACAACGATAATTTGACAACGGAATCTGAGTCATATCGCGATTGGTTCCGGCGAGTCCAACAAGTCGCACACGGCAGACGACCAATGAAAGAAAGACTTTCCCGGCACTGCCGGTTGCATAACGAAAGGCGAAACAGAAATGGCTGGGCTCGAAGAAGTTCGCGTGGGCATTGCCTTGGCAAACCAGAAGATGCGGGAGGGCATCGCCGCCCTCCAACAGGGCAACCTCACACTGGAAGAGGCGCAAGCCGCACTAGTGTCCGCAACCCAGGGCAGCACCCTGGAGGAGATGCAGCAGGCACACGGCATGATCACCGAAGCGGTGCAGACGATCAACGGCTTGCAGGGCACGCTCAGCGCCACGATCAACTCCACCGAGGGCTACGCGGGCCGGTTGTGATGCGGCTTAGAGTGGTGGCGGCGTTGCCAGGTCTCCTGCTCGCAACGGGATGCGCTGCAGGCGGCTCCGCCCCTGAACATGACCGGTTCACCGAGCTCCCACAAGTTTGCGACCTCATCCCACCGGAGACGGCGAGCCGGCTGATCGGAACGCAGTACAAGACCGACACGATCGCGGTCGAAACTGGCGGCTACTGCTCGTGGACCCACCGAGATCTGGAGTCCGAGGGAACCCGGCCGCTCGAACGAAAGCTGTCCCTGCACGTCAACCTGCACCGCAGCAACCGCGCGATTTCCGGTGCCGACGGGGCGTTGGGGGAACTGGACCGGCTGAGCGCGGACTCACCGAACCATTTCGAGCGGGTGCTGGGATTCGGGGAGTACGCGGTGCGGAGCGACACGAGCAACGGCGTGGACTACATCATCGTCGTCGGCAACCTGAACTTGAAGATGGCCTTTACCGGGAGGGACATCGACGCGGCGGGAAACACAACTCCGATCCCTCGCGAACAAGCCGTCGAGCAGGCCGAGGTCTTCGCGCGCGAAATAGCCGCGAACACCGCGAAGCCCTGATGGCGCGGGGCTATTGGGGTCAGGGCCTGGATGCCGTTGGAGGTTCGTCGGCGTCTGGCCGGCCAGCAGTGCTGGCGGGCACAAAGCCACGAAGCGCCGTGCGTCGGCTGACCGAGCCCTCCGGCGGTCTCACGCCGACCTCCACCGGACCAACGGCATGCTCGCCGACTTGATCTCCGACGCGAAGAAACGAACGGGGCAGCGGAAAAAGCGGTCCCGGAATGGCAGGCGACCCTGGATGCCCTCCTTTCGCTGCCCGAGATCGGCGGCCCGGTCGGGTACGCGGGAGGGGTGATCGCCATCGGCCTCCGGCTGGCGGTGGTCGAGCCGCGCATCTCGGCCGCCCTTCTGTTCGCCGGGAGTTTCATGCCCCGCACCATGTTCGAGGAGGCCCGCCAGGTCACCATTCCGCTGCAGGTCCTGCTGCAGTGGGACGACGAATGAAACGACCGGCAGCTGGCCCTGGACCTGTTCGACGCCTTCGGCACCAAGGAGAAGACGCTGCACGCCAATATGGGCGGGCACACCGGCGTCCCGCAGTTCGAGGGGAACGACGGGAACCGGTTCTTCGCCCGGCACCTGAAGTGAGGCCGGGCCGTCAGGCCAGCAGCAGACGATAGGAGCTGTCGGCCAGGATGCCGCTCATCGAGGACAGGTCCCGGCCCTCCTCGACGGCGGTGGCCAGCAGATGCACAACCGCCCCGACCGCGGCGGTACCGGCCATCGGCGGTACCGGCCGGTCGGGGCGGCGCGTCTCCAGATTGACGTCGGCGAAGGTCCCGCTGGTGTTGGTGTCATGATCCGTTCCAGGGGCCGACGGCTGGTAGGCCGAGGTGGATCGGCTCTCGCTGTTGAATGCGGTGCGCCTCGGCACGCTTGTCGCGCAGGCAGGTCAGGGTGAGGTCTATGCCCTCGATCTCGCCGAGTGCTGGGAACGATCCCATGGAAACTCAGGCCTTCGACCGGTGGCAGCGCACCAAGCTCGCCGCGATCGAGCGAACCGAGCACCGGCGCCTCGTCGAGCGGTTCACCGCCTGGCACGTGCGCCGGCGGCTGCGCGACCTCGCCGAGAAGCAACCGATCACCCCGAAACAGGTGGAAGGCGCCCAGCACCAGGTCTCCCAGGCGATCGTATTCCTAGCCTGGCTGGGCGAGCATGGACTGGAGCTCGCCGACGTCGGGCAGACCGAGATCGACGCCTGGTTCGCCGACGGCCCGTTCTACACCCGCAGGCTCGCCACCGCGTTCCTGAAGTGGGCGATGCGCGCCCGCCTGCTCGCCCCGGCGACGATCCCGCACCGCCGCGAACCGAACCCGCGGCTGCTGACCCAGCAGCAACGGCTCGACGTGCTGCGCCGCCTGGCCCTGGACGACACCATCCACCCGACCGCCCGGGTGCCCACCCTGCTCATGGTGCTCTACGCCCAACCGCTCTTGAGGGTGCTACGCCTGACCGTGGACGACATCGTGCGCACTGACGGCGAAATCCATCTCCGGCTCGGTGACCCGCCCGTACCAGTCCCTTCGCCGTTCAACGCAATCCTGACCGACTACCTCGACCAACGACGCAACCTCACGACCAGCAACACCGGCGCGGCCTGGTTCTTCCCGAGCATCAACCCCGGCCAGCCCATAACCGCGGCAGGCGTCCGCAAACACCTCCGCCGGCACGGACTTCCCGCCCTCAGCGGGCGTTCCGCCGTACTCCAGCAACTCCTGATCGACGCTCCACCACCGGTCATCGCGGCCATGCTCGGCTTCACCGACCACCACCTCACCCACGGCCGCAGCGTCCCGCCGCATGCCGGGCAGTCCAGCCGGCCGGCAGCCAACGCCAACCTTGCCGCGTCGGCGTCGGCGTCGACGACTTCGATCAGGTCTCATCCCATGAAGCGTCCAGAAGGGTCAGTACCCCGGGAAGGGGGAACTGGTGTTGCAATCTGACGCACCACCCGGGAAAGAACAAGAAGTGCCACAACGCATGCCGATCGCTGACGACGCCGTCACCGTGACGATGACCACGACCGTCCACTCAGGCCATCCAACCCAGATCAGGTCGACGAGCAACCGGTTCGTCGTCACGGTGTCGCCGCAGACGAACCCCACCAACCGCCCGACCGATCGTCTTCACCGTGAATGGCACACACCGACCTACACGTCCTCATCCTGAATGACGCTCAACACCGCTGAGCGTGCGGTTGGCCGAGTCGTCGTGGAACCTGCACACCACGGCGGTGGCCCGGTTCTACGAGTGGGCGGTCGAGGAAGGCCACGCGGAGGCGGTGCCGTTCACCTACGCCTGGGCCAAGCGGTTCGTGGACGGCCAGGTCAGGACGATGCGGCGCAATCTCGCGAAGCTGAAGGGGCCGAAGCCGGCGACCACGATCAAGTACCTGGAGCAGGACTTCGCCGAGTTGTTCGTGCGGGCGCTGGAGGGACTGCTGCCCGACGGCGCGCCCGATCCCGCTTTCCGCGGTCACGATCCCGGCCGGAACGCAGCGATGACCCGGTTCGGCCTGGAGTTCTATGGCGCGCCCCACGCCGCCTTCCTGTTCATGCCGAAGTTCGGCGACGGCGTGCGCGCCGCGCGTGACATCGGTATGTACGCGCAGAACTTCCTGCTCTCCCTGGCCGCCCGCGGCTTCGACGGCGTTCCTCAGACCCATCTCGGCTTCTACGCCGACACCGTCCGCGACTTCCTGCGGTCACGGCGGGCGCATGCGCACCAAAACCCGATGGACGGGTGGGCGCAGGACGTTACGACATCGACGCGGGCCAGCAGCTGATCACAGTGGTGCGCAAGGGAAACACTGACATGCGGCAGGTTCCAGCTTCGGTGGACGCGTTCGTCTGGCTGTGGTTGTATCGGACATTGCACCGGCGCAGCGCAGCCGCCTGAATGCGCAGCCAGCAGCTGACGCTCAGCGATGTGCAGCTCGTCATGGGCCACGGTTCGTATTGCCGCGCGCCCGTTTACAACTTGCCCCTCCTCATATCCGCACTGCCCTTAAGGATCGGAGAGTCGCTGCGCCAGTTCTCGGGTTGGACCCTCTCCCAGAGACTTCCCTTACCGAGGCCTCTTCCCATCTGATCTTCTCGACGGAACCACTCCTCAGCACTTCTGATCCTGTGGGGGTGAATTTCGTCGAGCAGAGCGTAATCCCTGGTGATGATTCCGTGTTTCCACACATTCCAGAAGCCCGTGAAATTGTCCCGAAAGCTCATGGTGCTTTTGTCGTTGGGATCGGCGTTGTATCCGGCAGGGAGATCAGCAACCTCCTTCAGTGGGCCGTTCCAATACGTGTCCAGATCAGTATCGATGTACTGTGCCGGATGCCCGGTGACCTTCTCGAATGCTGCAGCCATATCGGTATAGGTCATGTGTTCGATGGCGACTTCGAGGTCCATGCCATTAGCCGGCTCTGGATGGTCAAAGAGCCAGCGAACGTAGAATCCGCTATCTTCGAGAGCCACATGGGGAACGGCTCCCTTGCCAAGAGGGACTCGCCAGGTGACGACACCGTCCTCGATGGTGGGCGTCATGGGCGTGAGCGGTGAGATCACCATCTCAATGTAGGGGCCTGAAGTGAAGACCGCCGCTCCCATCCCAGGAGATCGTCAAAGTCGGTTTGTGCTGGTAGCGGCTGCGATGATCGGAATGATTCGGGTTCGGTCAGCGGCGATACGTTCCAGAGTTCGGGTGATCTGGGTGATTCCGGCCAGGCGTAATAGCCCGAGGGCGAGGTTGCGGAGGGTGGCCATGACCTGGGCTCCTGTTCCGGTGTAGGCGTGTTGGTGGTCTTCGCGGTAGACGACGTCTCGAACCCAGTGAATCTTGTTCTCTATGCCCCAATGTTGGCGGACGAACCGGGCGATCAGGTCGGCGCCGGCTTGTTCGGCGGTCAGGCTGGTGATGCCGTGCACGACCTCCTTGGTCAGGTGGTTACCCGCGTGGTCGAAGGTGTCGCGGCGGATACGAAACACTTGTGCGGCACCGGGAAAGTCAACATCGTTGGCCGGTGCGACCCAGATCTGGCGGCGCACGATCTTGCCTGTGCTGCGGTCGGTTTCGGCGTGATGCGCGGTGCCCGGCGCGGCCGGCGGGAGCACTGAGGCGATCTGGGTGAGCAGGGTGGGCTGGTTGCCTTTCACCGTGAGTGCGTAGTGGCCGCCCCGGTCCTGGGTCAGGTACGCGGCGGTGGTGTGCTGGGCGTGCGCGGCGTCCCCGGTGACGACCACACCGGTCAGATCGATGTCCTTGAGCAGCGCGGCCACCTGGGTGATCTCGTTGGTGCCCTCAGGAACCCGCAACTGAGCAATGACGACGGCTTCTCGGTGCAGCATCGCCGAGAACAGCTTCACCTCGCTGCCTTCCGGATCGCCGGGCGCCACCGTGTTCCGCAGGGTCTTGCCATCCATGGCCACACCGACCAGTCCCTCTGGTCCGTGGTCATCACCCCCGGCCACATCGACGCCACGGGCCAGGGCCGCAGCCGCAGCTTGCTCCCGCAGCCACCGGCACACCTGCTCATCGGCGGCGTCAGCATCGATATCGTGCGCCACCCGACGAATCGTCGATTCGCTGGGCGCGACATAACGCCCGGTCAACAGGTGCCGACGGCAGCCGGCCAACACCAACAACTCCTGCGGCAGGTCCGCGGCACGATCCCCCGCTTCCCGGAAGTTACCGGCCCCGGCCAGCGCTGCGAACACCGTTACCGCCAGCACTGAACCAACCCGGTGACGAACCCCGCGCGGCTTGCGCGGGTCAGGCACCCGACTCAGCATCTCGACCAACCCGCCCACCGCGGCAACACCGACGTCCATGCCGATCTCCACGGACGCACCGAACCCGCCAGCAATCGGCGAGCACGAATCCTGGACATGCGACACTGACACCGGTGGCCTCCTGTTAGGTCGATGATCAAGGTGTGGTAACCCGCATCATCGCAGGCAGAAGGCCACCACCCACATCCAGACACACCACGCGTCACCACGCACTCAGGACTTCACACCAAGATCACAAACTTTGACGTTCCCCTGGCGTACAGTCCGAGGACGCCGGAGGTGATCCCTAATCCGAAGAACACGGTGAACGTTGCGCCAGGCCACCACGAGTTCGTGTAGGCCATGGCGACGAACCAGCTGCTGAACGACCGCTCGCCGACCGCGTAGTGGCTAAATGTGGAAAGATCCTGCCGCTTCTTGGAGACATGCAGTACGACGATGATCACCGCAAAGAACGCTGCAAGAACGGTCCATCCGTTGCGTTTCGTGCACGAACGGCTCGATCCGCCGAAGCCGCAGCCGCCTGTGATCCTGTCCTCACAAACACATGATCAACAGGCGGCTGCCCTACATCGAACGCAGCCCCCAACCACACATTCCCGCAGGTCAAAAACCAAATGGCTGCTGCCGTACTAGGAACAGCGTCAACACGTCGGGGAACAACTGATGTTCCGAGACCTAACCGTACGTGATCGATTCTGGGCTTCTCAGCCGAATTATCCCATCCAGCTCACGACCTGGGTAGGTCTCGCGTTTTGGAATCATGCCAGGCGCCTTCACACGTCGACTGAGCCTTGAGAGCAGTCACGGAGCGGGTACGCATAATTACGAGAACCTCGGCGCACCTCCAGTCCTGGGCGTGCCCGCGAGTTGATCCGTGCAGGTCAACAGCCATCGGCGTATGACGGGCTTACCGTCCGGCGTGATCGCGTCTCCTGCTGGTCCGCTTTGTCAACTCGCTGCCGCCCACGTCTTTGCTGCCCTGCAACGCTGGCCGATGACCGACCGCGAGAAAGACCGGAAATACCACCCTCCGTCACCAACTCGCCACCGTGTGCCATGATCAGTGACCAGGAAACCTGAAACAGACCAAAGTGAGTCGGTCCCCCTAAACAGCTTGCCCTCCGGGGCAGCCCGTTGCCGCCACGGGGGTTCCTCCGGTTTCGTTTCGGGGGCACGTACACCAGTTGGCTTGTTTCCGTTGCCGCACACCGAGTTCGCTCGCAACGCCGCCGCAGCGCCTTACGGGTCACGGCGCCACCCGGTCAACGCGCACAACTGGTCCGAGATCGCGGCCTTGCCGGTCTCGGATGCTGACCGGTAGCGCGTGACGCTCTGCCTGTCACCGCCTGACGCTGACCCATCGTCCAATCCCATCAGCGCGATGAGCCACCCCTACCACCGCGGATCGGCGACATGCCGGTACGCGGGCATCCGTCCGTGAGGCAACGACTCATCCACGCGGGCGTTTTCGAAGAGCCCACGCGTGACATTGACTTGACCACGTCCTCCAGTACTATGGAAGGTTGAACTAGATTCTCTGGTGGTTCTGATGGTCAGTGTGTCGGGCGGTCTGCCGGGGGAACCGACGAGCTTTGTGGGCCGACGGCAGGCTGTGGCGGAAGTTAAGCGATTGATGTCAGCGTCGCGGTTGGTAACGTTGACTGGTGCTGGCGGCGTGGGTAAGTCGCGGCTCGCGTTGCGGGTAGCTCGGGATGTTCGGCGGGCTTTCCCGCAAGGGGCGTGGTTGATCGAGTTAGCGAAGCTGCAGGACCCATCGTTGCTGTATCACGCCCTATTTGAGGCGTTGGAGTTGCGTAACCGTTCGACGCGCGCGTTGGACGCGGTGTTGATCGAGTACTTGGTGGATAAGCGTCTGCTTCTCGTTTTGGATAACTGCGAGCATCTGCTCGATGCCTGCAGCGAGCTCGTCAGCAGGCTGCTGCCCGCTGCCCCCGGCGTGCGAGTTTTGGTCACCAGCCGGCACTCACTGGATGTGGCGGGCGAGCACGTGTGGCCGGTGCCGTCCTTGTCGGTGCCCGATGTGACCAGCACGAACAACAATGGCGAACTGACGGGCAACGACCCACGGCAGGGCTCACAGTACGAGTCGCTGGCATTGTTTGAGGAACGTGCTACCGCGGTGCTGCCCGGTTTCGAGCTGAGTGGGGATAACGAGATTGCCGTGACGCGGCTGTGTCAGCGGTTGGATGGTTTGCCATTAGCTATCGAGTTGGCCGCCGTGCAGATGCGAGTGTTGTCGGTAGAGGAAATTGTGGCCCGGTTGGAGGACCGGTACCGACTACTGACGAGCGGCAATCGAGGCGCTTTGCCTCGCCACCAGACGTTGCGGGCAGCAGTGGAGTGGAGTTTCGATCTATGCTCGGAGCAGGAGCGGGTCTTGTGGGCTCGGTTGTCGGTGTTCGCCGGGGGATTCGATCTGCAGGCCGCGGAAAGCGTCTGCGCGGATGAGGGAATGAACGCGCAGGACGTGTTCACCGGAGTGGCGGGGCTGGTGCAAAAGTCGGTTCTTACTCGCGAGAAGGGAATAGGCTCTCCGGCGCGGTATCGGATGTTGGAGACGATTCGACAGTTTGGACACGAGCGGCTTGTCGACAACGGCAAGGAATTGATAGTGCGCCGCCAACACCGGGATCACTATTTTCGTTTCGCGGAGCAGCTTTACGCCGGTTGCTTCGGCCCCGATCAGAAGCAGTGGAGCCAACGTCTCAGACTCGATAGAGCTAACCTTTGGAGGGCACTCGACTTTTGCCTGACTGAACCGGGCGAATCCCGCGCCGCGATACGCATGGCAGCGGCACTATGGTATTACTGGATCGCGTGCGGTTGCCTGCGTGACGGACGTTACTGGCTGGGACGAGCACTCGCGAAACATACGCAGCCCGACCGGGACCGCGCCTGGGCGCTCTGTATTAATGGCTATATTGCCGGCCTGCAAGGGGACATCGCGCAGAGCATCGTGCTTCTCGACGAGAGTTGTGCACTAGCACGCCAGAGCGGCGACGAACGGGTGCTGGCGCATGCGACGCAGTTCTTGGGCATGACCTACCTGTTGAAAGGTGATCTCGCGACCGCGACGACGATGTGGGACCGGTCACTCGCCGAGCATCGGGCGTTGGACGAACTGAACTGCCTTACCGGTATTGCATACATTCACCGATCGTTGGCCGCCGCCTGCCTAGGGGATCTCGACAGTGCTACCGATATCTTCCGCGAGTGTCAGAAATTCTGCGCAGCGCATGGCGAGCAATGGGTAATGTCCTGGGCTCTGTGGGCGATTTCCTTTGCTCGGTTGATCGACGGCGACCTCAGCGAAGCACGCGCACGCATACGGGAGGCGCTTGGGATCATGCAGAATCTCGATGATCTGCTGGGCCAGCCGGCTTGTCTCGACGTGGCGGCCGTGATCAGCGCTGCTGAAGGCGACGTCACACAATTTGCGCGGCTGCTTGGAGCAAGCGACGCGATGTGGCGGCCGATCGGTAACCCTCGGTTCGGCTTCTACGCCTTTAATGAGCTATACGCGGAATGTGAAACGCGGGCTCGGAGATCACTCGGGGATAGTGCGTTTGATGCTGCTTATGAACAGGGCGCGCAGTTGACTATTCGTCGTGCCGTCGGTGAGGCCCTCGGTGAGAAAACGAAGCCGTCCACAACGGTTTCTGCCCCTGCCGCGTCCGCGGAGCCATCGCTCACTCGCCGTGAACGCGAAACTGCCATGCTCGTTGCCAAAGGCATGTCCAACAAAGGTATTGCAGAACAACTCGTCATTTCACCGCGCACTGTCGAGTCCCATGTCGAGCATATTCTGGTCAAACTCGGTTTCAACACTCGCACCCAAATCGCCACCTGGGTGAGGCAAAAATTCTAGTCTCTCGCCTCCTTGCCTCCTCTCGTCTCCCGGCCTCGATCTTTCGTGATGTTGACCGGTCGATCTTGGTGGCCGTGTTGTTGAAAATCGATGCATCGCCGTCCGCGCGCGCTGGGTAGGTCTCGCGTTTTGGAATCATGCCAGGCGCCTTCACACGTCGACTGAGCCTTGAGAGCAGTCACGGAGCGGGTACGCATAATTACGAGAACCTCGGCGCACCTCCAGTCCTGGGCGTGCCCGCGAGTTGATCCGTGCAGGTCAACAGCCATCGGCGTATGACGGGCTTACCGTCCGGCGTGATCGCGTCTCCTGCTGGTCCGCTTTGTCAACTCGCTGCCGCCCACGTCTTTGCTGCCCTGCAACGCTGGCCGATGACCGACCGCGAGAAAGACCGGAAATATCACCCTCCGTCACCAACTCGCCACCGTGTGCCATGATCAGTGACCAGGAAACCTGAAACAGACCAAAGTGAGTCGGTCCCCCTAAACAGCTTGCCCTCCGGGGCAGCCCGTTGCCGCCACGGGGGTTCCTCCCAGGGCTGAGGCAAAGTCGGTTTCTGGTTTCGTGACCTGCTGAGATGCGTTGCGACACACCGATGTTTCGGTGTTGTGGGGCGGGCATGGCATGGCGGCTGATCATGGAGGTTCCTTACGCCTGAATGACTTGGAGCCTCGCCGTGCCCGCTGCGCCATCTTCGCTTATCGAGACCCTCGCCGTCCATGCAGGGGCGGTCGGCGAGCTCGACGCCGGGTCGGCGACGGGCCTGCTGTCGGCACTGGAACAGGTTCCCGATCCGAGAAAGAGACGGGGTGTACGCCACCGGTTCTCGACGATCCTGTTCCTGTCGGTGTGCGCCGTCGCCACGGGCGCGCGCTCGTTCGCCGCGATCGCCGACTGGGCCGCGGCCAGAGCCGGTGACACCCTGGCGGGGATGGGCGTCACCGCGCCGAACGCCTCGACCTTCCGGCGGGCGCTCAGCTCGTTCGCCGGCGACGACTTCGACAGGATCATTGGCCGCTGGGCAGCCGGGCGACTCGCCGCCGCCCATGCCCGGCGCAAGAAGGCCCGCACACGAAGGGCGATCGCTGTGGACGGCAAAGCACTACGCGGCTCCCGCGACGGCGAGTCCCGCGCCCGCATGGTGATGGCCGCCGTCGACCACGACATTCCCGTGGTCGTCGGCCAGGTCGAGATCGACGAGAAAACCAACGAGTTGCCAAACTTCTCCGTGGTGTTTGACCAGATCGAGGACCTGACCGAACTCGTCGTCACCGCTGACGCACTCCACACCCAGGACGCGCACGCCGCCTACCTGCGCCGTCGAGGCGCGTATTACGTGTTCACCGTGAAGGGCAACCGCAAGAAACTCCGCAAACAGTTGGCAGACTTACCGTGGAACGACGTCCCGGCCGGACACACGGAGACCGAGACCCGCCATGGCCGCAAGGTGACCCGCACCTACAAGGTCGTCACCATCGCCGCCGGGATCCTGTTTCCCGACGCTGCCCAAGCGATCCGGATCACCCGCACCCGCAAGCGTCGCAACAGCAGGAAACGAGCCCGCACCGAGATCGTGTACGCGATCACCTCCCTGACCGCCGAACAGGCCCGACCCGTCGAACCCGCTGCCTACATCCGCGGTCACTGGACATGCGAGAACAAGTTGCACTGGATCCGAGACGTCACGCTCTGAGAAGACCTCTCCCGCGTGCGAACCGGCGGCGGGCCCCGCATGATGGCCTCCCTGCGCAACCTCGTCCTCAGCCTCCTGCGCCTGGCCGGTCACACCAACATCGCGAAAGCCTTACGCTACAACGCGAACCACCCGAAACAAGCCGTGAAACTGGTCCTCACCAGCTGAAACACGACTTTGCCTCCGCCCTGGCTCCCATCCTGTCCCTGTTCTTTTCGTTTTGAAACAGTATCCATTCCGCCATGCGACCTTTGCCGTCATAGTGGCCGGTGCGAAACCTGGAGTCGTATCCTGATTTCTTGAGGGCGTAGTCGAGGTTTCCGTAGACGAAGAATTTGATTCCTTCTTCAATCGCTATCTCGTAACTGCGGATGGCCCAGTAGGTCTCGGTTTTCTCACCGGTGTTGAACCCGTCGATGTTGATAAATGCCCCGTCAGAGCTGCGAAATCCTTCCCGGAGCACGTCTTCGTCGGCGAATGATCCTTCAAGGAGGGAGACGTTGCCGAGCGCGAGGAGGGCCTGAGCCCGCAGGGAGGTGGAATCGCGGGTGAGGACTCGGACGGAGTACCTCTTGTCGGCGACAAGAGCGCGGACGATGGGCATCCCTTGAGCCCCTGTGCCGCCGACGACAAAGATGGTGGACGTGGCGTGAGAAGACATGGCTTTTGACTCCAGAGGGTGAATACGCACCCGATCAGTACGCGATGGGCGCGGCATATTCGAGACTGATCTGTGCATCAGCTTGGCGATCAATGGCACCGGTTGACGCTGCACCGATAGCCCGTGGGCGGTCACGCAGACCTCGGCGACTGCGCCTCGGAAACCGATCGGTTTCCACTAGCGTACACCGATCGGTTCCCGAATGGCAAGCGCCCAGGTATCCGGGTCTTCAAAGTTGAGCGGTGCGGAGGTGTCCGTGGGCTCGGCGGGTGGTCATGCAGCGTGCGCGTAGGCGTTGATTGTCGGCGTCGCGGAAGCCGAAGGCGGCTTGAGCGACGAGTTTGATCACGCGGTTGATGCCCTCGCTCTTGGCGTTGCTGTGTCCGGTGCCGATGAACGCTTCGATCTCGGGCCACCAGCGGTCGACAGTGGCGGCGAGCTGGCGCACCTCGGGGATGTCTGCGTCTGCGCACCAGGTGAGGAACTCCCAGTGGACGTGGCCGACTTGATGGCGGTCGGCGGCGCTAACGGCCGAGGCGAGGAAGTTGCGCAGGTTCTCAGCTGGACCTGGCCGATCGTTCCTTCACCCAGCAGCGCGTTCCACGTGGCCGCGAACTGTTCGTCGGTGAGGTCCTCGCGATTCCGCAGCAGCCGTCGGCTGGCCTTCTACTCCGGGTCGGTGGCGCGTCCACGCTGGCCCCCAGAACTCGGCAGTGGTGCGGCGTCGCACCATGGACAGCATCTTGTTGGCGAGCTGGACGACGTGGGGCGGCGGAGACCGAGCGGCTGGGATGCCGCCTGTGGCCCAGGCGGAGGCTCCGGTGTGGCGTCATTGTTCGGCGCTGGGCCGTTCAGTGGTTCAGGCGGCCGCCAGTTTCCGGATGCGTGGATGGTTCTCCAGTGCCCACCGCACGGTCTTCGGTGGGCGCTCAAGCAGGGTTTCCAGCTGGTCGGTGACGCCGCAGTACCCGCCGCCGGCGATCAGTCGGGTCAGGGTCTTCAAGTGCTCCGCAATATGCGGAAACTCGGCCAGGGCGCTGTCCACGTAGTTCTCGTTCCAGGTGTTGACCTCTTCGGGAACGTAGACGACCTGGCGTCCCAGCGCGGCTCCATAGTCCTCCGCGAACCCGTGCATGTCCTTCAGTTCCGGACCGGTGAGCTCGTAGGACTTCGAGATGTGCGGCGCGGGGTCGGCCAGGATCTTCGCGCACAGCTCCGCCACGTCGTAACTTGCGATGGGCGCGAGCCGCTGGTGGCCAAAGGGCAGGCGCAGTTCACCGTTGCTCAGCGGGCCCAGCGGCAGCCAGGTCAGGATGGGGTTCTCGACGAACATGGCCGCCCGCACGTTGACGGTCGGGATGCCGGACCAGTCCAGCACCTGCTCGGCGATCCAGTGGGCCCGTTGCTGCGGCGACCAGTCGGTGACGAGTCCGCCGAGCCACGAACGCCGTTCCTCGCCTGGTGCGGTCATTTTCTCGAACGTCATGAACGACTGCTCGTACTCGGAGATGTTGACGAAGGCCTCGATGTCTCCCTGGGCCCGCGCCGCCGCGGCCATCAGGCTGACGGCGTCGGTGTAGTAGGGTGAGAGGCTCATGCTGAAGTAGATGCGTCGGCAGCCCTTCAGCGCGGCGGTCACGTCGGCGATGTTGAGCAGGTCACCGACGCAGACCTCGGCCCCGGCCTGGCGCAGCGACTGCGCGCGTTCGCCGTCCCGTCGCACGAACGCGCGCACTGGGTGACCTTGTTCGAGCAGCATCTCGACGATCGTTCTGCTCACGCCACCGATTTCTCCGGCGGCGCCGGTGATCAGGATGGGATTGCGGTCTGGCATCGACGTGTCCTCGGTCTGGTTGGGGTGGGTCAGCTGTTCAGGGCGAGGAAGTCGAGGAGTGCGGCGTTGACCTCGGCGGGACGCTCCTGCTGGGTCCAATGCCCGCAACCCGGCAGCACCACCGGGCCGTGCAGTTGAGGCGCGACAGCGCTCAGCGAGCTGCCCTCCTCCGGGGCGCGCAACGAGGTGACCATGTCACGGTCTCCCACCACGTACAGCGCAGGGACGTCGATCCTCCGCCCCCGGAAAGGCGCGAGCAGTTCGTTGTTGCGTTCGATGTTCCGGTACCAGTTGAACGCTCCGGTGAAAGCCTGCTTCCCGTGCAGGGCGAAGTCCTCGGCGTACACCTGGATGTCCTGCTCCGTCAGCCAGGCCGGGAGCACGGGCGACTCGGGCATGGTGTCCAGGAGGCCCAGACCCTCGGGTATGACCAACGGGCGGGGCTGCGTGCTGTCCGGGGTGTCGCCGGAGGCACCGACCAGGATGCGGCGGAAGGAGTCCGGGATGTCCTGGGCGAGCTCCGCGTCGGCGACTCCCGGCTGCTGGAAGTAGATCTGGTAGAAGCCCTCGCCGTACTGGGTGCGGGTGATCGAGGGCGGGACCATCCCGCCGGGCAGAATCGGCGGAATACTGAGCCCGGCCACCGCGCGGACCTTGTCCGGGCGCAGCATCGCCGCGATCCAGGCCACGGGTGCACCCCAGTCGTGCCCCACGACGACCGCCTGCTCCTCCCCCAGCTCCTCGATCAGGGCGATCACGTCGCCGACGAGGTGGAGCAGGGTGTAGGACGCGACCTCCGGCGGCTGCTCGCTACGGGCGTAGCCGCGCTGGTCAGGGGCAACGACCCGGTACGCGGCCGCCGCCAGCGGCCCGAACTGGTGACGCCAGGAGTACCAGCTCTCCGGCCAGCCGTGCAGCAGCAGGACCAGCGGCCCCTGCCCCTGCTCGGCGATGTGCAGCCTGACCCCGTTCACGTCAACGAAGCGGTGGGTGACCGAACTGTCCACAAGGGACCACCCTCTTGAAATCCGTGAGTGCGTGTTACTGCAGCTGGGTGTACATGGCTTCCACATCAGCGGAAAGCTGCGACTTGATCCAGCGTGTGGTGTCATCGGCCAGAACCTCGTGTACCCCCGCCTCGATGCCGTCAAGCGCGGCCACGGCGACGTCGCGGGGGTCGGCCTTGGGGGCGTCGATACCCGACGTCATATCGGTGTCCACGTAGGCCACGTGAAGCCCGGTCACCGCGATGCCGCGCGGCTGCAACTCCAGGCGCAACGAATTGGTCTGCGACCACAGGGCGGCCTTGGAGGCGCTGTAGGGCGTGGTGTCGGCCAGCCAGGACCGGGCGGAGTGGACGTTGAGGATGTGGCCCCCGCCGTTTCGCTCGATGATCGACGCGAAGGCCCGGGTGACCAGCAGCGGACCGTAGAAGTTGGTCTCCAGATCCCGGCGCACGTCCGCCATCGAGGAGTCGAGGTACGAAGCGCGTACCGAGGCGCCAGCGTTGTTGATCAGGATGGTGACGTCCTGAGCCTGCTCTGCGGCAGCCGCCACCGATGCCGGGTCGGTGACCTCAAGCGCCAGCGCAACGGCATCAGGGTGCGTCACTGTCCGCGGGTCACGAGCCGTGGCGTAGACCTTGCCGGCACCACGTGTGTAGAGCTCCTCGACCAGCACCTTGCCGATACCCCGGCCGCCTCCAGTGACGAAGACGTTGGCGCCCTTGATTGCTGTCACGACTGCCTCCAGAATCGAAAACTGATCGGTTTCCCTCACTGTAAACCGATCGGTTTTATCCTGCAAGTCAGTTGAGGCTTGTTTTCAAACCGGCCAGCAACCATGCGAGTCGCACTGCGATCTCGGGCGGGTCACGCCACCGCGTTCAAGATGATTCCCGGCTTGGTGGCATCCGGCCGACCTGATCGGATTCGGCCGCTCCGACAAGCCGGGCGACCGGGCCGCTTACACCTACGAGTCGCACGTCGCTTGGACCGGCGACTGGCTGGACCAGCTCGACCTCGCGGACATCACCCTGTTCGGTCAGGACTGGGGCGGGTTCATCGTCCTCGTGCACGTCGGGCTCACATCCGACCGATTTGCGGCCGTGGTCGCCGCCAACACCGGCCTAGCCGCCCCGGGCGTCCTCGCCACGTTCACCCCGGAGCAGCTCGCTCCGGCAGCCAGCGCATTCCGGCACTGGCGGGAACAGTCCGAGACGTCACGCTCGCATTCGAGCGGAGCTTCGAGACCCACGTCCCAGGTGCGCAGGGGGCGAAACCATTGAAGATCCCCGACGCCGGCCACTTCCCGCAGGAGCAGCAGCCACGCCTACTGGTCGACGCCATCCTCAGCCTCGGCTGACAGCCGAAGTTGCAACGCGAGGTCCTCCGCGGGTCTCCGGAGTCAGTGCCGAGCCGGCAGCACGGCGTACTGGCGGATGTAGAGGTCGCTGTAGGTGACCGGGCCGCGCGGTCCAGGCACGTTGTCCAGGTTGATGCCGGTTTCCGGAATCGCGAGCAGTTTAAAGCCGTCCAGCAGCCGGGTCGGCGCGTTCCAGAAAACACCGGTTCCGGTGTAACCGTTGAAAAACGCCTCCGCTGCAGCGGCATCTTCGGTGACGATACCCGCGGGCAGCCGCGAAGTCTGCTCATTGGCGATGCTTACGGCCTCGATGAGCGCATCGACTTTGGCCACGGTGACCGTGGCCTCCCGCTCCCCGTCCAGCGCCCACTCGTAGCCGATCGCGTGTTCATGAGGCGGCAGCGACGGGATCACTCCACACCCGGCAAGTGCTTCGGCCGCCACCGGCCACAGACTGCCGTAGACCGCGGAGTGGATGAGCAACAGGTTGAGCCGGTTGCACACGCCAAGCCGATCGAGGCTGCTGATCACGAGCGCACGCACGGTTTCGGCATCCGCTGCCTCATCGACGTAGAGGACACCGCCACCATCGGCGTGGGCCAGCGTGCGGACGCCATGAGTGGCGGCCTCGGTGGCCAGGAAACGGGTGCTCTCGCCGCTGCCCCGCAGGATCACCAGCGGCACCAAGGCTGGCAGCTGGACCAAGGCCGCCGCCGCCTCGCGCTCCACCCTGGGCACGAGCTGCATCACGTCGGAGTCGATACCGGCGTCGGTGAGTGCGGGGGCGATCACCGAGTCGAGCAACCGCTGAGCCGAGCCCAGCGCGGCCGAACCGGTGCGCAGCACCCCGGCATTGCGCGACTTGACCAGCTGGGAGGCCACGTCGACGGTCACGTTGGGCCGCGCCTCGTAGTTGGCACCGACCACGCCGACTGGTCGGCGCCGTTCCATCAGCTGCAGTCCCCCGTCGAGCGCCGAGATCGAGATCGAGCGCTCCTGGTGCGGCGCCTTGGCCAACAGCCGCAGCTGCTCGGCTATCTCGGCAAGTCGTTGCTCGGTAATGATGAGCCGGTCGAGCAGCCCAGCGCTCATGCCTTCGGCACGCGCCGCCGCGACGTCGGCCCGGTTGGCTTCCAGCACCGCCTCCCGGCTCTCGAACAGCCGATGAGCCATCGCGGTCAGCGCCGCATCGAGGGCCGTCTCGGGTGCGGCGGCCAGGGACGGGGCCGCCTGCTTGGCCGCACGCGCACACTCCTCGACCACCTTCGCCACGCTGTCCGCCACAGCAACTCCCTCTCGTCCTTGTTACCGCTTTGCCAGCTCAACTGACCCTGCTGGCTAATTCCTGATCATGCTGCGAGGGCGAGTTCGAGGCGGGTCAGATGGCTGGTGCGGGTCCGGTCGAGGGGTGGCCGTTCCACCAGGCATCGAGGCGGATCAGGTTGAGTGCGACCGCGGAGAACACGTGTTCCAGGTGGGTCTTGGCCAGCCCGCGGTAACGGGCGTGGCGTAGGTCGGTGACCGCGATGCCTTGGCGGATGGTGCCCTCGACCCCGGCCCGCAGCGCGTATTTGGCCTGCCAGTCCTTGGTTTCCTGGTCGGCGCGGGCAGCGCGTTGAGCCTCGTGGACGGCCCGCGGGTGCACGGTGATTTGGCGTCGCCGGGTCCGGGAGGTGGTGCACTGCTCGCGGACTGGACAGGGCCCGCAGGTGGCGGTCGCGAAGGTGATCACGATCGTGTCGGTGCCGCGCTGGGTGGCCGGGTTCCAGGTGGAGCTGGTCTGGCCTTGTGGGCAGGTGGCCTGCTCGCGGTCGAAATCGATGGTGAACGCGGCCCGGTCGAACCCGGTGCCGGCCCTGGCCTGGGGCGAGTGGTCGGCCAGCAGGGGAGTGATCAGCGTGACACCGAAATCGGTTGCGGAGCTGACGATCAGCTCGGCCGAGGGGTAGCCGGAGTCCAGGTAGTGCTCGCCGGGCAGCAGGCTACGACGATCCAGCGCCTGGTGGATCGGTTCGGTCATGGCCACGTCCGGGACACTCGCGTCCGTGGTCGCCACGTTCGTGATCAGGTTGGGTCGTGGCACGGTGGCACGGTGGCATCGGCCGGCTGGGTGCTGGGGCGTTCGCAGGTCTCGCTGACGTGCACCTTGTAGCCGTTCCAGAAGGTGTCGCGTTTGCCGCCCCATCGGGCATCGGTGTCATACGGCGAACTCAGGCGCCATCTCCCTGGCGGGAGACCGTCCGTGTCCGCCTCCCGCCGTGTGATCACCTCCCGCCCGTTCCTGGCCACGGTGCGGGTGTAGTTCTGCAGCAGCACCACCCGCAGCACCTCCACGGCAGGCAACTCACGCAACCAGCCAGGGGCGTCGGGGGAATACACCGCACCCAGCAGCGTGTACCCGTCGGTGCCGTAGGCCAGCGCCAGATCCCGGCGTTTGGCTTCGGAGGTGGGCAGTCGCCAGGAATCCACCCGCGCGGCATACCGCTTTCCCCACGCCGGCACATCGATCGCCCCGGCCAGCCACTCCGGTGCGGCGGCCGCGAGAGCCTCCAGCGCGGCCCGCACCGACTCACCCGCCAGCTCCAGCCGGTTCAGATCCCGCACCGCCGCCACGACGTGGGTCGAATCGGTGCGCTGCTTCCCGCCGGCGGCCACCAATCCCTTGTCCTGCAACACTTTCAACAGCAGATCCAGCGCTCGTTCCTCCAACCCGTGGGCGACCAGCCGGGTGCGGAACTCACTCAAGATCGAAGCATCAAACCCCGGATCGTCCAGCTCCATGCCCAGCGCGTACTTCCAGTCCATGCCGAACCGGACCCGGTGTGCCGCACCCCGATCGGTCAGGTTCTCCGCCATCTGTAACACCGTGACCAGCGCCAACCGTCCCGGCGACCACCCCGGCTTCCCCCGCGTCCCGAACGCCTCGGTGAACTCCGCATCGCTGAACAGCTCACCCAACTCGTCACGGACCCGCATCGCCAACGGGTACTCGCCCGTGCCCGCCGCCGCCCGCGCGGCACGCACGGTCGCCTCCGGAATCCGCGGCCACGGCCGGGGCTGCATAGACACCACACACTCCATCCTGCGGCCAGGAAGCGGGTAAGCCGACCGCAGAAAGATCATGCACCAGATCAACGGACCACGGTGACACCAAACCCAGCCCCTCGCCGAATTAGCCAGCAGGGTCTCAACTGCTGACGGTGGAGTGACCAGCCGCACGATGGTAACCAGGCATCCACGAGCAGACTGTCAGCATCAGCGGCGGCGAGGTTGGTCGCGTGCGTCGCCGTGTGAACGGCTCACATATTGCCTGATCACCACGGACACGTAGATCGTCGACCCTTCCCGCTCGCGTGGCTGCTGCTGGCCGCGGCCGCGCGGTTCCAACTGGCCTACCACGGAGCTGCACGCCCCCGCCCACTTCGACGCGGAAGTGTTCTCGACGCTCGGTCGCGGCCACCTCGTAAACTGATCGGTTTTCATTTCGCCTGAACCGAGTTAATCTCGCAGTATGACGACCGAGGTGAAGCCAAGTTCCCGAGAGAGATTGCTGGAGGCGGCGGCTGCGCTCACCTACCGAGACGGTGTCGGCATCGGCATCGAGGCACTCTGCAGGGCGGCGGGGGTGTCGAAGCGGTCCATGTACCAGCTGTTCGAGAGCAAGGACGAACTGTTGGCAGCCAGCCTGGAGCAGCGTACCTCTGCCTACGTGGCGAGGCTCCTGCCTGCGGCGGGCGATGGCCGTTCACCCCGCGAGCGGATCCTGCACGTCTTCGAGCAGGTGGAGTCGCAGGCGGGTGCACCCGAGTTCCGAGGCTGTCCGTACCTGGCTGTGCAGATCGAGCTCAAAGATCAGAACCACCCTGCGAGCCAGGTGGCACACCGGATCAAGGCAAACCTGACAGCCTTTTTCCGTGCCGAGGCCGAACAGGGTGGGGCGAGCGATCCCGACCTGCTGGCCCGGCAGCTCAGTCTGGTCTTCGACGGCGCGAGTGCCCGCGCGGGCATCGGAGCCGAGAACCTCACCGGGTTCATCGCGCCCACTGTGGTCACCCTGCTCGATGCGGCAGGCATGCGCTGACGCATCGCCGTGTCGAGCAGGCTCGGTGATTGCCGGTGAGGCGGCCCGGAATCAGTTCCATGCTTGAGCTTGCGAACGAAAACCGATCGGTTTACGCCGGGCGGGAAACCGATCGGTTTCACAATGATTTCGGGAGTCCCTGATGACGACAGCTCGGCCGGTGGCACTCGTGACGGGTGCGTCATCCGGCATCGGAAAGGCGTCCGCGCTCGCGCTGGTCGAAGCGGGTTTCGACGTGGCCGGCACAAGCCGCGACACCTCGCGCGCGGCCCCGCTCGACGATGTGACGTTCTTCGACCTCGACGTGGCCAGTGACGCGTCGGTCACTGCCGCGGTCCGGCAGGTGGTCGATCGGTTCGGGCGGATTGACGTCCTGGTCAACAACGCCGGTATCGGCTTGACGGGTGCGGCCGAGGAAAACTCCGTCGCTCAGGCGCAAGGCGTTTTCGATATCAACGTCTTCGGCGTCATGCGCATGACGAAGGCGGTTCTGCCGCACATGCGATCCCGGGGCGAGGGACGCATCATCAACCTCTCGTCAATCTTCGGGCTCATCCCGGCACCGTACCTGGCTGCCTATGCCGCGTCCAAGCACGCGGTCGAGGGATACTCCGAGTCCTTGGACCACGAGGTCCGGGAACACGGCGTGCGGGTCCTCCTCGTCGAGCCCGGCGGGACCAACACCGGGTTCGAGGCGAACAGCACGCGACCCGACACGCCCCTGCAGGCATACGAGAAGCAGCGACGCATCGCCGATCAGGTGATCGCAACGGCGGTCAGAGACGGCGACGCCCCCACCACCGTCGCCAAGGCGATCGTGGCCGCGGCGACGGACCCGAAGCCAAAGCAGCGGTACACCAGTGGCCCGCTGGCCGGACGCATCAGCACGCTGCGACGCATCGCTCCCTCCCGGATCTTCTCCACCCAAATCCGCAAGTACAACCGGCTGGCCGGCTGAAGTGGACGCCTGAAACGAGAACTACGTGGACAGGACCCTGGGTCAGACTCCGCAGGGCGGAGTACATCGAGCGTTTGGACGCCCCGCCCCTCATGACAGGCGAGGTCGGTTACTCGCTGGCGCCTCGGCGACGGGCCTTCCGAGGCCGCCGGACGCGCAGCTCGTCGAGGGACACTTTGGAACCGTCCGTGGTGCAAACGTGGACGTGCACGGGTGCTCCGGTGCTGTCCTCGACCACTCGTAGCGGCCCTCCGTCGCCCTGCAGGTATGTGTCGCCCCATTGCATCAACGCCAGCACTGCGGGCAGCAGCGCCCGTCCCATGTCGGTGAGGAGGTATTCATAGCGGGTTCGCTGGCCTTCTTCGCGGTATGGCCGCTTCTCGAACACACCGATGTCGACGAGGTCCTTGAGCCGGTCGGCCGCGTTCGCGTCGGTGATGCCGATTCGGCTGGTGAAGTCATGAAATCGGGTCGTGCCGTAGAAGGCCTCGCGCAACAACAACATGGCCGACCGCGTGCCGACGACCGTCAACGCGAGGTCGACCGAGCAGCGTGTGGCCCGCCACGCATCGCGGTCCGCGAGCGGGCCATCCAACTTCATCGCCATGTCCTCAGACTACCGCTGACTTTCCTGCTGTATAGCCAGCCTCGGCGAGCGACGTGGCGCCGCGCGGCTGGTCAGGCCTCCGCCACGGCCGCAGGCGGCACATAGGCGTCGGCGGAGTTCCGGCGCGCCGCGATCGCGCATCCGGTCAGCGCGGTGGCCAGGGCAGCGGCGCCGAGGAAGATCCAGCCGTCCTGAAACGCGTCGAGCCCGGGCGTCGGACCGTAAATCACGACCAGCACCGCGGTACCGAGCACCGTTCCGATCTGCCGCGCGGTGTTGATCATCGAGGAGCCGACACCCCACTTCTCCGGCGGCAGCACCAAGCCCACCACACCGGACAGACTGGGCATGACCAGTCCGACTCCCGCACCGGTGAACAGCTGTCCAGGCAGCAATGCACCGACGTAGTCCGGCGTTGGGCCGAGCCGCCACAGCCAGATCGCCGCGCCGGTCGCGAACAACAGGCCCCCGAGCGCGGCCACCGCGCCAGGCCCCAGCCGAGCGACCAGTCGGCCGCCGATGGTCAGCGACACCACCACGACCATCAACGGCCCGGGCGAGAGCGAAAGCCCGGCGATAATCACCGATTGATGCCACAGCCCGGTCAGGAACAGGACGTTGCCGAACAACATGCTACCGAAGGCCGTGGTGAACAGCAGCATCGCCAGGCAGCTCAGCCACAGCGTCGGCAGGCGCAGCGATGGCAGGTCCAGCAGCGGCACGGGATGCCGAATCGACCGCAGCACCACCGCGAGCAGGCCGATCACAGCTACCACGAACCCGATCAACACGGGCTGGCCGTCCCATCCGTGGTCCGGTGCTGAAACCAGTGCCCACGCCAGTGCACCGACACCCGCGGCCAACCCGACCGCGCCGACCAGATCCGGCATCCCGGAACCGGCTTCCCGGCTCTCCCGCAGCACTCGGGCACCGGAAACCAGGGCCAGCACCCCGACCGGCACGTTGACGAGGAACACCCAGCGCCAAGACAGCTGCACCAGCAAGCCGCCCAACGGGGGCCCCAACGCGGCGGCCACCCCACCGACCGCGGCCCAGGTGCTCACCGCCATCGCGCGCCGGGCGGGCGGGAACGCGGCCAGCAAGAGGGCCAGCGAGGTCGGCATCACCAGCGCCGCGCCGACGGCCTGGAGCACGCGGAAAGCCACAAGCAACGGGATCGACGGAGCGAACGCGCAGGCGGCGGAGCCGACGGTGAACACCGCGACACCGGTCAGGAAGACGAGTCGGTGGCCGTACCGGTCGGCCAGTCCTCCCGCCGGCGCGAGCAGGGCTGCGAACGCGACGGTGTAGCCGTTGAGGATCCAGGACATCGTGGCCAGATCGCTGTGTGAAAAGGCCAACCGGATGACCGGGAACGCGATGTTGACGATGAACAGATCCAGGGTAGCCAAGAAGACCGCCGCCGAGACGACCAGCAGCACCACAGCTGGCCGCCCTCCGGTTCGGGACAGTGTGCCGACGCTGGCGGTCATCGCACCTCACATTCGTGGCCATGATCGATCAGGCACGCCCGCCATGCGGCCGGAGGCCGCATGGCGGGCCAATCTGACTATGGCTAACTATAGACAGAGTCTGACTCTACCTTGATGAAGCCAGCATGGAGAGGCCCCATGGATCCACCCATGTCGGCTGTCGCCACACATCCGGATGATCGGCCTGAGTCCTTTCGGCTCAGTGGTCGACCGCGCGCCGCGAACTTCGTAGTTGCTTGATGCAACGTGCTAGGTTGGGGGCATGCTGGGCCGCACCTACGACGATCAGCTGTGCTCCATCGCGCGGACGCTGGAGATCGTGGGCGAGCGCTGGACGTTGCTGATCGTTCGTGATGCGTTGCTCGGCCTGCGCCGGTTCGAGGAATTCCAGGACAGCCTCGGTATCGCCCGCAACGTGCTCACCGACCGCCTCTCCAAGCTCGTCGCGGATGGGTTGCTGGAGCGGGTGTGTTATCAGCAGCGCCCGGCCCGCTACGAGTACCGGCCGACCGGCAAGGCGGCGGACCTGGTCACCACTGTGCTCGCGCTGATGCACTGGGGTGATCGGCACGCCGCAGGTCCGGACGGCCCGCCGCGGATCGCCACCCACGCGGGGTGCGGGGGCGATGTGCGCGAGCAGCTCGTGTGTGCCGAATGCGGGCAAGCACTCGGACCGGAAGCCGTCCAGATGCTTCCCGGCCCGGCGCTGACCGACTCCCCGGCCTGACATCTGAAACATTCCTCGGGCTCTCGACAAACCCTTGGTTGCTTCACGAAACCCTCAACGCTAGGATGAGAGTTGCTTCATGAAACTTGCCGTGTCGGCGAGGTGATGCCCGATGGCCAAACGGAACAAGCTCGACGACCATCCCACCGTTGTCCGGGTCCGCGAGCGTGCCACGGCTCGGCCGGCGGGGCCGCTGGATGCGGCATGGCTGCGGGAGCTGTGCCTCGAAGCGGGTGCGGACGACGTCGGCTTCGTCGAGATCGACCGGCCGGAGATCGCCGACCAGCGCGCCGACCTGGAGGCGGCGCTGCCCGGCGCCCGGGCACTGATCAGCTTGGTGTGCCGGCTCAACCGGGAGAACATCCGCAGCCCGGCCCGCTCGGTGGCCAACCTGGAGAGTTCCACCACGGCAACGACGACACCAACGACGTGGCCCGGCGAGTGGTCACCGAGCTGGAAGCAATCGGGGTCCGCGCCCTCAACCCCGCGGTGGGTTTCCCGATGGAAATGGACCACTTCCCGGGTAAAACGTGGGTCGTGGCGCACAAGCCGGTCGCCGTGGCAGCCGGGCTGGGCCAGATGGGCATCCACCGCAACGTCATCCATCCCCAGTTCGGCAACTTCGTCCTCCTCAGCACCGTGGTGATCGACACGGAAATCAGCGACTACTCCCGGCCGATCAACTTCAACCCGTGCCTGGAATGCAAGCTGTGCGTGGCCGGCTGCCCGACCGGGGCGATCTCTTCGGACGGCCACTTCGACTTCTCTGCCTGCTACACGCACAACTACCGCGAGTTCATGGGCGGCTTCGGCGACTGGGTAGAAGGAGTTGCGGACAGTCGAAACGCCGCCGACTACCGTTCGCGGGTCGGCGACAACGAGACCGCGTCCATGTGGCAAAGCCTGTCCTTCGGCGCCAACTACAAGGCCGCCTACTGCATGTCGGTCTGCCCAGCCGGAGAGGACGTCATCGGGCCGTACCTGGACGACCGCAAGACACACCTGGCCGAGGTTGTCCGCCCGCTCCAGAACAAACAAGAAACCGTCTACGTCGTCCCCGGTTCCGACGCCGAACAGCACGTCTCCCGCCGGTTCCCACACAAGCGCACAAAACCAGTCGGGCGGGGACTGCGCGCAACCAGCATCGACACCCTTGTAGGCGGGCTCCCGCTGCTATTCCAGCGAGAGCAGGCCCGAGGGCTGTCCGCCACCTACCACTTCGCCTTCACCGGCACCGAGTCCCGCCAGATCACCGTCACCATCCACGACCGCGAACTCGACATCGCCGAAGGACACCACGGCGAACCGGACCTCGCCATCACCGCCGACGCACGCACCTGGCTGCGTTTCCTGGCCAAGGAGGCATGGTTGCCGTGGGCGCTCCTACGTGGCCGCATCAAACTGCGCGGCTCACCACGACTCCTGCTCGCCTTCGACCGCTGCTTCCCCTCCTAACCGGACAGTCTCCCGGGACGGCGGCCCGCCCAGCAAGGTCACGCGCAACAGGTCTGCGCCGCCGGGAAGTCCGCTGCCACGCCGAGCCGCCGCAGCAGCCGGAACACCGACTTGCCGGTGTCCGGGAACAGTGAGTCGTTGATGCAGGTGACCATCACGGCGACCTTCAAGCTATCGACCTCGTCTCGTTCAGCCGCTCTTCGGCGGCGGCCCAATCGCCACCGGTGGGAACGTACCTCCGCAGGGGCTGTGTCCGCCGTACGAGGGCGCGCATAACGGCCAGGTCCGGCAGCTCCGCGCCGAGCGCGCGCGCCTGGACGAGCACATTGCCCAGCGCGGCGGCCTCGATGGGACCGGCCAGCACCGGCACCTCGCAGGCGTCCGCAGTCAGCTGGCACAGCAGCTCGTTGCGGGCGCCGCCACCGACCACGTGCACCACATCGACGGTCTTGCCCGCCAGGGCCGCGCCCTGCCGCACGGTGCGGCGGTACGCCAGGGCGAGACTGTCCACAATGCACCGGACGAATTCGCCGGGGCTTTCCGGTGGGCGCTGTCCGGTCTCGCGGCAGGCCTGCTCGATCCGCGCGGGCATGTCTCCGGGGGCGAGGAACGCGGGCGCGTCGATGTCGACCACGGCGGCCAGGGGTGGCGCGTCCGCGGCCTTGGCGAGCAGGTCGGGGAGGGCCAGCTGCCGCCCGCGGGCGGTCCACGTTCGTAGTGTCTCCTGGAGTACCCACAGGCCCATCACGTTGCGCAGGAAGCGGATCTTGCCGTCGACGCCGCCTTCGTTCGTGAAGTTCGCGGCGAGCGCGGCCTCGCCCAGCTCCGGCTGGTCAAGTTCGAGGCCGACCAAGGACCAGGTACCCGAGGAGATATAGGCGAAGGTCGAGCCTGGTTCGGCCGGCACCGCGACCACGGCCGAGGCCGTGTCGTGCGAACCGACCGCGACCACGGGTAACTGCGGCAGCGCCAGTTCGGCGGCCAGGTCCGGCAGCAGGCTGCCGATCTGTTCCCCGGGGTCCCGCAGTGGCGGCAGCAGCCGCGACGGGATACCGACCCGCGCGGCGAGCCCGGTCGCCCAGGTCCTCGACCGCACGTCGTACAGCTGGGTGGTCGAGGCATTGGTGCGTTCCGCACCGATCCGCCCGGTCAGCCAGTAGCCCAGCAGGTCCGGGATCAGCAGCATCGTCTCCGCGGCGCGGAGGCGGTCCCCTTCCGACACCAGTTGGTACAGTGTGTTGAATGGCAACTGCTGCAGGCCGGTGATGTCGTACAGCTCCCGCTCCGGGACAGTCTCGGCCACCCGCTCCGGCACCCCGTCGGTGCGGTCGTCGCGGTAGTGCACAGGGTTGCCCAGCAGCGCGCCCGAGGAGTCCAGCAGCCCGTAGTCGACGGCCCACGAGTCGATCCCGACACCTTCGACGGGTCCCGCTTCGGCGATCCCGGTGAGCATCTCCCGGTAGATTCCGAGCACATCCCAGTACAGGGTCGAGCCCGCGCGTACGCCGCTGTTGGGAAAGCGCCGGATCTCTTCGAGCGCAAGGTGTTCCGGACCGATCGAACCGGCCATGACCCGGCCGCTCGACGCGCCGAGATCGACCGCCGCCAGCCGCATCACAATTTCACCAGGGTCAGTTCGGGCCCCATCGTTTCTCCGTCCTCAGCGAAGGAATGCGGCGGCGACACCGGCGTCGACGGGCACGTGCAGGCCGGTGGTGTGGGTCAGGTCGCCACCGGTGAGCGCGAACACCGCGGCTGCCACGTGCTCGGGCAGGACCTCGCGCTTGAGGATCGTGCGCTTTGCGTAGAACGCACCCAGCTCCTCCTCGGGCACGCCGTAGACCGCGGCGCGCTGCGCACCCCAGCCGCCGGCGAAGATGCCAGACCCCCGGACCACACCGTCGGGGTTGACGCCGTTGACGCGGATGCCGTGCCCGCCCAGTTCGGCCGCGAGCAGTCGCACCTGGTGAGCCTGGTCGGCCTTCGCGGCGCCGTAGGCGACGTTGTTGGGACCGGCGAACACCGCGTTCTTCGAGGAGATGTAGACGATGTCGCCACCGATACCCTGCGCGATCATCGCCTTCGCCGCGGCCCGTGACACCAGGAACGAGCCTTTGGCCATCACGTCGTGCTGCAGGTCCCAATCCTTCTCGGTGGTCTCCAGGAGCGGCTTCGAGATGGACAGGCCCGCGTTGTTGACCACGAGGTCGATCCCGCCGAACGCGAGCACCGTGGCGTCCACCGCGGCCGCGACGGCATCAGCGTCGGTGACGTTCGCGTTGACCGGGATGGCTTTGTCGGTGTTCCCGATCCCTTGCGCAACCAATGCGGCCGCGTCGGCGTCGAGGTCGGCGATCGCGATGCAGGCACCCTCGGCGGCGAGCCGTTCGGCGATGGCCTTGCCGATGCCCGACCCGGCACCGGTGACGAGCGCGATTCGCCCGGCCAGCGGCTTGGGCTTCGGCATCCGCTGCAGCTTCGCCTCTTCCAGCGCCCAGTACTCGATCCGGAACTTCTCGCTCTCCGCGATCGGGGCGTAGGTGGACACCGCCTCGGCGCCGCGCATCACGTTGATCGCATTGACGTAGAACTCGCCCGCGACGCGCGCGGTCTGCTTGTCCTTGCCGTAGGAGAACATCCCGATGCCCGGCACGAGCACGATCGCCGGATCCGCGCCGCGCATCGCGGGGCTGTCCGTGGTGGCGTGCCGCCTGTAGTAGGCGGCGTACTCGGCCCGGTAATCAGCGTGCAGTTCCTTCAGCCGCGCCACGATGTCCTCGACCGGCGCCGTCGCGGGCAGGTCGACGACCAGCGGGCGGACCTTGGTACGCAGGAAGTGATCCGGGCACGAGGTCCCCAGTGCGGCCAGCGGGGCGAGCTTTTCCCGGGCGAGGAAGTCGAGCACGACCTCGCTGTCGGTGTAGTGCCCGACCTGACGCTGGTCGGTCGACGCCAGCCCGCGGATCACCGGTGCGAGCGCGGCGGCTCGCGCGTGACGCACCGCATCGGGCAGCGGTTCGAACCCGGGCACGACGGCACCGAAGGGCTCGGCTGCCCCGCGCTCAGCCAGGAACTTCTCGGCAGTACGGATGATCTCGAGCGAATTGCGCCGGCATTCCTCGGAAGTGGCGCCCCACGCGGTGATGCCGTGCCCGCCAAGGATCACACCGATCACCTGCGGGTTGGCATTCGTCACCGCGGCGATGTCGAGTCCCAGCTGGAATCCCGGCCGGCGCCAGTCGACCCACGCGACGCGGTCGCCGAAGCATTCCCTGGTCAACGCGGCACCGTCGGCGGCCGTGGCAAGCGCGATGCCGGAGTCGGGGTGCAGGTGGTCGACATGGGTGGCGTCGACCAGGCCGTGCATCGCGGTGTCGATGGACGGCGCCGCGCCGCCGCGCCCGTGGAGGCAGTAGTCGAACGCGGCGACCATCTCGTCCTCACGCTCGATGCCGGGATAGACGTCGACGAGAGCGCGTAGCCGGTCGAGCCGGAGCGTGGCCAGCCCGGCCGTGGTCAGGGTGCCGAGGTCGCCGCCGGATCCCTTGACCCACATCAGTTGCGTGGGCTTCGCGGTGACCGGGTCGAGCACCTCGCCCTTGGCCGAGGTGTTGCCCCCGGCGTAGTTGGTATTGCGCGGATCGGCGCCGAGCGCGTTGCTGCGGGCGACGAGTTCTTCCGGCACGGTCATGGTTTCTAAGCTCCCCATCCGGCCTGCTGGCCGCCGGCCCGCTCGGCCTCGATCTTCTGCTGGTAACCACTACGGTGGTACGCGGCCACCGGGTCCGGGTCGAGCCCGGCCTCGGTGCGCAGCTCGGCCAGGATCGGCCGGACGTCGGTGTTGTAGGCGTCCATCAGGATCGCGTTGGCCTCCAGTACCTTCCCCTCGCGCTGGGCCGCGCGCAGCGCGCCGGAGTCGACGAGCAACGCCTTGGCCGTGGCCTCCTGCACGTTCATCACCGACCGGATGATCGCCGGGATCTTCGCTTCGATGTTGTGGCACTGGTCGAGCATGAAGTTGATGCCATACGCCGGGTCCAGCGCGTCGCCGCGGACGATCTCGTACATGATCCGGAACAGCTGGAACGGGTCCGCCGCGCCGGCCATCAGGTCATCGTCGGCGTAGAAGCGCGAGTTGAAGTCGAACGCGCCCAGCTTCCCGGCGCGCAGCAGGAACGCGACGATGAACTCGATGTTCGTGCCCGGCGCGTGGTGCCCGGTGTCGATGCACACCGTCGCCTTCGGGCCGAGCTCGAGGCAGTGCGCGTAGGCGGTGCCCCAGTCCGGGATGTCGGTAGCGTAGAACGCGGGCTCGAACAGCTTGTACTCCAGTAGCAGCCGCTGGTCGTCACCGAGCCGGTCGTAGGCCTCGCGCAGCGCCTCGGCGAGCCGGTTCTGGCGGTCGCGCAGGTCGTCCTGGCCGGGGTAGTTGAGCCCGTCGGAGAACCACAGCTTCAGGTCGCGCGACCCGGTGGCATCCATAATGGACACGGCCTCGAGCAGGTGATCGATCGATTTGCGGCGCACACCGGGGTCGGGGTTGGTAACCGAGCCGAGCTTGTAGTCCTCGTCCTGGAACACGTTGGTGTTGATGGCGCCGATCTTCACGCCGAGGTCCTCGGCGTAGCGGGTCAGCGCGCCGAAGTCGTCGACCTGGTCCCACGGGATGTGCAGCGCGACGCTCGGCGCCGCACCGGTGAACCGGTGCACCGTCGCCGCGTCCGCGATCTTCTCCTCCGGATTGCGCGGAACCCCGGGCTGGGGGAACACTTTGAACCGGGTGCCGGAGTTGGCATATCCCCACGAAGGGGTCTCGATCCGCTGCGCCCGCAGGGCTTGCTTCACCGCCGTCAGATCGGTCAACACGATCACTTTCCTTCGTTCGCGGGGTCCAGGTTTAGTACCTCGGTGAGAAACAGGAACCCCTCGTCGAGTCCGCGTCCGGCCAGGCACGTAAGGGTTCCGCCATCTCCGCCTGCCGGTGGGCGTTGACCTCGGTGCGGGCCATCCGGTCACGCTTCACCCGTTCTAGGTCCTGCCTCCGCATCGCGACCTCCGAAATGAAAGGTTTCACAAACCCTGACGCCGCGACGCTACTATGCACCGGATCACGATGTCAATGAATGGGAAGACCGCCAGGCCAACAGGGTTCACCCATCCACAATCGCGGATTGCTGCTAGCATCCACCCCGCTGTTACGTTTCAACGGAGGCGACCCCATGACGGTCCAAGGTTCCAACGAGACCGGCCCGGCCGAGGTCCGCGCCGCGGGCATCAAGGACGTGGCGGCCGCCGCCGGCGTGTCGCTCGGCACCGTGTCGAACGTGCTCAACCGGCCCGACCGGGTCAGCCCGCGCACCCGGGCCAAAGTGGAGGCAGCGATGGCCGAGCTGCGGTTCGTCCGCAACGAGTCGGCCCGGCAGCTGCGTGCCGGGCGCAGCCGGGTGCTGGCCTACGTGATGCTCGACGGCCGCAACCCTTTCTTCACCGACGTCGCCGCCGGGATGGAGGACGCCGCGGAGGAGAGCAACCTGTCACTGTTCCTGTGCAACAGCGACAATCGCGCCGAGCGGGAAAGCGCCTATCTGAGCAGGCTGGAACAGCAACGCGTGCAAGGCATCCTGGTGACGCCGGTGGATCCGGACGCGACGACACTCGACGAGACCGCGCTGCGCGGAACGCCCGTGGTGATCGTCGACCGCACCCGGGACGCGGCCACCCACTGTTCCGTCGCGGTGGACGACGTGCACGGTGGGCAGATCGCGGTCCAGCACCTGATCGAGATGGGCCATGAGCGCATCGCCTTCATCAGCAGCCCGGCCACGCTCGGCCAGGTGCGCGATCGCCGCGAAGGCGCCCTGCGCGCACTGCGAAACGCGGGCCTTTCGCCGGAGAACCTCGTCGACCTCACGACGGCGAACCTCACCGTCGCGGACGGCCGCAACGCCGGCGAGCGCCTTGCCGGGCTGCCGTCGTCGACCCGGCCGAGTGCGGCCTTCTGCGTCAACGACCTGCTCGCCCTCGGCTTGCTGCAGACGTGCGTGAGCCTGCACCTGCGGGTGCCGGAGGACCTGGCGATCGTCGGCTACGACGACATCGACTTCGCCGCCGCGGCCACCGTGCCGCTCACCTCGGTCCGCCAGCCCCGCCGCCAGCTCGGCCGTACCGCGGCGGAACTCCTGCTGCAGGAGGCGGCCGACCCGGACCACGTGCACCAGCAGGTGATCTTTACCCCCGAACTCGTCGTACGCGCGTCGACGCACCCCGCCTCCTGACGAGCCCGCCACCCACGCCGGCGTGTTGATGAAATACACGCGTTAGCTTGGGACAACAAGCGGCTCCGCCGCCTTGAAACACGGCCGAGTGGTCTGGGCCAGCAATCGGAACCCGCCGTCACGCGTGCTCCGCCAAGTCTGCGGCGGTGCGGAAGCCGAGGTTGCCGCTGGAGCTGTCCGGGCTGTTGGCCGTGCGGGCGGCGACCCGGTAGCGGTTGCAGTAGGAGTCGTGGCACAGGTAGGACCCGCCCCGCATCGCGCGGTTGGCCTGGGCGGAGTCGAACCAGTCCGCGCACCATTCCCAGACGTTGCCGGACACGTTGTACAGCCCGTACCCATTCGCCTCGTACGCGTCGACCGGCGCGGTGCCCGCGTAGCCGTCCTCGGCCGTATCACGCACCGGGAACCGGCCCTGCCAGATGTTGCACCGGTGCCGGCCGCCCGGGGTCAGCTCGTCACCCCATGGGAAGCGAGCCTGGTCCAGCCCGCCGCGTGCGGCGTATTCCCACTCCGCCTCGGTTGGCAGCCGCCGACCCGCCCACGCGCAGTAGGCCGTCGCGTCGTGCCACGAAACGTGAACGACCGGGTGGTCCCACCAGTACTCCACCGAGCTGTCCGGGCCTTCTGGGTGCCGCCAGGACGCGCCCGCGACGCCGCACCACCACGGCGTCTGCCGCGGTCTCGGGGAGACCTTGCGGATCTCGGCCGGCAGGAACTTGGCGAACACATACGTCCAGCCGAAGTTCTCGGCCTCGGTGCGGTAGCCCGTCGCCTCGACGAACTCGACGAACCGGGCGTTGGACACGCAGTACCGGTCGATCGCGAACGACGCCACCGTCACCTGGCGCACCGGGCCTTCGCCGTCCTCGGGGAAACCGTCCTTGTCCTCCGAACCCATCCGGAAGGTACCGCCGGGCAGCACGACCATGTCGTCCGTGGCTGCCGATCGGATCCGCTGGACGCCAGCGACCGAACCGATGCCGCTCCGTGATGGCGGGCAGCACTGACTCATGACTGACGTCCTCTCGGTAATGCGAGCCTCCGGATCTACCGGGTGGGGTCTTGGTCGGTGCTCCTCGTCAAGCCCGTCGTGCGGATCGAAGACTGTGTAGATCGGTCTACGATGGTGACGGCCGGGCACCGAGGTGTCAAGGCAAGATGGTGCGGTCACGTTATGGACGCGGCCCGCGACGATGTGCGGAATCCCCGCGCGATTATCCCTCCGCACGCGTGGGCCGAAGGCACGGCATTACCCCGCGGAGAGCGTGTGCTGTCCCGCTGGCAGGTACGCGCTGCCCCCACCGGGCGGGTCGAAGCGGAACGGGACGGGTGAGCGCACGGCGATGTCCGCTCCCCTGATGTCGACCTCGATCAGACCGTGGCCGGTCGGTACGGCACCGGACAGCTCGCGGATCCCGTGTGGCCGGGGTGCGATGATCGCGGTGTGGAAGCCGGCTGAGCCGGGACGGACGCCCAGTACGTACCGGACGAGGTCCCGGGTGGGCGTGCTGCTCCAGCCATGGCAGGGCGAACCCCATCCCCAGGTCTCGCCGAAGGTGTCGTTGCCGTTACGCAGGAAGGAAGTCCAGTCACGCAGCGCGTTCACGATCAGATCGACCCGGCCCGCGGCCGCGAGCGCGTCGTGCACGACGTAGGACAGGAACGGCTCCGCGCGCACGATCTCGCGCTCCACGTCCCAGTCAAGGATGAGCTCGCCGGACGAGACCCGCTCCCACTTGGACAGATCAACTCCTCCCCCGGCGCCACCCAGCCAGCTGCGGCGGACGAGTCGCCGGGGGTCTGTGATCCGCGCGACGATGCCGTCCCACCGCTCCCGGGGTGCGATGCGGGCCGCGATCGCGATCGCGTTCGTCGCCTGCGAGACAGCGGGAAGACGCCTCTCGCCGACGATACTGTCCACATAGACCCCGCGCTGTTCGTCCCAGAACTCCTCGAAACCGGCGCGAGCACGACTCGCGTGTGCGAACGCCCACTCCGCTGCTCCATTGTTCCCGAACGCGCGGGACACTTCGGCGAACTCTCGCAACGCCCGCACCCACAAACCTGTGACCGCAGCCGTCCGGCCCGTCGTGACGACGGACGACCAGTCGACGAGATTCCATTCAGGAACGTCGTCGAGGGTTCCCCTGTCCGATAGGAAGGGCAGGAACCACGCGAGGACCCGTTGCGCTGTCGAAAGAGCGTCGACGACCTCGGAAACCGGGCCGAGGTGTGCGTGCAGCTCGCGCACGCCGTGGATCCAGTGCAGCGACCAGGACGGGATCGTGGTCGCCCCTCCGGCCTCGAAGTCACCGGCGACGGCCATCGGCAGCAGGCCGTCCGGCCGTGGGCTGTTCGCCAACTCGACGTATGCCCGGGCGGCCGACCAGTCCGTGTTCGCGGCCAGGTGCACCGACTGGTGGACCACCCCGTCCCCGGTCCATGCCCGCTGCTCACGTGTCGGGCAGTCGGTCAGCGCGTCTGTCGTGTTCACTCGCACCGTGCGGATTCCCGCGTGGTACAAGGCATCGAGCTCGGCATCACCGGACCGGAACGTGGCACCGTCCCCCCAGGGCTGGATCGTTTCGACCAGACCGATGTCCCGCACCGATACCCTTGCGCTCACCGGCGGGGTGATCACCAGAACCGCCGACCGCATCCCGGCCGCTTCCTGGGCCGTGAACCGGTCGACCGTGCCGCGCGCGATGTAACGCACCCCCGCCACCGGCGCGAGCTCGTCGGTGACACCGGGTTCCCGCTCGTTGAACCCGATGTCCACCACGGTGCCCTCGGGGGCGTCCAGTTCGAACTCGAAGTGCCCAGCCACCACCCGGCCGAAGTCCACTGATACAACCTGAGCGCCCCCATCCGGCACCCGCATGCCGCACGGCCGCTCCGCCACGGCCGACCGTGCCACCTGCCACGGGTGAAGCTCCTCGCACGCCGGACTCGTCGTGACGATTCCGGCCCGCACCGATTCCGGTTCTCGCCGTGTTTCTTCCAACACCGGCAGTGTCCGCGGCAGGGGAAGCCCGAACGGCGCGACGGGCGGCAGCGCCCGGCCTTGGCCACCCCGGTACTCCGCCGTGACCGGAACGGCATTGTTCCATCCGGAGTCGTCATAGTCCGGTGACGCCCAGTCCGTGTCCAGGAGGCGTGCGTCGAGACGTTCCGCCGGCACGCCGTCGAGACGGCCGCCGCGCAACGCCGTCCACGCGTCGCTGCGGTGGGTGCGCCACGCCGGATCGGACACCAGAACGTGGTCCTCGAAGTCAGCTTCGAACAGCAACGCGCCCGTCGAACCCAGGCGCCCGCTGGGCACCGCGGCCTGCCAGATCGCGTTCGACTCACCGAAGAAGGTGACCAGGGCCGCGAGCACGTTGGTGCCCGCGCGCAGGAGCGGCGCGAGGTCCCGCTCGTCGAACCGGATCCGGTGTGGTTGCGACCGCTGCGGCCCCTGGCCCACGGCGGCCCCGTTGACGAACAGGCGGTACCGGGAGTCGGCGGAGATCCGCGCCGGTACCGCGGCCGGCACCGCGGGCAGGGTCAGCGTGCGCCGGAACAGCACGCGGTGAAAGCCCGGTGTCACGCCTCCCGGAGCGCCGATCCACACACCTCGCCACGTGTGCGAGACGAATCCGGTCACAGTGCCTCCTCCCTTGACTGGCTGTGCAGCACCGTATAGAAACCTCACTTAAACGTGCAAGTGCCTCAGTGTGGAGCTGCCATGAACCGACCTGCTCACAACCCCTGGAAGACGGCCGTGCTAGCGGGGATGGCGTCCTACCTGGACGCCGCGGTGCTCGTTACGGCGGGCATCGCGCTCGTGCTGTACCGGCCGGCACTCGGCATCAGCGACGTCGAGCTCGGTCTTCTGTCCTCGCTGCTCACCTTCGCCTTCGCGATCGGCGCGCTGCTGGGCGGCCGGCTCGGCGACCGGTTCGGCCGGCGGCGGGTCTACACGGTGACGCTGCTCGGCCTCGTCGCCGCCACCGCCGTCCTCGCTCTCGCGGTGAACTCGGCAATGCTCTTCGCCGGCGTTGTCGTCGCCGGGTTCGCCATCGGCGCCGACCTGCCGGTCTCCCTGGCGTTGATCGCCGAGGAGGCACCCGAGGGCCGCCAGGGCAAGTTCGTCGCGTTCTCCGCGATCCTGTGGCTCATCGGCATCTACGGGTCCACCGGAATGAGTGCCGCGGTGGGCGGCCTCGGCGCGGACGGCGGGCGCATCATGTTCGGCCTGATCACCGTAGTGGCGCTGGTCGTGCTCGTACTCCGGATGACCATGCCGGAGTCACCGGAGTGGACGGCGGCGAAAACCGCTGCCCGGCACGCAAACCGGGACGGCGAACGGATCGATCTGGAGTCGTTGCGGCGCCTGCTTCGCCCGCCGTTCGTTCTCGCCGTCGCCGCGACCGCGCTGTTCTACACGGTCTGGGTCATCGCGTCGAACACCATCGGGCAGTTCTCGACGTTCCTGTTCGTACGGCTGGCGGACGTCAGCGTGCAAGCCACGGGCCTGTTCAAGCTGGTCAACATCCCGATCGGGTTGCTCTGCGGATGGCTTTTCATGCGCGCGGTCGACACCCGTCGCAGGTACCCGTGGTTCGTCTTTGGCGCTGTCGTGCAGGTCGTCGCGTTCGGCACGCCGCTGGTGTTCGGGCCGCACCTGTGGACCCTCCTGGTGATGACCTACGGCTTCAGCATGGGCGCCGCGTTCGCCGGCGAAGCGCTCTACAAGGTGTGGTCGCAGGAGCTCTACCCCACACTCCTACGCGCAACGGCCCAGGGCACGACCATCGCGGTGGCCCGCGTGATCGCGGCGGTCGTGGCGATTTTCATCCCAGCACTGGCGACGAGGAACCCGACCGCCCTGTTCGCACTGGTCACCTCGTGCGTCGCGGCCTCGTCGGCCGTCGGCCTGCTCTGGATCCGCCGCCTGCCGAAGGCCGAGTCGGACGCGACGGCCGCGTCATACGCCAGAATGACCCCATGGACGTCCCCGGAAAGCTGAGCAGTCCCCGCCGCGGCCGCCGGCCGACGGTCGTCGACGTCGCGGAACGCAGCGGCGTGTCCCGCGCCACGGTCAGCTACGTTCTGAACAACGCGCCCGGGCAGACAATCCCCGAGGAAACCCGGGCCCGCGTCCGTGCCGCCGCGGCCGCACTCGGGTACGTGCCCAGCGCGGCCGCGGCGTCGCTGCGGCGCGGACACTCCCGGCTTGTCCTCGTGATCACCGACAAGGCACTCACCGGATACGTCACCGAACCGTTCCTCGCCGCCATCAGTGAGCGGTTCACCACCGCGGGCTACACCGCGCTGACGCACGAGTTCGTCTCTGACGAGGCGCTGATCGCGCTGATCCGCGAGATCCGCCCGTTCGGCGTGCTCGCGCTGACGCACCTGTCCCGCGAGGTCACCGAGGCGGTCAAGGAGACCGGTGTTCCGCGCTGGTACTCCTCGGCTCAGGGCGAGGACCCGGCCTTCCGCCGCCCCTGGGAGGAGGAGATCGGCGCCGTCCAGGCTCACCACCTGATCGACCGCGGCTTCACGCGGCTCGTCTACGCGGCCCCGCCCGAGGACTCACCGCGGCAGGTCATCGCGCGGTCTCGCGCGATCGGCGCGGCCCGCGCATGCGACGAACGCGGCCTGCCCGCCCCTGGTCACCTCCACGTTCCTCTCGACCGGGCGGATGCGGCCGGACGCCTCTTCGGCGGCCCGCCGGATGGCGGCCGAACCGGGATCTGCGCGTTCGACGACACGGTCGCCGCTATCGTCCTCGCCGCCGCATACGATCGCCGGCTCTCCGTGCCGGATACCATCGCCGTCGTCGGCGTCGACGACACCCCGTTCGCCGGGTCGCTCACGCCGCCGCTGACGAGTCTGTCCATCGACGCCCGCGCGACTGGCACCCTGCTCACCGACCGGTTCCTCAGCGACGACAGCGCCGAGGGCGGGAACATCCCGTCGTCCGCGAGGGCCACCGTCATCCAACGGGCCAGCACCTGACGCGTTACCGCTGCCCGGACCGCGGGCGGCCAGTGGAATTACGGACGATCAGCCGTGGCGTCGTCATCTCGCGTCTCGCCTCGGTGCGGCCGCCGATCCGGTCGAGGAGCAGGCGCACAGCCCGCCGGCCCAGTTCGTCGCCGGACTGGTCGATTGTGGTGAGCGAAACACCCGGGTGCCCGGCTAGACGCACATTGTCGTAGCCCACGACCGAGAGATCGCTCGCGCTCAGTCCCCGCTCTTGCACGACATGCAGCGCTTCGAGTGCGAGATCGTCATTAGCGGCGAAGATCGCGGTCGGCCGCGCCGCCGACGCCAGCAGCTCACTCGTCACCCTGCGAGCGTCGAGCGCCGAGTCGGCCCGCACCACCTCGATGTGGCGGCCACGCCCCGAACCCTTCATCTCGTGGAGGTACACCTCGAGCCGCACCGTAGGTGGCGTGCATTCACGCGCGGCGGCCTCGCCGCCCCGCGTGAGGTAGGCGATTCTGTCGTGGCCCAAGGAGATCAGGTGCCGCATCACGAGCCGGGCACCAGCGGCATCGTCGCCCGTGACTGTGTCGTAGTTTTCGGAATGGTGGTGGCGCGACAGCAGAACCACCGGCACCCTCAGCGCCAGTTCCTCCAGTAGCCCAGATGGGACGTGAGGGGCAACCACGACGAGTCCGTCGACCCGGAGGTCGACGAGGGCGTTGATGGCCTGGGGGCTCTCGCCGACCCCGGCCATCGCGGGAGCGACGACCAACTGGTAGCCCGTACCCTCGATTTCGGCCACCGTGCCATGCAGGATGCGGCTCAGCGCCGGGTTTTCGATCTCATGCAACTCGAACCCGATGGTGAAGCTCGAACCGCGGATCGCCCGTGCGGCCACGCTCGGCCGGTAGCCCAGGCGCGCGATGGCCGACTCCACCCTGGCTCGCATCTCTGGGCTGACACCGTAAGCATCGCGGATAACCTTCGACACCGCAGCTCGCGATACCCCGGCCGCACGCGCCACGTCCATCATCGTCACCGCCTGCCCCGCCCCCACCGCGCCTCCCTCATAGCTTGACAACGGAGTACCCCGCGGTCACTATCGTAGACCGATCTACACATTATGCCAGAGGTGTAGATCGATCTACATCTCAGGCTCGACGAGGAGTTCGGATGACCATCCCCACCCCAGCCCCGCCCCAACGTCCATGGCGCACAGCGGTCCTCGCCGGGATGGCGTCCTACCTGGATTCGGCAGCACTTGTCGGTTCCGGGATCGCGATCAGCGTGCTCTACGCCCATGAACTCGGGCTGACCCCCGCGATCATCGGCGCGGTGCTGGCGTGTCAGCAGTTCTCGTTCGCCGTTGGCGCCCTGCTGGGCGGGCGCCTGGGCGACCGCTTCGGCCGGCGCCGCGTGCTGACGCTGGCCCTGCTGGTGTTCGCGGTCGGCGCCGCCGTACTCGCCTCCGCGACAGCGAAATGGATGCTCTACCCCGGCGCGATCCTCACCGGGCTCGGAATCGGCGGGGACCTCCCGGTTGCGCTGGCGCTGGCCAACGAGGTCGCACCGCGCAGGCGGAAGGGCCGGATGGTGAGTCTTTCCCAGGCGCAGTGGGTGCTCGGCATCGCGTCCGTGCAATTGGTAGTGAGCTTCGTCGGGCACCTCGGCGTCACCGGCGCGCGGATCGTGTTCTGGGGTCTGGTCGGCGTCGCCGTCCTCGTGCTGCTGCTGCGCATCAGCCTCCCCGAATCGCAGGAATGGCTTAGTGCCCGGCGCGCTGCCGACGGCGCCGGAGCCACCGCGCCGTCCGTCGTGCGATGGGGGCAGCTCAGGCAGATCTTTCGGCGCCCGGTCGTGTTCGCCGTGCTGGGAACCGGCATCTTTTACGCGCTATGGAACGTCGGGGCGAGTATCAACGGCAAGTACCAGAGTTACCTGTGGACGAAGGTCGCCGGCGGCGGAGTCGAGACGATCTCACGGCTGGCACTCATCGCGCTGGGGATCTCGTTCCTGGCCAGCGTGCTGTTCATGGCCATCGTCGACACCCGGTGGCGCCGGGTGTTCGCCACGGTGGGCTCCGTCATCATCCTGGTGAGCTGGGCACCACTCGCGTTCTTCGGCGCCTCCCAGGTCACGATACTGTTCGTCGTCTTCCTGTTCGGACTCGGCAGCAGCTTCGCCGGTGAACCGCTTTACAAGGTATGGGCGCAGGAACTCATCCCGACGCTGCTGCGCGGCACGACGCAGGGCATGACCATGGCGTTCACCCGCGTCATCGCGGCCACGCTCGCACTCGTCGTGCCCGCCATGCTCGCCACGACCCCGCGCACGGTGTTCACCGGGATCTTCGTGTGCGCCATCATTTCCACCATCGTCGGGCTGGTCTGGATCCCTCGCCTGCGCAAGGCCGAGGACGCGGCTCCCGCCCCGGCCTCGCCGGCGGACACCCTGAAGGAAGGAATTGCATGAGCCCGCGGACACCCAACGTACTGATCATCCTCACCGACGAATGGCGCGCGCAATCGGTGGGGTATGCGGGTGATCCGAACGCCCGGACCCCACGTATCGATGCCCTTGCCGCGGAATCGGTCAACTTCGAGAACGCGATTTCCGGCGCCCCGGTCTGCTGCCCGGCACGCGCGAGCCTGCTCACCGGTCAATACCCGTTGGAACACGGTGTCTACATCAACGACGTCGAACTGAAACCGAAGGGGCCGACGCTGGGCGAGGTATACCGGGAAGCGGGTTATCGCACCGGTTACATCGGCAAGTGGCACCTGCATGGTAGCCCCGACGGCCGCTACGGCCGCCGCAAGGACCCGGTGCCCCGCGAAAAGCAGTTCGGTTTCGATTACTGGAAGGCCGCCGAGTGCACCCATGACTACAACGAATCGTTTTACTTCGAAGGCGCGAACACGGAGCGGAAGTACTGGGAGGGCTACGACGCGGACGCCCAGACGACCGACGCCTGCGCCTTCGTCGAAAACAACGAAGATCAGCGCCCGTACCTGCTAGTGGTGTCCTACGGGCCTCCGCACTTCCCCCTGCACACCGCGCCCGAGTGCTTCCGCGAGCACTACGCGGACACGCCGATCGAGTTGCGAGGCAACGTGCCACCCGAGCTCGCCGACGCCTCCACCCAAGCTCTGCGCGGCTACTACGCGCACATCGCCGCGTTGGACGACTGCGTCGGCCGGCTCCTCGACGCGGTGCAGCGGAGCGGATCGGCCGAGGACACCATCGTGATCTTCACCTCCGACCACGGCGACATGATGGGCTCTCAGGGCATCCGTCACGACGTCAAAGTCTGTCCTTGGGACGAGTCCGTCCGGGTACCGCTACTGGTACGCCATCCGGCCCGGTTCGGGACGGCGGGTCGCACGAACCCGGTCCCGGTGAACACCCCCGACCTGATGCCCACCTTGCTCGCGCTGAGTGGCCTCCCGGTTCCCGGGAAAGTGCAGGGCAGGGACGTCTTCGGAGCGAACCCGCCGGAATCGGCGTTCATCGGGATACCGGTCCCCATCCTGTGGGCACGCACCTACGGCATCAGCGAGTACCGCGGTGTGCGCACGGACCGGCATACTTACATCCGCACACTTCAAGGGCCCTGGCTGCTCTACGACAACATCGAGGATCCCTTGCAGCTGCACAACCTCTGCGCCGAACCGGAATCGGCCGCACTGCGGGTTGAGCTCGAGGGCGAGCTCGATCGCTGGCTCAGCGAACTCGGCGACGAATTCCTTCCCGCCGAGAAGTACCTGCGCCACGACGGTCTCGAGCACTATTCCGAAGTGAACAATCCGGTCGGGAGCAGCACCGGCCCAGGCGGTGCGTGGGTGTCCACTATGGTGGCCGAGGTCGAGCACAGGTCATAGCCCGCAACGGTCAGCAAGGAGCGTGGGACCAAGTCTCCCGCCGCAAGCGGGGGTTCGGCCCAGCGCTTCCGCATCCTTGGGGAGCATTCCGGCCACACCGCTGTTCGGCGCTCACCATCACCGGCGACGCTGAGGAGGTCTGCCATGACCGGCCCGCGTGACGGCGAAGAGACGCGCCCCGTCGCGTCCGCGAGCTGGGCCGATCTGGCCGCCTCCGCGCCGGACGGCCTCGCCCTCGTGGATGGCGACGCGCGCTTCATGCAGGTCAACCCGGCCGGGATCCGTTTGTGCGGGGTCCCCGAGGACAGTCTGATCGGCAGTCCGGCCCCGTTCCCGCTCGCCCAGGCGGTCACGCCCGAACCGGCCGGCCTGTTCGGCGACGGGCCGGGCGAACAGGTGACCACCTGGACGCCCCCCTCGGGACTCCGGCGCGAGTTCGCCTACCGCATACAGCGGCTGGCCGGGGAACCCGCGCGCACGGTGGTCGGGTTCCGCGACGTCACTGAGGAGCGGCACCGGCAACGGCGGATCGCCACTGTTGCGCGGAGCGCCGCGAACCTGGCGTCCCAGGGATCCCTGCCGGGCACGCTGGACGCCTTGGCGCGCGAGGTGCTCCAGACCGATGCCCTGGCCGGCGTGCAAATCCTGGCCGTGGACGAAGGCGGCCACGGGTTGCGCATCATGGGGTCGGCGGGGTTCCGGCACTGGCCGGACTTCTTCGACCGGCTCATCGAGTGCCGCGAGCGTGGCGCGTCACTGCGCATGCTCGATGCGCTACGGGACAGCGATCCGATCGTGGTGCCGCACCGCTGGCAGACGATCGAGTCGGATCCGGCCTGGGAACCGCTGCACGAGTACCTCGGCGAACTGCACTGGGACTCCTTCGCGAGCGTGCCACTGATCATCCGCGGCCGGGCTTCGGGTGTTCTGAACGCCTACTTCGCCCCCGGCCAGGTCGTGGGCGGGCGAACACTCGAGTTCCTGGTCGCGATGGCGGAACAGGCCGCGGTCGCGATCGACTACGCCGCCCTGATGCAACGAGAACGGGACGTCGCCCGCCGCCAGGAGCGGCAACGGCTCGCCCGCGACCTGCACGACTCGATCGTGCAGCAGGTGTTCTCCATCTCGATGCAGGCCAAGTCGATGGAGGTCCTCGCCCAGCGGAGCGATTCGGTCGCCGCGGACGCGGTCCGGCGGATCTCGGACGAGGTCGCCCTGCTCTCGCACACCGTCCTCGCGGATCTCCGGGCCATGGTGCACGAGCTGCGCCCGTCCTCGACCACCGAACTGGGCGGGCTGGAAGAAGCCATCCGCGCGCTGGCCGAGAGCACCACGAACCGAACCGGCCTGCGGTTCAGGGTCGTGGTCGGGCAGGGAGTCGACGGCCTGCACGGGGAGCTGGCCGAGGACGTCTACCGAATCGCCGCCGAGGCCATTCACAACGTCGTCAAACACGCCGAAGCAGGCACAGTGACGATCCGGCTGAGCGTCCGCGACGGACAGCTGCGGGGCAGCGTCGCCGACGACGGTCGCGGACTGGCCCAGGCTCGCGAGAGCGTGCCGGGCTCCGGGTACGGGCTGAAGACGATGCGAGAAAGAGCGCAACGGTGGGATGGAACAGTCACGGTGAAACCACGCAGAGACGCCGGAACGATCGTCCGGCTTGTGGTCCCCCTCGGGAAAGGGTTCCCACTCGGCGGCAGTGGCACGCCGGTGGAGATCACGCCGGGCTGGGCGCCGCCCGCGAACAGCCGGGGGCGGGCGTCGTGACCGAGCACGGAGCACGGCCGGTGCGGGTGCTCATCGTCGATGATCACGCTGTCGTCCGGCGCGGCATTCGCGCCTACCTCGAAGTCCTGGACGACATCGAGGTGGTCGGCGAAGCGGTCGACGGCCAGGATGCGGTCGACAAGCTGGAGACGATGGCCGCGCATCGCGAGCTGCCGGACGTGGTCCTGCTGGACCTGCTGATGCCGCGGCTCGACGGTTCCGCGACCACGTCCCGGATCACCAGTACCTACCCGAGGGTGAAGGTGGTCGTCCTCACCAGTTTCGGCGAGATGGAACGTGTGCGCGCCGCACTGGCCGGCGGCGCCTCGGGATACCTGCTCAAGAGCGCCGGCCCGGCCGAGGTCGCAGCGGCGATCCAGGCCGCGGCCCGCGACGACGTGTTCCTCGATCCCGCGGTGGCACGGCGGCTCACCCAGGAGATCGTGTCACCTTCGACAGGGCTGAGCGCGCTGACCGAGCGGGAACGGGCGGTGCTCAGTCTGGTCGCCACCGGCAAGTCCAACAAGGCGATCGCCGACGAGCTGGTCATCAGCGAACGTACCACCCGTACGCACGTCAGCAACGTCCTGCGCAAGCTCCAGCTGACCTCGCGCACCCAGGCGGCGATGGTCGCCGTCCACGAGGGTCTGGTCCCGCCCCAGAACTAGACGCCCCGACCGCGAAACGTTCCCACATCGGCCGGCGTTCCGCCAAGTTCGGAGAAGGTCCTCGTTGGGCAGTGAACCGGTGTGACGGGGACTTCTACTTGCGTTCCTGAGGGTGGGTTGCGAGCGCCTCCACGGTGACGTCCATCCATTTCCACATGGGCAGTGACGTGAGCGCGTCATGCAGGGCGGCGGGGTCTTCGGCCTCGTACAGGCCGACAGTGGCGTTGCGGCCCGGCACCCGCCACAGTCGTTTGAGGATGCCGGTCTCACGCAGTTCCATCGCGCGTTCGCGCTCGGCCTTGCGTAGCTGCTCCCGGAGCTCCTCCGGTGTGTCGACGGGCAGCTGGTTCTCGGTGCGGACCAGGAATTCCACGAATCGTCCTCCTCAAGCGACGGCGAGCAGCAGATCGGCCAGTTCCTGGGGCGCGGTGACCATCGCCTCGTGCCCGGTGGCGATCGCATGCACCGGCCATCCGCGCGCGGCTGCCCGTTCGGCGTGCGGCCGGAACACCCGCATCCAGTCTGTGCACTCGATGAAGGCGGCCGGCACCTTGTCGACCGCGCCGGTCAAGCGCAGCGGTTCGGTGTAGGTGAGCCACGGGTGCGGGGTCAGCCGGGCGCTGAGCCAGTCCACATCGGACTGCTCGGTCACGCCGAGGACTTGCAGCGACCGCACCGGAATGAGCCAGCCGAACCCCGGCCCCGCCACCGACTCGCGATAGTGCCCGGCGATCTTCTCCGGCTGCAGGTCGATCGCCGCGTCGCCGTCGTCGCCGACGAACGCGTCCAGGTACACCCGACGTGTGAGCCGCTCCGGGATCCGGTCGGCGACCCCGGTGATCACATGCCCGGCGTAGCTGTGCCCGACCAGCAGGACGTCACGAGCGTCATGGGCCTCGATCAGCGCCACCACATCCTGGATGTGGGTGTTCAGCCCGACCAACGGGTTCAGCAGGTGCGCGCGGTCGCTGACACCGGTGAACGTCGGCGTGTACACCTCGTGCCCGGCTGCCCGCAGCAACGGCGCTACGCGGTCCCAGGCCCACCCGCCGTGCCAGGCGCCGTGCAGCAGAACGAAGGTGCTCACACTGTCTCCTTCGCGCCGAGGTCCTCGAACAGCGCGAGCGCCGCGGCTGTGTTGGACGCGGGCACGTGGTAGGTGTCGTGCACGCGGCGGATGTTCCCGCTGAGCGCGCCACGCATGATCAGCCACATGATCAGCTCGATGCCCTCGGTGCCGGCCTCGCGGATGTAGTCCTCGCGGGTCAGCGCGGCCAGCTTGTCCGGTTCGGTCTCGATGGCCTGGAGGAACATGCGGTCGAACTCTTTGTTGATCAGGCCGGCGCGTGCACCGGCCAGCTGGTGCGACATCCCACCAGTGCCGAACACGGCGACCTTCTGATCCCGCGGGAACGACCGGATCGCCCGGCCCAGTGCCTGCCCCAGAGCGTAGCACCGGGCCGCGGTCGGCTGCGGGTACTGGATCACGTTCACCAGCACCGGAACGACCGCGCACGGCCACGCCTCGCCCGGCTCGGGGCAGTACACCGACAGTGGCACGGTCAGCCCGTGGTCCACGTCGAGGTGGTGGAAGGTGGCCACATCGAAGGAGTCGTCGATCACCTTACGCACCAGGTGCTCGCTCAGCTCCGGCGCGCCCTGGACCGGCGGCACCGGGCGACGTCCCCAGCCCTCATCCGCCACGGCGTAGGACTCCGCCGTGCCGATGCCGAACGTCGGCACGAGGTTGAGATCGACGGCGTTGGCGTGATCGTTGTAGACGATGACCGCCACGTCGGGCGTGTGCTCCACCATCCACTGCCGCGCCGGCGTGTAACCGTCGAAGAGCGGCTTCCAGTACTCGTCGGTCGTCTTGCCGTTATCCATGGCCGCCCCGATCGAGGGCACGTGGGAGGTCGCCAGACCCCAGGTCACCTCAGCCAAACTTCCGCCCTCCCGCGCGCAGCTCCGCCGCGAACTCCTCCGCCGTCATCCCGGTGAACACGCCACCGAGGTACTGCATCGACTTTTGGTCGAGCATGGCGAGCTTGAACGTGTAGAAAATGGACGCTCCCAGATCTAGCATCGCGATCCAGTCCCGTTCCAGGATCGCCTTCTTCTGTTCCGGCGAGAGCCCGTAGGAGTCGCAGTACGCGGCCTCGCCTGCCGTGAACCGCGCCCGGTTCTCGGCGTGCTTCAGTGATCCGCACATCCGGTTGAGCGCAAGGCCCCGCCGGTTCTGCGCGAGATCGAGGACGTAGTTGTCCTGTGCCTTAACCATTGCCCCTCCCTCAGGCCTTTTCGTGTTCCCGGGCAGCGCTGATCGTCTGGGCGATGAGGGTGGCGATGGTCATCGGCCCGACCCCACCGGGCACCGGGGTGATCCAGGACGCCTGCTCGGCCGCCGCCTCGTATTCGACGTCGCCACTGTTGTCGGCGTAACCCGCATCGACCACGACGGCACCGGGTTTGATCCAGTCGCCTCCGATCAGCCCGGGACGGCCGACCGCGGCCACGACGATGTCGGCCTGGGTGATGTGATCGGCGAGCGCCGCGGTCCGGGAGTGGCAGTACGTCACCGTCGCATCGCGGGCCAGCAGCAGCATGCCCACCGGCTTGCCGAGGATGGGGCTGCGGCCCACCACGACGGCGTGCTTGCCCGCCACCGGGATGTGGTAGGCGTCCAGCAGCGCCACGATCCCGCCCGGGGTCGCGGAATGGAAGCCACCCTCGTCGAACGCCATGGTCGCGAACGACGTCCGGGTGACGCCCTCGACGTCCTTCGAGGGAGCGATGGCTTCGAACGCCGCGCGCTCGTCGATGTGCCCGGGCACCGGGTGCTGAAGCAGGATGCCGTCCACGGCGGGATCGGCCGAAAGCTCCCGGATCTGGTCGACCAACTGCTGAGTCGAGATGCCGGCGTCGAGCTCGATGCGCCGGGACCGCATCCCGACCTTGGCGCACCGGTTGGCCTTCATCCGGAGGTAAGTGTGCGAGGCAGGATCGTCGCCGACCAGCACGGTGGCCAGCACGGGGACCCGGCCGTGTTCGGCGACGAACTCCTCGACCTCCTTGCTCACCCGGTCGAGGATCGTCGCCGACACGGCCCGTCCGTCCAAGATCTTCGCGGTCATCGCTCCCCCTAGAAGACGACGGTCGTATTGCCGTCGCGGATGACGCGGTCGTCGCAGTGCCACGACACCGCGCGCGACAGCACCAGCCGCTCCACGTCGGCACCCTTGCGCTGCAGATCGCGCGTCGACTCGCGGTGCGACACCCGGATGACGTCCTGTTCGATGATCGGGCCCTCGTCGAGGTCCTCGGTCACGTAGTGCGCGGTCGCGCCGACCAGCTTCACGCCGCGTTCCTTCGCGCGCTGGTACGGACCCGCGCCCATGAACGCCGGCAGGAACGAGTGGTGGATGTTGATCACCGGTACGCCGACCTCGTCCAGGAACTCGCCAGAGATGATCTGCATGTAACGGGCGAGCACGACCAGGTCGACGTTGCCCTTCAGCAGGTTGAGGTGTTCCTTCTCGGCGATCGCCTTCTTGTTCGCCTCCACTGGAACGTGGAAGAACGAGATGCCGAACTGGCGGACGTCGTCACCGAGGTCGGGGTGGTTGGAGATGACCATCGGGATCGTTATGTGCAGCTCGCCCCGGCGCTGCCGCCACAGCAGGTCCAGCATGCAGTGGTCGGTCTTCGACACCATGATCGCGACACGCTTGCGGCGCTTCGCCTCCACGAGCCGGTAGGTCAGCCCCAGGTCGTCGACCAGCTTCTCCTCAAATGCCTGGTTCAGCTCGTCGAGCCTGACCGGCAGATCGGGCAGGTGGAACACGGTGCGCTGGAAGAACCGGCCGCCCGCGGGGTCACTGGTGGACTGATCCAGCGCCACCACGTTCGCGTCGTGCTCGGCCAGTACCGAGGACACCCGCGACACGATGCCGGGCTGGTCGGCGCCCTGCACAATGAGGCGGCCGTAGTCCTCGGCGAAAATGCTTCCGGTCATGACCGATCCTCCTCTTCGGAGAACGAGTTCAGCAGTTCCTGCCGCCAGAGCTCGGTCTTGCGGAGTTCATTGAAGGTGAAGATGTGCAGACCACTGATGTTGTTCGCCGTTCCGGCCACCTCGGCGCCGAGCCGCTTCACCAGCTTGGTCGGTTTGTAGCCGCCGGGCAGCAGCAACCGCCAGAACAGGGTCTGCTGCTTCTGCAGGAAGCGGGCCGACTGCCCGAGACCGATGCCCGCGGAGATCCGCATCAGCTTCTGCCGGTTCACCGGGCCCGGCATCCCCACAAGGATCGGCAGGTCGATACCTGACGGTGCCACGTCGGCCGCCCACCGGCTCGTGGTGCCGGCGTCGAAGCAGATCTGGGTGAGGATCCGGGTCGCCATCGGGGCCTTCTGCTTCAGCGCCAGATCGATCGCGTCTTGAGGAATCGACCCGTGGCCCTCCGGGTATCCGCCGATACCCACCTCCTGGAAGGGGTGGCCGGTGGCTTCCATGGAGCGCAGGAGGGAGTACGCGTCGACGAACTTCCCGGCCGGTTCCGGCGCGTCGCCGCCGACGACGAACACCGACTTGACGCCCGAGTCGCTGAGACGGGCGACGACGTCGGCGACGTGCTGGCCGTCGGTGAACTGACGGGCCGGCAGATGTGGCGAGACCCGGTACCCGTGTCCCAGAAGCTTTTCCGTCAGGTTCAGGGTGTGATCGATGCCCTTGGCCTCGGTCACCGTCACCGTGAGCGGGACCGTGGCCGGGACGTGCTCGACAACGTCCCGCTCGGTGTTCTTGAAGGGCATCACCTCGTAGCTCATGTTGCGCACGAGGTCGGCGGCACGGGAGCGCCGGCGTCGGCCGCCGGCGGTTTCCGGATGGATGTTCACCATGGTTCCTCGATCCGAGGTTCGGGGAAAGGCAGGTCAGGACTTGTGGTAGGACTCGCGGACTTCCTGGACGTAGGGCGCGGGCGCGACCATGGCGCGGATCTCGACCTGGCGGTGCCGCTCGACCGCGGGCTTGCCCGAGTTGGGCTGCTCCCACAGCACGGCCACCTCGGTGCCCGGTTCGGCGACCGAGGGCCCGACCGGGAACGTCATCGGACAGACCGTCGAGTTGCGCAGCAGCTCGACCGGCGACCCCGCCCGCTGGATCGCGACCTCAAGACTTTCAACACCCATGACCTGGCTTACCTCCTGAGGCCGGCCCCGTAATCCAAGCCTCGATGCTCGAAATGGCGGGCGTCGGCAACACCGTCTGGACTCAAGTCAAGCCGACCGGTCCTGGAGTTTCTTCCAGCATCGAGGCAGACTTGACCGCGACAAATGACCGAGACGGCTGGGCGGCTTGCCGCAGGCCGGAACCCGGACTGGCCGCGAGCACAGCGGCCTTCGGCTGCAGTTCGGCGTATTCGGCGTCGGCGCGCGAGTCCCACGTGATGCCGCCGCCAGTCCCATAGGTGGCCCTGCCCCGGTCGCGGTCGGCCACGAGGGTGCGGATCGCGACGTTGAACCGGGCCCGTACGCGCGAACCCACTGGAGCTACGACACCGACCGCTCCGCAGTAGGCACCGCGCGGGCCCGGTTCGAGCTCGCGGATGATCTCCATGGTGCGCGCCTTCGGAGCACCGATCACCGACCCACACGGGAACAGGGCCCGGAAGATGTCGACCAGGTCGACCTCCGGCCGCAGACGCGCTGTGACGTCGGAGGTGAGCTGGTGCACCGTTTCGTAACGCTCGGCCCGGCACAGCGCGGTGACCGACACTCCCCCGGTGACCGCGAGGCGCGCCACGTCGTTGCGCACCAGATCGACGATCATGATGTTCTCGGCGCGTTCCTTTTCGCTGGACCGCAGGAGTGCCACGACTTCGCGGTCCTCGGCCTCCGAGCTTCCCCGCCGGGCGGTGCCTTTCATCGGCCGCATCAGAAGCCGGTCGCCGCGGGTCTCGAAGAAGAGTTCGGGACTGGCGCTCGCGATCGCGAACCGGCCGGTGTCCACATAGGCGTTGTATGCGCCCCCCTGAGCCCGGGCGAGATCCGCGTACAGCTGGGGAAGGTCACCCTCGATCTCGGCGGTCAGCCACGTGGTGAGGTTGCACTGGTAGGTGTCACCGGCGGCGATGTACCCGCGAACAGCCTCGACGGCCCGCCGGTGCTCGTCCGGCCCCCATTCGTAACGCCACCCTCCGACGCGATAGGACCGTCGTTGGTGCGATCGCATCAGGGGCGCTCGTTCCGGCGCGGGGGCGATCGCGAACCAGGCGTACGGCAGCCCGTCGGCCGGTTCGTGAACCAGCAAGGAGGGATCGAGTCCAGCCGCGGCCTCGTAGGCCACGAAACCGAAGGCCCACCAGCCTTTCCGGCTCGCGTGCTCAACCTCCGCCAGCACGTCCGGAACGTGCTCCGGCCTGGTGGCCACCAGATCGTAGGCGACCTCGGGGAAGCTGCAGGCCACACCGGCCCGCAGGTCGTCGAAGCGGGCCCAAGCGGTGAGCGGTCTCATGACGAATTGACTCCTCGTATCGGCGACTGCGAAGAACGATCCGGTGCCGACCACGGGGTCGCCCGGTCGGGACCGGACGGAAGTTCCCCGGCGAGGTAGTTCTCCACGTCGCGAAGGGTTGGGTTCATCCGCATCACGCTATGACCAGCGGGTACCAGCCAAAACGGTCCGATGTCGACACTGCCGGGGTCATCCCGCCCCGGGACATCGAGTCAAATGACGTAGTGCAAACCGGTCTGGCGGACCTGATGACGCCGTCGCCTCAGCTCCTACTGTCGGCAGGAGTGTCAACGACGATCCGAGGAGGGGCCGCGATGGGTTCGTTACTGGTGGTCAGTGCGCATGCCGGTGACTTCGTCTGGCGTGCCGCGGGCGCGATCGCCCTGGCCACCAGCCGTGGTCAGCGGGCGAAGGTGCTGTGCCTGAGCTTCGGTGAGCGGGGTGAGTCCGCGAAGGCGTGGCGCGAGGGCAAGTCCCTCGACGAGATCAAGGCGATCCGTCGCGGCGAGGCCGAAAACGCCGCCTCGGTGTTGGGCGCGGAGATCGAGTTCCTCGACGCGGGCGACTACCCGCTGCGGGAGTCGCCCGAGCTGGTCGACCGCATGGTGCGGGTGTACCGGGAGGTGAACCCGTCGGTGGTGCTGACGCATCCGCTGGCCGACCCCTACAACGGCGACCACCCGGCGGCGGCACGCATGGCGCTGCAGGCGCGGGTTCTGGCGCAGGCCATCGGCTACCAGGCCCCCGGCGACCCATTGGGTGCTCCCCCGGTGTTCTTCTTCGAACCGCACCAGCCCGAGCAGTGCGACTTCAAACCGAACGTGCTGCTCGACATCACCGAGGTATTCGACACCAAGCGCAAGGCCATGGAATGCCTGCCCGCACAGCAGCACATGTGGGACTACTACACCGATCTCGCCAAGCGACGCGGCGTGCAGGTCAAGCGCAACGCCGGACCCAACCTCGGCCTGCCGCACAACACCATGGGCGAGGCCTACATGCGGCTCTACCCGCAGGTGACCGGGGAACTCGCATGAGGACGGTCGTCGTCACCGACACGCCGCGCACGCCGATCGAGAAGGTCGACAAGCTCGCCGAGTACGGCGTGGCCACGGTACATGAAGCATTGGGGCGCGACGGTTTGCTCGGCCCGGACCTGCGGCCGATCCAGGACGGCGCGCGCATCGGCGGCACCGCAGTCACCGCGCTGTGCTGGCCCGGCGACAACCTGATGATCCACGCCGCCGTCGAACAGTGCCGGACCGGCGACGTCCTCGTCGTCACCACCACCTCACCCTCGCGCGACGGCCTGTTCGGCGAACTGTTCGCCACCGCCCTTCAGCACCGCGGAGTACGGGGGCTGGTCATCAACACCGGCGTGCGCGACGTCGCGGACCTGCGGGCGATGAACTTCCCGGTGTGGTCGGCCGCGGTCAGTGCCCAGGGCACGGTGAAGGCCACCGCGGGCGCGGTCAACGTGCCGGTGGTGATCAGCGGGCAGACCATCCGTCCCGGCGACGCGATCCTGGCCGACGACGATGGCGTGATGGTCGTGTCCCGCGAAGACGTCGACCGCGGGCTGGACAAGTCCCAAGCACGTCTCGACAAGGAAGAGGCCACGCGGAAAGCCTTCCGCGCCGGGGAACTCGGCCTGGACCGCTACGGCCTGCGCACCAAGCTGGCCGAACTCGGCGTCGAGTACCTCACGGCTGACGAGTACGGCCGGTAGTCCCGGCATCTCCGGAGAACGTCCCAACAAGAACGGATCATCATGAGTGCGAAAAACCTGCAGGACGTGCTCGACCGGGCCGGAAACACGGTCGAACTGCTGCGCAACTCCCAGCTCGGCACCTACATCTACCCGGTGGTGCCGTCGGAGTTCAGCAACTTCCGCCGCGAGGTGACCGCCTGGCGGGACACCGCGGTGCTGTTCGACCAGAGCCACCACATGGTGAACCTGTTCATCTCCGGCCCGGACGCACTGAAACTGATCTCCGACACCGGCATCAACAGCGTCGCCACGTTCCCGGTCGACACGGCCAAGCAGTTCGTGCCCGTCTCCCCCGAGGGCGGCGTCATCGGCGACGGCATCCTGTTCCGTGAAGCCGAGGAGGAGTTCACCTTCGTCGGCCGCGCCCCGGTCGCGAACTGGCTCACCTTCCAGGCCGGTAACGGCTACAACGCCGACCTCCGTCTCGACCCGCGGTCGTCGTCCCGCCCCTACGGCAAACAGGTCACCCGCGACCTGTGGCGCTTCCAGATCCAGGGACCCCGCGCCTGGGACGTTATCGAGAAGGTGCACGGCGGCACCGTTGAGCAGGTCAAGTTCTTCCGCATGGGCTACATGAACATCGCCGGCGAGCGGGTCCGCACGCTGCGCCACGGTATGGCCGGCGCGCCCGGACTGGAGATCTGGGGTCCGTACGTGTCCTACGACAGGATCCGTGAAGCCATCCTGGAAGCCGGGCGCGAGTTCGGCCTGGAACCCGCGGGCGCGCGGGCCTACTCGTGCAACACCCTGGAGTCCGGCTGGATCCCCTCACCCCTGCCCGCGGTCTACACCGCCGAGGAGATGCGCCCCTACCGCGAATGGCTCCGCGCGGACAGCTACGAGGCCACGAACGCGCTGGCGGGCAGCTTCGTCTCCGACGACATCCGCGACTACTACCTCAACCCCTGGGAGCTCGGCTACGGCTCGTTCGTCAAGTTCGACCACGAGTTCATCGGCCGCGACGCCCTGGCCCCCGTCGAGCCGGAAACCCAGCGGCGCAAGGTGACGCTGGCCTGGAACGCCCAGGACGTGGCCAAGCTCCTGGCTTCGCCGGTCGACCCCGAGAGCCCCGTCTACCAGTTCTTCGACCTGCCCAACGCCAACTACGGATCGTCCAACTTCGACTCGGTGGTCGACGCCGACGGCAACCAGGTCGGCCTGTCCCTGTTCACCGGCTACAGCGCCAACGAACGCAAGGCCCTGTCGCTCGCCACGGTGAACCCGGACGTTCCACTAGGCGCCGAGGTGCGGGTGATCTGGGGTGAGCCGGACGGCGGCAGCCGCAAGACCACCGTGCAGCCACACGAGCAGGTCGCCGTGCGGGCGATCGTGAGCCCCTCTCCCTACTCCGACATGGCCCGCGAGAGCTACCAGCCCGGCTGGCGCACTGCAGTCACCGTCTGACGTTCTCAGACCGGCGGGGGTAGTCGCGCGGTGGCGACACCCCTCCCAGCCGAGCGGCGGGGAGGCGTCACCCTGCCGCCCGGCCCCGTCCCCCGGAGCATCATGCAGTCGTCACAACGTCTGGCCGGCCGCGTCGCCGTCGTCACCGGCGCCGCCGGTGGTCTCGGCGGTGCCATCGCCGACCGCCTCACCGACGAAGGCGCGCAGGTCGCCGAACTCGACATCGCCGACAAGCCCACCCGGTCCAATTCGTGGGTGTGCGACGTGAGCGACCCCGAATCGGTCGGGGCCGTCGTCCACGGGGTGGTCGGCCATTTCGGCGGCATCGACGTACTGGTGAACAACGCCGGCCTGCTGTCCGGACGCCGCAGCCTGCTCGAAGCGACTCCGCACGAGCTGCACCGGTACGTCGACGTCAACGCAGTCGGCCCCTGCTCATGGTGCAGGCGTGCTTTCCGTACCTGCAGGACAGCGCCCACCGCGGCCGCGTCATCAAGGTCGCCTCCCGCATGTTCTTCACTGGAGCGCCCGGCCAGATCGGCTACATCGCCAGTAGTTCGTAGCCCCACTCTGGGACCTCGGGCGGCGGGCTGTCGCAGCGCGGCGCGGGGTCGAGGATCGTGGCGGCGTCGAGCAGACCGGTCGCGTACTGCCGGAACGAGTGGTTTCCGCGGTAGATTTCCAAGAGCCGTCGCACTTCGCCGGTCAGCCGGCGGTATTCCACGGCGTTCTCCGGGTTCCGCGAAGTCTCCGTGACCAGTCGCCGTTCCAGGCCGTAGAAGTAGACGAACACATAGCCGATGTAGACGCGCGGATTGTTGCGTCCGCCCGCCAGCCAGGCCAGGTACGCCGCTCGTGCGCGCGGCGACATGTCCGAGTAGGACGGCCAGTAGTCCATCGTCTCACCGGTCCAGTCAGGACGGTGCGGATCGACTGGCAGCGTGGGATCGATCAATGCGGGTTCGACGCCGCTTCCGGCATGCGCCGGATATGCAAGATCGCGGCACGCGTCGGATCGTGAAAAAGCCTGTCCCGCTCGGAAATACGATTCTGGGTCTGGCCTGTAAGTTCTCCGCGCAGGGCAACGGCCTCCAGGCGGCGCCGGGGCCTGGGATGATCCTTCGATGCCGCTGTCGATCGTCACCGCGCTGGTCCGAAATCTGATCAAGGTGCCCGCTGTTGTGCTTCGCAGCCGCGTGGCCAAGGATGCGGAGGTGTTGACGTTGCGGCACGAGAACGCGGTGCTGCGCCGCCAGATCGCCCGGGTCCGCTACCAGTCCGCCGACCGGATCTGGCTCGCCGTCCTCTCCCGACTGGTCCCGCGTGAGCGTTGGCGCCAGGTCTTCGCGGTCACCCCCACCACTGTCCTGACCTGGCACCGGCAGCTCATTGCGCGGAAGTGGACGTTCCCTCAGTATCGCCGCCCCGGCAGGCCGTCCACCGCATCCACCGTCAAGCACCTCATCCTGCGCTTGGCCAAGGAGAACAGCACCTGGGGCCACCGACGCATACAAGGCGAACTCGTCCACCTCGGCTACCCCATCGCCCCGTCCACGATCTGGAAAGATCCTGCATTCCGCGGGAGTTGACCCCGCGCCGCAGCGCTCCGGCCCCACCTGGCGTCAGTTCCTCACCGCCCAGGCCCACGGCATCATTGCCGCCGACTTCCTGCACCTCGACACGGCGGCGCTCAAGCGCCTGTACGCCCTGGTCTTCATCGAGCATGGCACTCGCCGACTGCACCTCGCCGGCGTCACCGCCCATCCCACCGCCCGGTGGACCGTCCAGCAGGCCAGGAATCTCGCCATGACGCTGGGGTGCCAAAATGGACTCGCTGCGCTTCCTGCTCCTGCTCCGGGACCGGGACCGGGACCGGGACCGGGACCGGGACCGGGATGCAAAGTACACCAACGCCTTCGACGCCGTCTTCGCAACCGACGACGTGGAGATCGTGCTCAGCCCACCGCAGGCATCGAGAGCGAACACGATCTGCGAACGAGTCGTGGGCACCCTACGCCGCGAGCTCCTCGACCGGATCCTATCTACAACGAGGCCCACGCTCAGAACGTGCTCAGCGAGTACATCCGGCACTACAACCAGCACCGCCCCCACCAGTCCCGGCACCAACTCCCCCGGACAGCACCGAACCATGCGCCCCGGCCACCGTCACCGACCTCCAGGCCCACCGGATCCGGCGACAACCCATCCTCGACGGCCTGATCAACGAGTACCACCACGACGCTGCCTGACCGCACGGCGTCGCCCCAGCGCACAGGGCCGAATCGTATTTTCGAGCGGCACAGGCAACCGACCCAGTACACATCAGCGGCTGAAAACCCTGCCGTGGAACCACACCCGGACAGACGCCCACGACCGCACCCGGGGACACGGACGGACCGAGACCCGCAGCCTGAAAGTCCTTGCCCTCGACGATGAACTGCGATCAAAGCTACTCCGAGCCCGGCAGGCCATCCAGATCCGGCGCTGGCGCCGACCGAAAGGAAAACCCGCCGCCATCGAAACGGTCCACTACCTCACCAACCTGCCACCGGCCGACGCCGGCCCGGAGAAGCCGGCCAAACTCATCCGCGGGCACTGGGGCATCGAGGTGCGACATGAGGTCGCACTGGTTGAGAGAGCTAGTGTCCTGCGCCGGAGATTCGTTGACAATATGATCGGAGTGACTCCAAGATCTCGTCAGCGCTCTTCGTCCAGATGAACGGCCGGGGATCGTTGTTCCACTCGTCGATCCAGTTGCGGATATCGGCCTCGAGTGCCTGGACGCTGGTGTGCACGCCGCGTTGCAGGAGTTTGGTGGTCAATTCGCCGAACCAGCGTTCGACCTGGTTGATCCAGGACGATCCGGTCGGGATGAAGTGGATTTGGAATCGGGGATGCTTCGCTAGCCATTTCTGGATGATCTCGGTTTTGTGGGTGGCGTAGTTGTCACAAATGACATGGACGCCTAACTCCGCCGGTACGGTTTTGTCGATCTTGGTGAGAAATTTGCGGAACTCGACCGAGCGGTGCCGGCGGTGCAGCGAGGAGATGACCTTGCCGGTGGCGATGTCGAAGGCGGCGAACAGGCTGGTGACGCCGTGACGGACGTAGTCGTGGGTGCGCCGCTCGGGCATGCCGGGCATCATCGGCAACACCGGCTGGGACCTCTCCAGCGCTTGCACCTGGGATTTCTCATCGGTGCACAGAACCCAGGAGATCGTCAAAGTCGGTTTGTGCTGGTAGCGGCTGCGATGATCGGAATGATTCGGGTTCGGTCAGCGGCGATACGTTCCAGAGTTCGGGTGATCTGGGTGATTCCGGCCAGGCGTAATAGCCCGAGGGCGAGGTTGCGGAGGGTGGCCATGACCTGGGCTCCTGTTCCGGTGTAGGCGTGTTGGTGGTCTTCGCGGTAGACGACGTCTCGAACCCAGTGAATCTTGTTCTCTATGCCCCAATGTTGGCGGACGAACCGGGCGATCAGGTCGGCGCCGGCTTGTTCGGCGGTCAGGCTGGTGATGCCGTGCACGACCTCCTTGGTCAGGTGGTTACCCGCGTGGTCGAAGGTGTCGCGGCGGATACGAAACACTTGTGCGGCACCGGGAAAGTCAACATCGTTGGCCGGTGCGACCCAGATCTGGCGGCGCACGATCTTGCCTGTGCTGCGGTCGGTTTCGGCGTGATGCGCGGTGCCCGGCGCGGCCGGCGGGAGCACTGAGGCGATCTGGGTGAGCAGGGTGGGCTGGTTGCCTTTCACCGTGAGTGCGTAGTGGCCGCCCCGGTCCTGGGTCAGGTACGCGGCGGTGGTGTGCTGGGCGTGCGCGGCGTCCCCGGTGACGACCACACCGGTCAGATCGATGTCCTTGAGCAGCGCGGCCACCTGGGTGATCTCGTTGGTGCCCTCAGGAACCCGCAACTGAGCAATGACGACGGCTTCTCGGTGCAGCATCGCCGAGAACAGCTTCACCTCGCTGCCTTCCGGATCGCCGGGCGCCACCGTGTTCCGCAGGGTCTTGCCATCCATGGCCACACCGACCAGTCCCTCTGGTCCGTGGTCATCACCCCCGGCCACATCGACGCCACGGGCCAGGGCCGCAGCCGCAGCTTGCTCCCGCAGCCACCGGCACACCTGCTCATCGGCGGCGTCAGCATCGATATCGTGCGCCACCCGACGAATCGTCGATTCGCTGGGCGCGACATAACGCCCGGTCAACAGGTGCCGACGGCAGCCGGCCAACACCAACAACTCCTGCGGCAGGTCCGCGGCACGATCCCCCGCTTCCCGGAAGTTACCGGCCCCGGCCAGCGCTGCGAACACCGTTACCGCCAGCACTGAACCAACCCGGTGACGAACCCCGCGCGGCTTGCGCGGGTCAGGCACCCGACTCAGCATCTCGACCAACCCGCCCACCGCGGCAACACCGACGTCCATGCCGATCTCCACGGACGCACCGAACCCGCCAGCAATCGGCGAGCACGAATCCTGGACATGCGACACTGACACCGGTGGCCTCCTGTTAGGACGATGATCAAGGTGTGGTAACCCGCATCATCGCAGGCAGAAGGCCACCACCCACATCCAGACACACCACGCGTCACCACGCACTCAGGACTTCACACCAAGATCACAAACTTTGACGTTCCCCTGGCACAGAACCACTGCGTTCTCGGGCGGGTTCATATACAGGCCGACGACGTTACGGACCTTCTCGATGAACTGCGGATCGGTAGAGAGCTTGAATGTGTCGGCCAAGTGGGGTTTAAGGTTGAACGCTTTCCAGATCCGTCCCACGGTCGATTTACTCAGCCCGGAACGCTTCGCCATCGATGTACGCGACCAATGCGTCGCGTTGTTCGGTTTCTCTTCCAACGTCGAGACGACCACCTTCTCCACCTGTTCGTCGGTGATCTTCCGCGGCGCGCCTGGGCGATCCTCGTCGACCAACCCCTTCAGTCGTCGCTGGACAAACCGCGACCGCCACTTGCCCACCGTCGGCCGCGACACCCGCAACTTCTCGGCGACATCCACATTGGACAAACCATCGGCGCATGCCAGCACAATCCGACACCGCAACGCCAAAGCCTGCGAACTCTTCGCCCGCCGAGCCCAACGCTGCAACGTCGAACGCTCATCGTCGGTCAGCACCAACTCAGCCTTCGGCCGCCCAGTCCTCGCCATTCCCGCAGTATAGCCATTTCGACCATGAATTTCCGGTGCAGGACACTAGCCGAAGGGGAGGGTCGTTTATCGACGGTTAGATCCGAGTGAGTGCTCGACGCTCGTTCCCGCTCCTGGCATGCGTCGCTGGTAACGGCGGTTGCGACACGAGGGCCCACGTGGTGAGTGAGCTCGTTGAGGAGGTTCGACGTATGTCGAAGACGTAGCTACGGGTCTGTGTTCGACCTGTCCCCACCGCGACGTGCGTGGCCGGTTCCTGATCGGTCGGGTGCGAAGCTCGCGGGAAAGTCCAAGGACCGCTGCCCCAACCATGGCGGTCACAGGTGCGGGGAAGGACCGGAATAGGGCGACTGGACCACCCCGGGTTCGTTGGAGGCCGTTGGTTCTGGAGAGGATGAACGGCATGGCAGCGGCGAGGAAGTACCCGGTGGAGTTGAAGGAACGCGCGGTGGGGATGGTGCGTGATCTGGAGCGGGAGCTGGGTCCGGGGCGTGGGGCGATCGCGCGGGTGGCCCAGCAGTTGGGGGTCAATCCGGAGGCGTTGCGGTACTGGTTACGTCAGGACGATCAGGGGCGGCGGCCCTCGGGCGAGCGGGCGGCGGGCTCGGTATCGGAGGCTGACGTGCGGATCGCGGAATTGGAGCGGGAGAACCGCGAGCTTCGCCGGGCGAACGAGATCCTGAAAGCGGCTTCTGCTTTTTTCGCACGGGAACTGGACCCTCGACCGCCGAGATAGCTGGGTTCGTCGATACCTACCGTAGCGAATTCGGTGTCGCCCCGGTGTGCGAGGTGATCGGATTTGCGGTGTCGACGTATTACGCGACGAAGAAACGTCAGGGGCAGCCGTCGGATCGCCGGTCGCGGGATGAGGAACTGATCCCGGAGATCCGGGCGGTCTGGGAACAGCAGGGCAAAGGGATGTACGGGGCCCGGAAAGTGTGGAAACAGCTCTTACGCGAGGGAGTGAAGGTGGCGCGGTGCACGGTTGAGAGACTGATGCGCGCCGAAGGCATGACCGGGGTCGTGGCCACACGGCACCGGCCGCGGACGACGATCCCCGGCAATGCGGACACCAGGCCGCGTGACCTGGTGGAACGAGATTTCAGGGCGCCGGCGCCGAACCAGCTGTGGGTCACCGATGTGACCTATGTGGACATTCTCGATGGTGATTTCTGCTATACCGCTTTCGTGACGGATGCGTTTTCCCGCGCGATCGTGGGCTGGCAGGTGTCGGACAACCTGAGAACCGAGCTTGCGCTAGACGCGCTCGATATGGCATTGTGGTCCCGGAAAGAACATCTCAGTAAAGCATTGGTACATCACAGCGATCGAGGTGTTCAATACACCTCGATCCGTTACGGGAAACGGCTCGCCGACGCCGGGATCGAACGATCCGTTGGCAGTACGGGCGATTCCTACGACAATGCGCTGGCAGAGTCGGTCAACGCTCTCTACAAAAAGGAACTCATCGCCCGGAACGGCCCATGGAAAGACGCCGGCGGGGTCACCTTGGCGACCGCGGAATGGGTTTACTGGTATAATCATGAACGGTTGCACTCCTGGTGCGGCGACAGGCCACCGATGGAGTTCGAGCAAGCCTTCCGGCAACGCAGACACGTGCAGCCCCCGACAGCGGCATAGCCCCACGAGACAGATGATCAGGTCTCCACAAAACCCGGGGCGGTCCAACCTGAGAACCGAGCTTGCGCTAGACGCGCTCGATATGGCATTGTGGTCCCGGAAAGAACATCTCAGTAAAGCATTGGTACATCACAGCGATCGAGGTGTTCAATACACCTCGATCCGTTACGGGAAACGGCTCGCCGACGCCGGGATCGAACGATCCGTTGGCAGTACGGGCGATTCCTACGACAATGCGCTGGCAGAGTCGGTCAACGCTCTCTACAAAAAGGAACTCATCGCCCGGAACGGCCCATGGAAAGACGCCGCCGAGGTCACCTTGGCGACCGCGGAATGGGTTTACTGGTATAATCATGAACGGTTGCACTCCTGGTGCGGCGACAGGCCACCGATGGAGTTCGAGCAAGCCTTCCGGCAACGCAGACACGTGCAGCCCCCGACAGCGGCATAGCCCCACGAGACAGATGATCAGGTCTCCACAAAACCCGGGGCGGTCCAGGGTGCCCAAGAAGCGAACGCCGGCGGCGGAAACGCAGCAGGAAACCGCAGGCTGTTACACCGGGGCTTCCTCCCGGATGGCAGGCGGATAACTGGCCGGATACCGGGCCTGGTGCCCGGCCCTGAAAGGGGTGCTGACGTGGGCAGGTGGGCCTTTGAATCGAAGCAAAGCGGACGCCAGAACCAAGGGGCAAGTTGGACACTTCGGTGAACGGACCTGCGGGCCCGGACTCGGTTTTCGATGGTGATGCCTGGGATCAGGTGAATTGGCGGGAACACGAGGAGCGGGTACGGCGGCTGCGGCGCAGGATTTTCAAGGCGGTGAAGGGCGGGGACCTGGCCACGGTCAGGAACCTGCAAAAGTTGGTTCTGCGGTCCTGGTCGAACACGCTGATCAGCGTGCGGCAGGTCACGCAACGCAATACGGGCCGGCGGACCGCGGGGGTTGATGGGCAGGTCGCGTTGACCAGCCAGGCTCGGGCCGAGGTGGCGATGCGGGTGCACGCCACCCGAAGCTCATGGCGGCCCATGGCGGTTCGGTGAGGTTCCCCCCAAGCGGTGGACAGGGGGTTTACGGGGATTCAGGCAGCTGCTCGGAGTGAGCTCTCGTAGTCCTCGGGACTGAGCATCCCGATCGCGGAGTGCCGCCGGATAATATTGTAGAAGCGAACCCAATTGTCAACTGCGACAACGAGTTCCGTCTGTGTGGCGTAGGTATGCCGGTAGTAGTGCTCGTGTTTGAACGTGGACCAGAACGATTCCGCGGGGCTGTTGTCCCAGCTTTATCCGGCTAATGATCTCGGTTTCCGGTGATTGACCGGTTAACGCTTTCAGTCGTTTCTGGCTGTGAGGCGTCGGAGTTGTTCTTCGTGGTGGCGTACTCGGGTGGCGAGGGCGTCGAGTGCGGTGCGGAGGGTGGCGATCTCGTCGGTGAAGCCGGTGAGGGTGCCGTTAGTGCTGGTCTGGTGTCGGTGGTGTTCGATGACGGCGCGGAGGGTGGGGTTGCGGTAGAGGGTGGTGCGGCCCAGTCCGGTGCGAGCAGCAATGGCCGTGAAGGTGACGGCGTGGCCGTCGTGGATGAGTTGTGTGCAGGCGCGTTCGACGCGGTTGAGAGTGCTGGTTTTGGTCATCCTGCTTGGGCCTCGTTGATCAGGGTGTCGAGTCGGGCGATGAGTCGTTGGTGTCGTTGGGCTTCGGTGATCCAGCCGCGTTGTTCGGCGTCGCGGGCCAGTGCTTCGGCGTCGACGCGCTGGGCTGCGAGGATGGGCAGCGAGCTGGCTTCGGTGTGGAAGCTGGGGCAGTGCTCGCAGATGTTGGCGTAGGGGCAGGCGTCTTGGGCGGGTGCGCGCAGGCAGAATCCGCCGGCGAGGCGGGATTTGAGCAGTGGGGTGTCTTTCCAGTCGGCTCCGCCGGTGATGTCGGCCAGTGGCAGGCCGATCCTGCCGGTGGTGGAGGTGCGGGCCTGTTGTTTGGCGAGGTCGAGGCCTCGTTCGTATTCGGCTCGGACGGTGGTATCGAACAGTCGCCCGTAGCGCAGGCTCATTTCGGCGGAAACATGGCCCAGCAGCGCCATCAGTGCTTGGAGTGAGACCCCGGCGTTGACCAGGGCGGTGGCGTAGGTGTGGCGGAGCTGGTGCGGGGTGAGGTGGTCAAGTCCCGCGGCCTGAGCAGCGCGGTTGAGTTCGTGACGGACTGCGCTTTGGGACAGTCGCCGGCCGTGGTGGGTGAACAGGAACTGGGCGGGACGCCGGTAGCGGGGGTGCGGCATGGGTCGTCCGTGGGAGCGGATGGCGGTGATGTGGTCGATCAGGTCGAGGATGTCGTCATCGATGGGGATCATCCGCTCTGTTTCCAGTTTGCCGAGCGGGATTTTCAGCCAGTGGCCGTGGTCGGGGACTTCGTGGACGCAGTCGAGTTCGAGGTCGAGGACCTCTCCGATGCGCAGCCCGCAGGCGCGTTGCAGTCGCAGGGTTGTTGCGGCCAGTTCGTTGCCGGGCCCTTCGGTGAGCACCTCGGTGAGTCGTCGGTCGATGTCGACTGGTAGATAGCGGGGCAGGGTATGCGGGAGTTTGGGGACATCGTCGCGGAACATCAGCTTGCGGGGTGGTGCTTGCGGCCAGCCCCACTCGGTGATGTCGGTCAGAAAGCCCATCAGTGCGAGCACTCGCCGGGACCGGTCCGCGACGGTGATGAGCTCATTGTTCTTCGCGCTGATCGCGTCGACCAGCGACGTCAGGTAGGGCTCGATGTGTTTGCGGCGATCGAGCTCGGCGATGGACCCGAGTTCGGGGTCGATGTCGGCCAGGAACACTCCGAAGTGTTTGAGCCGGGTTGCGATCGCCGACACCGTTTTCGGTTGGCAGGTTGCCCGTTTGCGTTCCAAATAGGCGATCATCGTCTCGCGGATCGGTGGCTGTAGGCCGGAAAGCCTTTGCGTGAACGGGACCGGGCCGCCCGAGCGTGGCAGCTCATCGACGATTCCCAGGTGAAACAGCACGCGCTGGGCGTTACTGGCCGCCGCCAGATAGTGCTTGTTGCCCTTGCCAGTTCGCGTCTCGCGCTCCTGACACGCAGCCCGGAACTCGTCCAGATCGGCCACGGTGATCCGGTCCAGCGACCGTCCAGTCTGGATGAGCAGCCGGACCGGCACTTGGGAGCCGGTGGCGAACCGGACCCGTTCGGTGAACCCGAGCTCGGCGGCCGCGGTCATGAACCGATCGAGGTCTGGTCTCAGCGGTGAGTCTTTGATTTCCCGCCAGATGCTGGAGAGTTTGCGTTCCAGCAGATAGTCATAGCCCGGTTGCAGCACCCGGTGCAGCATCAGGAACGTGATGATCGGCCGAGTCGAGCTCCCAGCCGACAAGCGAGTCTCCAACGACTCGGCCACCCACCCTCGCGGGTCCGGCCAGCGCCCGAAGAACACCCGAGCCGCCCACGAGTAGGCAGCGTTTCCCCGTCCTGTCTGCTGAAGATAGTCCAGATAGGCGATGTGCAGATCATTGCTGGGATTGGGAGCGGAGGCGATCGCGAGCGGCATCGAATTCTGCTTTCACGTGGGCCGGAGCCAGATGGATGTAGCGGGCGGTGGTGTCGACATGAGCGTGGCCGAGCAGGGCTTGCATCACCGCGAGATCAACCCCCGCTTCGGCCAGGGCGGTGCCGAAGGTGTGTCGCAGCGCGTGGGGATGTCCTCCGACGATGCCGGTGATTCCACGGTGATAGCGGAAGATCGTGCGCAGCCCGGCCGCGGTCAACGGCTGGCCCCGGTTCGGTCCCTTGGCCACGAGAAACAGGCGAGGACTGCCGGATTCCGGCCGCTCGGCCAGCAAATACACCTGGATGACCGAGCCGACATCAGGGTCCAGCGGGACGCGGCGTTCCCGCTGGCCCTTACCGAGCACCTGCAGCCATCGGCCGCCGATATCGACATCGGCGATGTTCAGGCCCAGCACTTCGGCGGAGCGCAGCCCGCAATACAGCATCAAGCCCGCGATCGCCCTGTCCCGCCATGTGTGGAAGCTCGCCAACAGCTCCGCCGCATCGGACTGCGACAGCGCCGTGGGCAGGCGGCCGGGCTCCCGAAGCCGCAGCGACGAGCGGTTCTTCGGCCGACGAACGGTATGTGCGAGCATCCCGCTGCGCTCACCCGCTACCCGCCAGCGGGCCTCCTTGCCCTTGGGGACAGGATTTTTCATGTCCGGGTCCCGCATCGCCGCGAACCCGAACAAACCCGAGATCGCCGCCAACCGACGATTGATCGTCGTGACGGCGTACTGATCCATCCGACGCCCCGACAACGTGATCACGTTCGGCCCCGGCCGGCCCGGAACCGTCGCCTCACGGCAGGCACGCAAGAACCGCAACAGCACCTCGGTGGTCACCTCCGGCAACGGCTGCTCCTCGGCAACGAGCCACCGGCAGAACGCCAAAAGGTCGTAACCATAGGCCCGCACGGTCTTCGGTGAGTAGTTCCGATCGGCCAGATGAGCCAAGTACTCATCCACCAACCCAAACCCCGACGCGGCCGGCCCGGCCAACGCCCAGCCACCGTCGTGTTCCTCAAGCCGAATACCGGCCTCGGTGTTCATAAGGACAGACGTACCAGCACTGACCACTTCGAGCAGGCAAGTACCACTACCGCAGCATGTCGCTGACCAGCCCAAACACAACTATTAGCCGGTTAAGAGGGAGATCCCAGTCGCGCCCATCGACCGGCGCAGCCCGTGCCGGAAACACGCTTTCACCGTTAGATGACCAGTGTACTCGCCGCCACGATCGGAATGCAGGATCGTGCCACGGCACCGGCCGCCCCGGGTAGCGACGGCGGCGTCGATGGCCTCGGTGACCATCTCCGAGCCGATGTGCTCGGAGATGCTGTAGCCGAGCACTTTCCGGGAATGCCCGTCCCGGACCGCGCACAGATACATCTCACTCTCACCGCAGGACAGGTAGGTGATATCGGTCAGCCACACCGCGTCCACGCGGCCCTGGTCGAATTCCCGATCGACGAGGTCCGGCGGGAACGACGCCTTCGGGTCGGCCACGGTGGTTTTCACCTTGAACGTGCGCGGGCTGATGCCCTCGACCCCGATGCCGGCCATGATCTTGGCGACGGTCTTCTCGCTGACCACCTCGCCCCGCGCACGCAGTTCGGCGGTGATGCGGGGTGACCCATAGGTGCCGCCGGATTCTTTGTGTACTTCGGTGATTTTCACCTCGAGGTCTGCCCGGCGCTGCTTGCGTGGTGTCAACCGCCGCGCCGCTGCGCGTTTGACATACGCGTAGTAGCCCGACGCGGACACGCTCAGAAGTCGCGCCATACGACGCACCGAGAACGGCCCGGCGGCGTCTTCACTGCGGTTGGTGTCGGTGCCGGTCTCGGCGAGCGTGTCGGGGCCGGCGTACTTCACCATCAGATCGAACCGTTCGGTTTCTTCTGCATCGCGGCAAAGTACGCCGAGGCTTTTACCAGGAACGCGTTGTCCTTCTCCAGCTCGGCGACCTGTCTGCGCAACCGTAGCAACTCGGCGCGTTCCGCAGCCTCCAAAGGCTTTTCGCCGTGAGCCTCGGCCGCGGCGATCCTGCGCCGCTCATCCTTGACCCAGTTATTCAGCAACCCGTCGTTGAGACCCAACTCACGAGCCACTTCAGCGATCGTGCGGCCGGAATCGATCACACGATGCGCAGCCTCGACCTTGTACTCGGCCGTGAACGACCGACGCTTACGAGGAGGCATGAGGACATCCTTCCAGCAGGAACCAATCCTGCCAACGTGGTGTCCACTACCCCGGGGGAACCTCACGACGCTGACTAGGTACGCCGACGACCGTGCGCCACGAGCGCTGATGGGGGTTGCGATGTAGAAGGTCGTGATCTCTGGATGCGGTGCTGTGCTGGCGATGGAGGTGGGCCCTCCGGGACCGCCCTGCAGGGGGAGGTCTCAAACCACCGCAAGCTGCTGCGGTGAATGAGTCGTGGTGGTGAGCGTTGCGGAAAAGGCGCACATGATGCGTCAGGTGCGGGCCGGGAAGGCGAACGTGAGTGAACCGCTGATGAAGTGTCGAAAGCGTAGCGATGGCATCAAAACCGGGGTCCAGTCGTTGCCCCGGGACGGGTCTGGCGGGTGCCTGCTGACTGGCCAGGTGGTGCCCGGCACGAAGGCGGCGCGATCTCGGTTCAGGCGCCAGCACGGAACGTGGGAACGCCTCGCCCCAGCGGTGCCGGCCGGATGTTGGACCGGCCGGCCGAAGGGAGAACTCCAAGCAGCGGAAACTGTGAGGGGCCGAGTACCGGTGCGGGGCAGGCGGGCGGACCGGCTCGTAGTAGCGGTGAAGCCTGGTAATTCGGGTGGAGCGAAGGGGCCGGGTTGCCCTGGTTCGTTCGGCGATCAACCGGTGTGTCCGGGAGGAGTCGGGTGAGCGGACCGAAGTTGCAGGACAAGCCGTTTCAGATCGACAAGTTCGTGGTCTGGGAAGCGTTTCAGAGGGTCAAGGCGAACAAGGGCGCGGCGGGAGTCGACGAGCAGTCGATCGAGGAGTTCGAGGCTGACCGGGACCGGAATCTGTACAAGATCTGGAACCGGCTGTCCTCGGGTTCCTACTTCCCGCCCCCGGTGAAGGCGGTGGAGATTCCGAAAGCGGGAGGCAAAGGGGTTCGTGTGCTCGGAGTACCGACGGAGGCGGCATACTGCCGCGTCGTCCAGTGCTGATTTGGGTTTTGTTGTTGTTACACATCCGTTTCATCCGCTGAGGGGGCAGCGGCTGGGGGTTCTCTACGTCAAGCGGCGGGCCGGGGACACGGTGTTCGTGTGTTCCGGCGGTGTCAGCGGGCAGATCACCGTCCCGCAGGCGTGGACCGATCGCGGTGAGCCGCCGCAAGAGCATCGGTTATCGGCGGCGGGTTTGGCCGCGCTGGTCGCGGTGACACGCGCGCTGGGAGTTGTTGATTGACATGGCTGATGCTGGCATCATCTTGTGTGATGAATCGACACAAGAACGATCTGTCGGGCTTGTCGACGCGGGCGTTGCTGGCACGCCGGCGGAGGCTGGTGGCTCGTCTGGGGGATGCGGAGCGGTTGCTGGCCGGGTCGCTGGTGGAGCAGACCCGGCGCTGCGGCAAGCCGGACTGCCGCTGCGCGGCCGGCGAGCCGCACGGCCCGTATGCGTATTTCGCGCCGAAAACCGCTGGCCGCGGGCGGTTGCGGTATGTGCCAGCGACGCTGGTGGAGGTGGTGCGCCGCTACCTGCACACCGGCGGCGAGGTGGAGGCGGCGGTGGCCGAGATTTCGGCCATCAATGCCGAGCTGCTGGCCCGGCGGGAGCTGCGATAGCCGATGACGACCGCCACACCGACCGCCGTGTTGACCTCGGCCTTTCGAGGCGAGGTGGTGGTGGTGCTGGCGAACATGACGGTGGCGGCGCTGCGCGGAGGTGGCGATGGTGAACGGCGACGGCAAGATCACCAGCGAACACCGCTCGCGCCAGGCGGTGGTCTATCTACGGCAGTCGTCGATGGCGCAGGTGCGGGAGCACACCGAGTCCACCACACGCCAGTACGGGCTGGTGGAGGAGGCGGTGCGGCTGGGATGGGCACGGGCCGAGGTGGTCGTGATCGACACCGATCTGGGGGTCTCGGGCCGGTGGGGCGTGGTCCGGGCCGGGTTCACCGAGCTGGTGGGCCGGGTGTGTTCCGGCGAGGTGGGAGCGATTTTCGGGATCGAGATCTCCCGGCTGGCCCGCTCGAATGCCGAGGTGGCCCGGCTGATGGAGTTCGCCGCGATCACCAAGACTCTGCTGATCGACGCCGACGGCATCTACGACCCCGGCGATGTCAACGACCGGATGCTGCTGGGCATGAAGAGCACCATCGGCGAGGTCGAGCTGCACGTGATGGCGCAGCGGCTGCACGCGGCCAAGAAGGCTGCTGCCGCCCGCGGCGAGCTGCGCACCCCGTTACCGGTCGGGTTGGTCTACGACGAGGCCGGCGACGTCGTGATCGACCCCGATGCCGAGGTCCAGGCCGCGATCCGTGACCTGTTCGCCGCGTTCGAGCAGACCGGCTCGGCCTACGGGGTGGTGGCCGTCTTCACCGAGCGGCGGTTCCCGCTGCGTGCCTACGGCGGGGTCTGGGCCGGGCAGCTGCGCTGGGGCAAGCTCACCCACGCCCGCGTGCTGGGTGTGCTGAAGAACCCCGGCTACGCCGGGGCCTACGTGCACGGCCGCTACACCTCCCGCCGCCGGGTCGACCCCGACGGAACGGTCCACACCGGACTGGTCGAGCGGCCGCGCGCCGAGTGGCCGGTGCTGATCAAAGACCACCACCCCGGCTACATCACCTGGGAGCAGTTTCTGCTCAACGAAGCAAAACTGGCGGCCAACCGCACCAACGCCGGGGCCCGCCCACCCCGCGAGGGTTCGGCGCTGTGTCAGGGCATCATCACCTGCGGGTCCTGCGGCAAGCCGATGCGCACCAACTACCACACCGACTCCAGGTCCTCCTACGAGTGTTCCTCCCGCGCGGACCGGCTCACCACCTCAACCTGCCGCTCCGTCGCATCATCCACAGTGGACGATGCGGTGGTCGGACAACTGTTGGCAGCGTTGAACCCCACCGAGGTCGCGCTCGCGCTCGCCGCCGCGGATCAGGTCACCGATCGGCACCAGCGGGTGAACCGGGCCGCCGAGCTCGCCGTCGAACGCGCCCGCTACGACGCCGACCGCGCCGAACGCGCATTCCACGCAGTGGAGCCGGAAAACCGGCTCGTCGCCCGCAGCCTCGAGGCCCGCTGGGAAGTCAAACTCGCCGCCCTGGCCGAGGCCGAACAGGCGCTGGCCGCCGCCACCGACACGCAGCCGCCCCTGCCTGGCCGGGCCGAGCTGGAGCAGCTGACTGCCGACCTGCCCGGGCTCTGGCACGCGCCCACCACCAGCAACAAGGATCGCAAACGGCTGCTGCGCACCCTCATCGCCGACATCACCCTGCTGCCCGAACCCGACCACGACAAGGTCGCCATCGGGATCCGCTGGCACACCGGCGCCACCGACGAACTGCGGGTGGCGCGCGCCGTTCACCCCGGTACCGCCAAACGCAGCCCCTCACCGGCAGTCGAGATGGTCACCCGGCTCGGCCCGACCACCCCCACCGCCGAGCTCGCCGACATCCTCAATGCCGCCGGACTCACCACCGGCCATGGGCGCCCGTTCGACATCAAAGCCGTCCAGTGGATCCGCCACGTCTACCACATCCCCGCCCCCGCGGCCTACGCCGAGGGCGAGATCAGCGTCGCCCAGGCCGCCGAACGGCTCGGCTGCAGCACCGGCGTCATCTACTACTGGATCGAAACCGGTCAGCTCCACGCGCACCGCGGCAGCGGCAACCGGCTCTGCATCCCCTGGAACGGCCAGGTCCAGCACGCCTGCAACCGCCGCATCGCCGCCTCCGGGCACCTCAACCCCGCCGCCCGCCGCAGCAAACCCCGAACCCGCCACTGAACAACACCCGAAATTGTCGGTACCCCCTGCCAAACTCACACCCAGAAACCCCGGCATCACAACAAATTTCAACCCGACCCCCCCACACCATCCAGAAATCCCTACACACGTCTGCAAAAAGGAGCACTATGAAACCACCGTCCCGACCGTGGCCGACCGGATCGCTCAGACGGTGGTGCGGATGTATCTGGAGCCGAAGGTCGAGCCGATCTTCCATCCGGACTCGTATGGCTACCGGCCGGGCAAGTCCGCGTTGGATGCGGTCGCCGCTTGCCGTCAGCGTTGCTGGCGCAGCGACTGGGTGATCGATTTGGACATCCGGAAATTCTTCGACACTGTTCCCTGGAACCTCGTGCTCAAGGCGGTCGCCCACCACGTCAAACCAGATCAACGCTGGATCCTGCTTTATGTGGAGCGGTGGCTCAAAGCGCCGCTGCAGAAGCGGGACGGTGTTCTGGTCGCCCGGGAACGCGGAACTCCCCAGGGTTCGGCGATCAGCCCCTTGCTCGCGAACCTGTTCATGCACTACGCGTTCGATGCCTGGATGTCGAGGGAACACCCCGGAATCTGGTTCGAACGCTACGTGGATGACGCGGTGGTGCACTGCCGCAGTGAGAAGCAAGCCCGGTACATCCGGGACGCGATCGCTGCCCGGCTGAAGCAAGTGGGGCTGGAACTGCATCCGGACAAGACCCGGATCGTTTACTGCAAGGACGCGGACCGGACTGGCTCGTATGAGCACGTCAAGTTCACGTTCCTGGGGTATGAGTTCCGGCCTCGGCTGGCCAAGAACAGGCATGGTAAGCACTTTGTGTCGTTCCTGCCCGCGGTCAGCAGCGAGGCGATGAAGGCCATGGGCCGGGAGATTCGTTCCTGGCACTGGGCCAAGCGCAGTGACAAGTCCCTCGACGACCTTGCCCGGATGTTCAACAGCATCGTGCAAGGGTGGATCAACTATTACGGGCGCTTCTACAAGTCCAGGCTGCTCTACTTCCTCCGGCGGCTCAACGAGCACCTGGTGCGATGGGCCTGCCGGAAGTACAAACATCGGCTACGCAACCGGGAACGCCGGGCGATGAGATGGCTCGCTGGGGTCTTCCGCAGATCCCCGCGCCTGTTCGCCCACTGGCGACTCGGAGCACGTCCTGACAACTGGGCAATGGGAGCCGGATGAGTCGAGAGGTTCAAGTCCGGTTCTGCGAGAGCCGGGCGGTGCGATCCCGCCCGGCCACTCACCTGGTCGTGTGCTGTCATTCCAGGCAGCAGGCCGAGCAGGTCAAGGCGAAGCTGGCCGCATGGTTGGCGCCCAAAGGGCTGGCTTTCAACGAGGCCAAGACCCGGATCGTGCGCCTCGACAATGAGGGATTCCAGTTCCTGGGGTTCCATCTACGTCGCTACCCCACCGGCAAGCTGTTGATCAAACCGAGCGTCCCGGCCGTCAAGAGGTTCCGAAAACGGCTCGCCCGGGAGTTCCGCACGCTTCGCGGGGCCAACGTCGCGGCGGTTCTGGCGAAGATCACCCCGATCGTTCGGGGCTGGGTCGCCTACTATCGCACGGTGGTGTCCGACATTGTTGAGTTAGGAGATGGGTAAGATCACTGGGCCACCCGCGGGCGCGTTTTCGCAGGCCAGGAGATGATCAGCTCAGCTCTGACGTATGCCTTGGCAGGCTCGTTGAAGCCGAAGTAGGCAAGGCCACCATGGGCCGGACGCAGGTTCGCGTACTCGCACCTGCCGGGTGAGTGGGTGTTCCGAAGTCAGCGTTGCCCGGCAGTAGTGCTCGGGCTGTCGGCACCGGTGGGACGACGCCGGCCAGCCGCCCTTGGAGGAGTTCGTCAAGCTTGAGTGCGGCCCGAGACGGAAGACCGGAGGCGTCGAGAACTGCCTGGTGCTGGGATGCCCGCGGCCGTCTTTCTCGTGGCATCAGCCGCTTTGCCGGGCCCACCGCGACCAGCTCACCCGGCGACGTGTCTCCCTCGAGGTGTTCCTTGGCCTCGAGGACGTGGTCGCCTTGCCTAGTCCGAAAATCAATGGTGAGCGGGCAGGCGGTAGCACCCGGCGGAGCGCAGCGGAGCCGGGTTCGTGGTGATGTGCTGGGTCAGGCGGCTGGGGTGAGGGTGACGGTGTAGCCCAGGGCTTCGAGTTGGCGGATGTGGTTGCGTTTCTTGTGGTCGCCGGCGATGCGGGTGTCGTAGAAGTCGGGGCCGAGGTCGTGGTAGCGGGCGTCGGGGTCGGCCAGCAGGTGCCAGATGATGATCAGGATGGAGCGGCCGACGGCGACCAGGGCCTTCTTTTTGCCGCGGCGTTTGGCGATGCGGCGGTAGCGTTCACCGAGGAAGGTGTTGGTGCGGGCCGCACCCACGGCGGCCTCGCCGAGGATACGGGCCAGGTAGCGGTTGCCATGCCCAGTGCTGGCCTTGCCCTTCTTCTTACCGGCGGATTCCTTCACGCCGGTCGCGAACCGCGCCCACGAGACCAGGTGCCCTGAGGTGGGGAACCGGGTCATATCCAGCCCGATTTCCGCGACGACGACCGCGGCGGCGATCGGGCCGATGCCGGGGATCTCATCCAGGCGTTCGATGGCCTGGGTAAAGGGAGCACCATCTCCTCGATCTTGGCCTCCAGGGCGGCGATGTCGGTATTGATCGCGTCGATGCGGGCCAGCATCCGCTGCAGCAGGAACGCGTGATGGTCGGTGAAATGCCCGGTGAACGCCTCCTCCAATAAGCTGATCTTGGTGCGCATCCGGCTACGCGCCAGTTGCGCCAGCACTTTGGGGTCGTGTTCGCCGGCGATCAAGGCGTTCATCATGTCCCGCCCGGAGACCCCGAAAATGTCCGAAGCCACCACCGATAACTTGATGCAGGCGTCCTCCAGCAGTTTCTCGACCCGGTTCTTCTCCGCGGTGCGGGTGTTGACCAGATCGATGCGGTAGCGGGTGACATCCCGCAACCGCCGGATCTCGGGTGGGGGCACAAAGCTGGGGCGCAGCATCTGGCGTTCGGCGACCTTGCACAGCCACACCGCATCCAGGCGGTCGGTCTTCGGGCGGCCGGGCAGGTGCTTGACGTCTTTGGCGTTGACCAGCCAGGTCTCAAACCCGGCGGCTTCCAGCAGGTAGAAGATCGGCTTCCAGTAATCCGACGTGGCTTCCATCACCACCCGGGTCACGCCCAAGCCGCGGAGGTGATCCGACATCGACAACAACGACCGCGTCATCGTCGAGTATGTCTGGACCTCCTGCAGGCGCTTGCGTCCCTCACCGGGGACCCGCACGCAGCAGACCAGCTCGGCCTTGCCGACATCCAACGCCGCCACCTGCTGGATGATCTCCTCGTTGTCCTGCGCCTCGGCCAGCACCGCATCTCTCCTTCCGACTCCGGTCAGGGGTTGCCCGCAGGAGCCGCAAGGGAAAATCGGAATCTAGTCCCAAGGCCGTGAAGTTTGGGCTTGCAGATCAATAACACGCCTAGCAGCCTGGTTCTGGCATGAGAGCACCGACGTCGGTCGCGTGCTGGATGAACTCGGTTGGGGTTTTGAGGCGGATCCCGGTGGGTTGTGGCGTGTAACCGATCACGGCCAGCAGGGGGCGGGTGAGGCGGATGATGTTGTGAGCGCTTTGCTGGGTGACGCCGAACAGGTCGCCACGGTTCGTTGTGGCACGGAGAACCGCTGGTAGAGCACGGTGATCGCGGCACGGTCGGTCAGATCGAGGACCGCTTTGCGGCCGGTGCCTGCCGCGGTGCGGCGGGCACCGCCGCGGCGATGGTGCAGCGCTGCTTCCCGTTGGGCGTGGCGGGCCACGCCCAATTTCTCGATCAGCTCGTTCCAGTCGGTGGGGTCCAGGCCGCTGAGCAGGGTGCCCTGGATGTCGTCCAGCTCCAGCACCTGCGCCTGGCTCGTACTGTCTGCCATCGCCACCTCTCTCCATGACCTTGGTGGGATCAAGATTGCTTCGACTGCGGCCGCTTGGCGTTCAGCGGCCGGGGACGGTCGCCTTCAGCGGCAGCACGTCGTCCGCGGAACGCGGCTCGCGCCGTTCTTGGTGGTTGCAATCGAAAACCTGCTGCTGTCCACGCAGGCGGCGGCCGGATAGCTGAAAGGTTTCTTCCGCAGCCTCTGCGGGGTGATCGGAACTGGTCCTCCCGCAGCAGCTCGAGGCGACCATCGCCGTACTGCGTCGACGGTCGTGTCCGGTCCGGTGTTGACGCGGATAACGGATTCCGGGGAATCAATTCGCGCGATGTTGATGAACTCCTCGAAAAGCGGAGTCATCAACGGCTCGAGACGTACCCACCGCCGATGACGATGATGTCGTAGTGTTTCTGCCTCGCGCAGGTACGAAATTTCTCCGCTGCCGTCGCACTTCGATCGAGCGGGCAGGTATCGACGGCGAGACCGATGCGCGCAAGCTCGGCCGCAGCCGTCTCCAGATCGGCTTCGACCCGGGCCGCATCGACCGTCGGGAATGCGTCGCTCGATGCTGTGGAATCGCCGACCACTCATGGGTCGAGGCCCACGTTGAGCACGGTGTCCATCGAGTTCCCTTCCGAGTCGTCCTCGGCGGCGAGGAGCTCGACAATGACACCAGCGACCGGGGAGGGGATTTCCGTGTCGACCTTGTCCGTGGACACCTCGAGCAGCGGCTCACCGACATCGACGGAATCGCCGACATTCTTCAGCCAGCGGGTCACGGTGCCGAAAGTGATGCTTTCCCCCAGCTCGGGCATCGAGACCTCGGTGACCTCAGTGGGCTGAACGGGCATGGAAGCAGAACTCCTTTGTCACAGAAGGTCGAGTGCGGCGGCGACGACGCTGTCGGCGTCGATGCGGTGGTAGCGGTACACGCTGTCCAGGTCACCGGACTGCCCGAATCGGGTCACGCCCAGGTGCGTGGCTCGCACCTGGTTGACGCCGGTGAGGAATGCGAGCGTGTGCGGGTGCCCGTCGAGCAGAGTGACGAGCGGGGTGGCGCGGCGGACCGGGAAGGCGGCGTCGAGGATCCAGGTGTCCGCGGTGCCGTGCCCGGACCGGGCCTGCACGGCGTCGAACAGCAAGCCGGGGCTGGTCACCACGACCACGTCGGCCGCGGTGCCGAACGACTGCAGTCGTTCGGCGGCGACGAGCGCTTCGGGTACCGTGGCGCCCATCGCGGCGATGGTGACGACCGGCTGCTCGCACGTCCGCAGCGGGTAGGCGCCCGCCACGGCCTGCCGACGACGCCGCTCGCGCGCTCCGGGGTCGCTCGGCACCGCGGCGAGTGACTGGTCGACCGGCCGGGTCGACAGTCGCAAGTACGTGCTGGTGCCGTCGGGGCGGCCGAGCCGGGCCAGCGAGGCTAGCAAGGTCCATTCGACGTCGATCGCGAAAGCCGGTTCGTAGGTTGTGCAGCCCGGCTGTTCGAGACCCACGGACGGGGTGGTGATGGATTGGTGGGCCCCGCCTTCCGGTGCGAGTGAGACGCCGGACGGCGTGCCGACGAGGATCGACTGCCCGCCAGCGTAGATGCCGAAGGACCACGGTTCGAGCGCCCGCTCGACGAAGGGGTCGTAGAGAATGCCGATGGGCAGCAGCGGCTGGCCCCACCGGGACCAGGTCGCGCCCAGTTCTCCGAGCGCGCCGACCAGATTGCCTTCGGCGATGCCCAGCTCGATGTGCTGCCCGGTGGGCCTCTCCCGCCAGTGCAGGATCGTCTCGGCGTCGTCCTCGAACCAGTTCTTGCGCTCCGCGGGTGACCAGACACCGACCTTGTTGACCCAGCCGCCGAGGTTCGTGGACGACGAGACGTCCGGGCACAGCGTGACCACCCGGCGTGCCGCTTCGGGCGCCTCACGGGTTAGATCGAGCAGCGTGCGGCCGAGTGCCGCCTGTGTCGTCGCCTTGCCCGACGGCGTGCGGCCGATGTCGCTCGGCAGGGCGGGAACGGCGGCGAGTGCCGCCGGGTCGCGCCGCAGGCGTTGCGCGGTGGTGGCGCAGGCGCGACCGGCAGGAGAGTCCGGGCCGAAGCGCTGCCACGGCGCGTCGAGCGAGACTCCCGAGCGCTCGGCGAGCGCGGCGATCTGGTCGGTCGACAACAGGGACGAGTGGTTCTGCGGATGGCCTTCACTCGCCAGCCCGAATCCCTTGACGGTATAGGCGAAGATCACCGTGGGCCGGGTGTCGTCGATCTGGGCGAACACGTCGCCGACGGCCTGCAGGTCGTGCCCGCCGAGGTTGCGGATCGCGGCGTGCAGCGTGCCGTCATCGAGCGTGCGGACGAGCGACGCCAGCTCCGGCGTGTCCGGCAACCGTTCCCTCAGCTGTGCCGGCGTGCAGCGCAGCAGCCGCTGGAACTCCGGATTGGACATCTCGTCGATCCGCGTCCGCAGCGCGTCACCGCCTGGGCGCTCGAACAGTTCGTGGAGTAACTGGCCGTACTTGACCGTGAGGACCTGCCATCCCGCGGCGGCAAACATGCCCTGCAACCGCGGCGCGCCGATGTTTGGCACCACCCGGTCCAGGCTCTGCCGGTTCAGGTCGACGATCCACACGACCTCGCCCAGTTCGGCCACCATCGGGTCCATGAGCGCTTCCCAGACCGCACCCTCGTCCAGTTCCGCATCGCCGACCAAGGAGTACTGCCGCCCGGCTCCGGTCTGCTCCCCCAGCGTCGTGACGTAACGCCGTGCCACCGCACCCCAGATCGGTGCCGTCGCGCCGATGCCGACCGAGCCGGTCGAGTAGTCCACCGGGTCCGGGTCCTTCGAGCGCGACGGGTAGCTCTGCAACCCGCCGAACTCCCGCAACGTGGTCAGGTACGACTCGTCGAGCTCTCCCAGCAGGTAGTTGATCGCGTGCAGCACCGGTGAGGCGTGGGGCTTGACCGAAACCCGGTCCCCCGAGCGCAGATGCTCGAACCAGAGCGCGGTCATCAGCGTGGTCATCGACGCCGACGACGCCTGGTGACCGCCGACCTTCAGCCCGGTCGGGTTGGGCCGGACCCGGTTGGCATGGTCGATGATCGCGGTGGCCAGCCACCGCACCCGCTGCTCGATCTCCGCGAGCACCATCAACCGATCCTCGCATGTGTCGAACATGGCCGGGGGAACGATGGGCGCGGACATTGAAGAACTCCTTCATAGAACACAAATCGCTTACCGCAGTGGAACTTCCCCATCGTTGCCCGTTTCCATTCCGTCGCGCAACGCTCCGACCGCCCAGGATTGTTGCCGATGTCGCACGAATCCCGGCTCCGGAGAAACAATCGACTACGTTGACCGTATGAACGACACCACGAAAATCGAGCCGGTAAAATTGGGAAATGTGCTGCACCCGGTGGCGGATGTGGACGCGGCCGTGCAATTCTACGCCACAACTTTCGGCCTGGCAACGAAATTCGTCGACGGCGACCGCTACGCCGCCCTCGACGCGGGCGACACCACGCTCGCCCTCTCCGGCCCTTCGGAAGACATCACCGGTGGCGCGCCCGCGGCGTCGTTCAAGGTTTCCGACGTCGCCGCGGCACTGGCCACACTGGTGGAAAGCGGCGGATCCGTTGTCCGGCAACCGGAGCGGGGCCCGCACGAGGTGCGAGCCGTCGCGCGCGACCCCTGGGGAAACACCTTCGTCGTGTACGGACCGCAGTAGCGGGCCACTCACTCAAGGCGCCCCCCCCAACACGAAACCGTCCTTTTCAGACAGTCACATCGGGTGCGCGGACGGCCACGTCGGCCGCTTCGCCGAGGATGCGAGACACCCCTCGCGGGGGATCGATCTCAGCCACACGCACGAATTCCAGAAATCGAGCCGCGGCCGGCGAGAGGTCTTGACCGCCGCGGTACACCACACCGGTGACTCTCGTCGCATTCGGCGATTTCACGGGTACCACCACGAGATCATCCAGGCCGAAACCCTGCAACTCCAACGCGGGCAACGCCGCCACACCCACGCCCGCCCGCAGGAGCCCGCCGATCGCCGCCACGCTCGGCGCGTTGAAGTGCCGGCTCACCGGGATCGAGTGCTCGCCGAACACTGCGTCGGTCATCGCTCGGATACTGGTCCCGGGCGGCGTCGCGACCACCGTTTCGCCCCCGAAGTCCGACCACGAGAGGGAACCCTGCATCGACCAACGATGGCTGTGGTGCGCGACGCCGTAGAACTGTTCCCGCAGCAACGGTATGAAGCAAAAATCGTGCGGCAGGTCCCCGTTGGCGCTCAAGCCGAGTTCGGCAGTTCCCGCTCCGAGGTTCCCGAGCACCTCGGCGGCGTCCCCGTCCCTGATCTCAAACGTCACCTCGGGGTGGTCCGGCATGAAACCACGGATCATGTCCGGCAGCACCACAGCGGCCAGCGACGGAAGTGCCGCCAGGGCAACGGTTCCGGACTGGGCCGCCACGTAGGACATGAAACGTTGCAACTGCGTGTCGAGGTTGTCCAGGACGGTGCCCGTCATGAGCAGAAAGGCTCGGCCCGCTGCGGTGGTGTCGAGCTGCCGAGTGGTGCGATCGAACAACCGCACCCGCAGGAGACGCTCGACCTCCTTGATCCTCCGGCTGAGGACCGACTGGGAGATGTGTTCGACCGCGGCCGCTTTGGTGAAGCTTCCGGATGCGGCGACGGCCTGGACCGCTCGAAGCTGCTGCAGTGTCAAGTCAGGAATCGGCATGGCTCCACCTCCTGTCGCGCACGCTCGGATGGACGTGGCGGTGCCGGGGCCGACCGCGGCCCGGAGGGGGCACCGCCGCGGCCGGCCCGACCCTTCCCCTAGGGTCTGTTTCAGAAGTTGATCTGGTTTGAGATGATCTCCGTGTGGGACGTGGCGATCTGACGAACGAGCAGTGGGCGATGCTCGAACCGCTGCTACCCCGGGGCAAGAAGTCAGGACGCCCGCCCAAGCACCCGAAACGACAGCTCATCAACGGGATTCGATTCCGGGTGCGCACCGGCATCCAGTGGCGCGACCTGCCCGACCGGTACGGCCCGTGGCAGACCGTGTATGGCCTGTTCCGTCGCTGGCAGCGGGATGGGACCTGGAAACGGATCCTGACGCGGTTGCAGGCCCGGGCCGACGCCGAGGGGCTGATCACCTGGGATGTCAGCGTGGACTCCACCGTCGCCCGCGCACACCAGCACGCCGCTGGCGCGCGTATAAAGGGGCTGACCAGCGTGAATCCCCGGGCGGGGTCGACGTCGAGCCGGACGATCACGGGATCGGCCGGTCGCGGGGCGGGTTGACCACGAAGCTGCACCTGTCCACCGAGCAAGGCCAGAAGCCGTTGTCGGTTGTGGTCACTGCCGGTCAGCGGGGCGACTCGCCGCAGTTCCAGACGGTCCTGGAGCGGATCAGGGTGCCCCGTGCCGGTCGGGGCCGGGCACGGACTCGTCCGGATCGGGTGTTGGCGAACAAGGCGTACGGTTCCCGCGCCAACCGTGCCTACCTGCGGCGACGTGGCATTCGGTGCACCATCCCGGAGAAGGCCGACCAGATCCGCCATCGCAAGAACCGCGGTTCGCGCGGTGGTCGCCGACCGGCGTTCGACAAGGAGATCTACAAGCAACGCCACGCGGTGGAGTGCGGCATCAACAGGCTCAAGCGCAATCGTGCCGTCGCTACCCGATACGACAAGTTGGCAGTTCGTTACGAGGCCACAGTGGTCATCGCGGCGATCAACGAATGGCTCTGACATATGAAACAGGCCCTAGTTCGGCTTCGAACGCACGTGGTCCGCGATCGCAGCGTCGTCGTTCACGCCGTACATGTCGTCGATCAGCGCCGCGAACGAGCTCACGACGGCCGTGCGTTTGATCTTGCCGTTCGCGGTCCGCTCGCCGCGCTCGACCTCCAGGGACCGCGGCAGCACACGAAAGTCCTTCAACTGCTCCACCCGCGCAAGGTCCGCGTTAACCCTGGCGACCTCTGCTCGCAGGCTTTCGGCCAGGGCCTCAGCAGACGGGGCGTCCGCGCTCGCGCTCGGCTCGAGCAGGACGGTGAGGTACTTGCGCGCATCGCCGACCACGATCGCCTCGTCGATCAGCAAGCTCTCCTTCAACCGGGTTTCGATGGGCTGAGGATTGATCGTCTTGCCGCCGCGGGTGATAATCACGTCCTTCTTCCGGCCGATGAGCCGGATGTCGCCGCGGGGTGCCCGCTCCATCAGGTCACCGGTGCGTAACCAGCCGTCCTGCAGAACAGCCTCGGTTTCCGCCGGGTTGCCCCAGTATCCGGTGAACAGCAAGGGCGCGCTGATCAGCATTTCGCCGTCGTCCGCGACTTTCACCTGGAAACGCGGGTCCGGGAACTCCCTGCCGATGAAGCCCGGACGAGGGAACGGCTGGTCGAAGTGCGCGATGGGACATCCCCCGGTCTCGGTGAGACCGTAGTTCTCGCGAAGATCGAGGCCCCAGATCTGCCAGATCGCGAGGACGCTCTCGGGCATCGCGGCGGATGCGGTGTAGGCGACGCGCATGCGATCCATACCGACGGTCGCCCGCAATGGCAGGAAGACCCCGCGGAGTGCCGCGGCGTAGGCGATCCGCAGCAGCGCCGACGGCCGGCGGTGGGACCAGCGGTTCCGGGCCACCCTGCGGCCGACCCACATGGCGGCGTCGTAGGCGCGGCGCCGGAACCAGGGCCAGGACTTGGTTCGTGCGATCAGTTCACCGGCGATCTTCTCGTAGAACCGTGGCGGCCAGAGCACTGACGTCGGCCGCACGGAGCGCAAAACCTCTTCATAGACGTCCATGCGGCAGTAGGTGACCATCAGCTTGGTGAGCAGCGGGGCGAAGACCACCACCAGCGCCGGCGCCACGTGCGCCAGCGGCAGGAAGCCCACCACGTCGTATCGGCGGCGGGTGATGTCCGGGTACAACCCGGAGAAGGTCTGGACCGAATGTTGAAGGGTCCGGTGCGAGTGCGTGACGCCCTTCGGAGCTCCCGTGGACCCCGACGTGTAAAAGAGCACGGCGGCGTCGTCGAGGGATCCGGCGGCGACCAACTCGGACAGTCGATCCGGTTTGTCGCCGGCGTGCCACGCTCCTTCGTCGCGCAGCGCGTCCCACGTCATTCCTGTGACCGGCTCGGGCAGCGCCGGCGGAGCGTCGTCGATGCCGAGCACGAGTCGCAGAGACGGGGTGCGTGCGGCGACGTTCGCGACCTTGGTGAGCTCCGTCGCCGTCTCGCCGATGAACGCGACCGCCTCGCTGTGCGCGAGGAGTTGCTCGATCTCGGCGACCGAGTTGGTCGGGTACACGCCGATCACGACGCCGCCCACGCTCTGCACGGCCAGCGCGGCGAACACCCACTCCGCGCGAGCGCTGCACATCACCGCGACACGGTCGCCGTGCCGGAGCCCGTGCGCGACGAGTCCGAGCGCGAGATCACGGACATGGTCCGCATAGGACCGCCAGGTGATCTCCTGCACGACGCCGTCACGCCAGTGACGCATCGCGACGGCGTCGGGTTCTCTGCGCGCGCGATCGAGCAGCAGCCCCGGAAAGGTCCGGGTCGGTTCGAAATTGGTCAGGTCCATGACACGGCCTCTCTTCCGGAGCTGACACGCCCCCGCGCGGTGATGTTCATGCAGCGCTCTCTCCGAGATGAAGGAAGTCGCCTCGGTACCACGTCACCGGCTCGTCGCTGCCTGCCCGCGCGTCGTGCACCCGGCCGATGAGGATCACGTGATCTCCTCCTGGTACGACCTGCTCGAGTTCGCACCGGATGACCGCCGCCGCGTCGGGCAGGAGCGGATGCCCCTCTTCGTCGAACTCGAAGTTCCCCTCGGCGAACTTGTTCTCCCCCTTCGTCGCGAACCTGATCGCGAGGTCCGCGTGCGCGGGCGTCGCGATGTTCACGACGAACCGCTCAGCCGCCTGGAAGACGGGGAAACAGTTGGCTCGCCGGTCCAGGCACACCAGGATCAGTGGCGGGTCGAGCGACAGCGACGCGAACGAGCTCGCGGTGAACCCGTGCAGCGTGTCGGACTCACTTCGCGTCGTCACGATCGTCACGCCTGAAGGAAAGCGGCCCAGCACGGAACGGAAGGTGGCCGGGTCCAGCTCGTGCATTCGATCAGTCATTCCACGCCTCGCGAGCGGCTCGAGCGGCCGGGTCGGTGAATATCGTGCGCGCGTCAGCGGCCGTGACGCGCAACTGTTCCTCGGCGGGCAATCCGGCGATGTCCGCGCACAACGCCCGTTTGAGCGCCGCGAACACGGCCGGCGGTTTCGCCGCTGCCGTGCGCGCGTACGCCACAGCCGCCGCGAGCAGGTCGCCCTGCTCGTCCACGTGGTCGACGAGACCCATGGTCTGCGCCTCGAACGCGTCGACAGGCTCGCCGCCCAGCAGGAGGCGCCGGGCCGCGCGATCGCCCAGGACGGCGCGCACCCGCGCGATTCCCTTCACCGCGGGCAGCATCCCGTGATTCACCTCGGGGAAGACGAACCGCGCCACGGCCGAGGCGTACACGACATCGGCGAACAGCGCCATTTCGATGCCGCCACCGACGCACCAGCCGTTGACCGCGCACACCAACGGCCGAGGAAAGTCTTCCAGCGCGCGCAACAGCGCGTGGAACGCCGTCATCCGCTCGACCATCGACTCGGCTTGGTAGCCGTTGGCCTCCTTGAGATCGCCGCCTGCGCAGAAGAAGCGCTCACCGGCTCCCGTGAGGACCACCGCGGGGGCGTCGGGCCGCCCGGCGAGAGTGTCCAGTGTGGTCGTCAGCTCGCTGACGAGCGCGTTGCTCAGCGCGTTGGCCGGCGGGTGGTTCAGCGTCAGGACGATCACGCCATCCACCTCGGCCGACATGTGCACGGCGCCGAGCGCTGTGTGGTGTGAGGCTGCGGTCATGCTCGTCCCCGGTCAGTTCGCCGGGGCGCCGGCGGTGCGGGCGGAGGGAAAGTCGACAGCGCGCTTCTCGCGGAAGGCCTGGCGTGCTTCGGCGTAGTCGGCGCCGGCGAAGTCGAGGATCTCCAGCGCAGCGGACAGCTCGTGCTGGGGCACCGCGTTGGTGAGCCAGGCGTTGAGCGCGCGTTTGGTGAACCGGATCGCCTGCTGGGAACCGCGTGCGAGCTGGGACGCGACCTCCAGGGCGCGCGGCAATACCTGCTCGCGCGGGACGGACAGGCTCACGAGCCCGATCCGCTCGGCCTCGGTACCGGTCAGCTTCTCCGAAGTGAGCACGTAGTACTTGGTCTTGGCCATACCCACCAGCAGCGGCCAGATCAGCGCCGCGTGGTCCCCGGCGGTCACCCCGACCCGGGTGTGGCCCTCGATCAGCACCGCGTCGTCCGCCGCGATGCTGATGTCGGCCAGCAGCGCGGTCGAGAGTCCGTAGCCCACCGCGGGGCCGTTGATCGCCGAGATGATCGGCTTCTCGATCCGCAGGACCGTCGAGACCCGCTGGCGTTCCGACTCCAGCATCGCCAGCGCCTGCTCGGACGTGGGGTCGGGCTGGGCGACGTCCATGCCCGTGCAGAAAGCCTTGCCGGCTCCGGTGATGACGACGACCTTGGTCTGTTCGTCGCGCTCGACGTCGGCCCAGATCCGATTCATCTCCTCGAACATCGGCAGGGTGAGCGAGTTGTACCGGTCGGGTCGGTTGAGCGTGATCAGCAGAACGCCATCGTCGCGGCGCTCGATGAGGACATCGCCGGTACCGTGGTTGTAGAGGTCGCTCATCGCACGGACTCCTTCTCGCTCAGGAGGTTCTGCTCGGTCTGGAACTTGCGCAGCGCCTGTTCGTGCGCGGGGCGCGCAGCCCGTATGTCGGCGAGCACGTCGTCGGCTGGGCGCACCACGTTGCGCGGGTGCTTGAAGCGCGGGATCACGTATTTGCCGAACAGTTCGATCGAGCGCAGGAGCTGGTCGTGGGGCAGGCTGTCGACGCGCAGCACGAGCGCGTCGACACCCATGTCCACGTACCGCTGCACGTGCTCGATGCAGTGGTCCGGGTCGCCGACGAGGAAGCCTTGCGAACGCTCGAACATGTAATCCTCGTCGTCGAAGTCGACGTCCTTGACCGCGCCCATGTACGCGTAGTCCTTCGACAGGGTGGAGAGCCGCTCGTACGCACCGGTCGAGAGCTTGGCCATGTCGAACAAGGGCTTCGCCTGCTCACGCGCCAGCGCCGTGGTCTCCGCACAGTGCATACCACCGCTGATCGTGACCATCTTGCGCGGCGTGATCGGGTACGGGTGGCTGGTGGCGGCCAGGGTCTCGTCGTAGAGCTTCAGCAGGTTCTCCACGAGGTCGAACCCGAGGTAGAACCCGCCCATGATGGCTCCGATGCCCAACTCGGCGGCGGTCTCGACCGAGCTCGGGCTGCCGGTTGCGGCGGAGATCGGTGGGTAGGGCCACTGCAGGGGCTTGGGCACCAGGCTGCGCGGCGGGATCTTGTAGTGCTCGCCCACGAACGAGAACGGGTCATCGAGGAACGCGCGGCGGATCAGGTCGATGCCTTCGCGCCACTGCGCCTTGTTCTCGGTCGGGTCGACCTCGAACGCGCGCAACGCGAGCGTCGTGTTGCCACGTCCGGTACCCAGCTCGACTCGGCCGTGGGACAGGATGTCCTCGGTCGCGATGCGTTCCGCGACGCGCAGCGCGTGGTTCATCCGCGTCGGCAGCAGCGTCACCAGGTGGACGAAGCGGATCCGGTTCGTCAGAGCCATCAGGTACGGGTAGAGCACCTCCGGAGCGGACACCGTCGCGGTGCCGATCGCGACGTGCTGCTCGGAGCTGCCGAAGGCGTCGAAACCGACTCGCTCGGCGAGTAGCACCTCGTCGACCAGCTCCCGGTAGCGGTGCTCGTGCGTGAGCCCGACCGGGGTGTCCCCCTCGGTCATGAGGATGAAGTCCATGCCAGCCCTTCCATCGAATGTTACTGACGACTAACGTAGAGCGTGGCTCGAAGCCGGTCAAGCGTCGATTGAGCGGCGCCAAGTGTTATCAGCGAGTAATTTTATCCGTCAGCGAGGACGCAAGGTGGAACGAGGCCGCCCATGAGCGAACTGAGGATCGAGTACCTGACATCGCCCGAGATCGCGGACGCCATCGCGAGCGGCATGCGCACCGCTGTCCTGCCGTTGGGCGCCACGGAACAGCACGGCGCGCACCTCCCGCTGTCGGTCGACAGCGAGCACGCCGATCGCCTGGGCGTCCTTGTCGCCGAGCGGCTCGGCGACGCGCTCGTGCTTCCGACGGTGCGGATCGGCTGCTCGGCGCACCACCTCGGTTTCGCCGGGACACTCTCCGTGCAGGCCGAGACCCTCGAAACGATCTGTTTCGACTGCTGCGCGAGCCTCTCCGCGCACGGCTTCCAGCGTGTGCTGATCTTCTCCGCCCACATCGGCAACTACCCGTTGCTCGGCGAGATCGAGCCGAAGCTCGCGGCGCGGCTCCCCGACGGTCCCGACGTCATCGCCTTCGCGGACTCGGCCGCGATCCTCGACGTCTGGCGAGACGCGGCCGGCCACATCGCCGCCCTCGCCGAACGGGTCGGAGGTCACGCCGACATCGCCGAAACTTCGATCATGCTGGCAGTGCGGCCGGACCTCGTCCGCAGCGACCGCGCCGACGCGGGCTTCACCGGGACGATGGACGAGGACATGCTGGCCCAGGTGTTGACCGGCGGCGTCAAGGCCGTCGCCCCCAACGGGGTTCTCGGCGACCCCCGGGGCATGTCGTCCGAGCTGGGGTTCGCCTGTCTCAACGCCGTGGCGGACCTGCTCTCGGAGTACGCGCAATCACGTTATCGGCCCGTCACTTAAGCTGGACCTGTGTCGAGCTCATCCTCTCCTCGTACCGCTTCGCCGCGCGGCACCCGCCGGCAGGAGCTGATCAGTGTCGCTGGCGAACTGTTCCACGAACGCGCCTTCGACGCGGTCACCAACGAGATGATCGGTGCACGAGCCGGGGTGTCCGGTCCCGCGCTCTACCGGCACTTTCCGAGCAAGCAGGCATTGCTCGTCGCCGTGCTCGAGGACCCGCTGAACGACCTGCTCGCCCACGCGCGCGAGATCGCGGCCAAGGTGACGGACCCGCGCAAGGCTCTCGAAGAGATGATCGACTACCACGTCACACGCAGTCTGCAGAACGTGCCGTCCACGCTCGTCTTCCTGAAGAACGAGCACAACGTCCCCGAGGACGAACGCCATCGCATGCGGCGGTTGATGCGCCTCTACGCCGAGGAGTGGAGCGGCCTGGTCGAGCGGCTGCGGCCCGATCTGTCGGACGCGCAGACCCGCATCCTCACCCACGCCGTCTTCTCGATGATCAACTCGGTTCCGCAGTTCAACAGCGGACTGGATCCCGAGAGCGTCGGGAAGACCATCCAGACCGCGGCGATCAACGCGCTGCTCGTCCCGCCGGACGCGGTCTGACGCGACGCACTCATCGCCGTTTTCCCTGTCCGCCAGAGGAATCGGCGAGCACGCACCGGCGACTCGTCGACCGATCGACAGCGACAGGGCACGTTCCCGTTCCGCAGATTGTCCACAATAGATACATTGTGTCGCCAGTAATGCCGCTTCCGCATCCATCCGTGCGGAATTCGCAATAGTCCTTGCACACCAACGCATTGCGCGTCCGCACGCGACGAGTCACTGTCGATAGGTGCGAAGCGCGGCGAATGTTCGCGCACGCAGCTCGTGCCAATCCACGCGGTGTAGCACGCGATCGACGGCGCTGTAACGGTGCGCCCCGACATCTGACGGAAATCCCCGCTGCCGACCACCGACCTGACAAGGGTGCCTCGGAAACCGCCCCGGCGGAAGCGTCCAGTGATGGGAACCACCCGCCTGTCGCGCTTCCTCGGGCATGACAAGGAGAGTCAATGACGACCGCACAGCATTCCGAGAAGGTGATCAGCTCGAGATCCGCCCGGCGCGCCTCGCTCGCGGGTGGTGTCGGGACGCTGATCGAGTACTACGATTTCAGCGTCTACGGGCTCCTGACGCTGACCATCGGACCGTTGTTCTTCCCCAGCCACAATCCGACGGTCTCGACGCTGTCCACGCTCGCGGTGTTCGCGTCGTCCTACCTTATCCGCCCGCTGGGCGGCTGGTTCTTCAGCCGCCTCGGTGATCGGCGGGGCCGACGGACCGCTCTCGTCGCGACGATCGTGTCGATGGGCGTCGCGTCCGGCGTGATCGGCCTGCTGCCCACCTACGGGCAGGTCGGAGTCGCCGCGACGATCGCCATCATCCTCGCGCGACTCGCCCAGGGACTCGCGGCCGGCGGTGAGATCGGCGGCGCGGCGACCTACATCGCCGAGCTGGCGCCGCCGGGCAAGCGGGGTCACTACGGGTCGACGATCTCCATCGGGTCCACGCTCGGGTTCGCGGTGGCCGCGGCCGTGGTCGGGGTGGTCCGGTTGCTGGTCCCGGCCGACCAGATGCCGGTGTGGGGCTGGCGGCTCCCGTTCCTGCTCTCGCTGCTGCTCACCGTGGTGTGCCTGTGGGCTCGCCTGCGGGTGGAGGAGTCGCCCCAGTTCCAGGAGCTCAAGGAGAAGGCCGCGATCGTGCGCGGCCCGATGCTGGCCGCGCTGCGGAGCCACCCGCTGTCAGTGGCCCGCGTCGCGGGCCTGGCCATCGCCTTCAACGGCACGGGCTACTTCGGCGTCGCCTACTTCGCGATCTTCCTGCAGCAGGAAGGGTTTTCCGCGACCGGTGTCGCCTGGACGTCGGCGCTGTCCATCGCACTGGCGACGATGACCTATCCCTGGGCAGGCAGGTTGACGGATCGCTTCGACCGCAAGCCGATCCTGCTCGCGTCCTACCTAGCCTACGCCGTCATCGCCTGGCCGGTCTTCGCGCTGCTCATCGCCACGACCAGCCTCTGGGTGGTCGGGGTGGTCTACGTGGTCTGCCTGTTCTTCAGCGGCTGGGCGCAGGTTCCGGCGTGGCCGCTGGCCACCGAAATGTTCCCGGCGAACGTGCGCTACTCGGGCATCGCGCTCGGGTACAACATCGGTGCGATCATCGGCGGCATCACGCCGCTGGTCGCCGCGGCCCTCGTGGCCGGCACCGGAAGCAGGACCAGCCCCGTCTACTGGATCGTCGCGGTGGCGCTGGTCGGCGTGATCACCGTGGTGCGGCTGCCGAAGACCGCATCGAAGCCGCTACCCAGCTGACCGCGCGGCCGGGCCGGTCTCCGGCCCGGCCGTGGCCGGCGACGCGAACGCATGGCCCATGCGGTCTCGTTTGGTGCGCAGGTACCGCAGGTTCTGCGGGGTCTCGACGGCCGGCAGCGCGACCCGTTCCACGATCTCGAGCGCGTCCCCGTCCAGATCGTCGTACTTCGCGGGGTTGTTGGTGATCAGGCGCAGCCTGCGGACTCCCAGGTGAGCGAGGATCTGGGCCCCGGCACCATAACTGCGGGAATCGACGGGAAGCCCCTGCGCGGTGTTCGCGTCGACTGTGTCCAGACCGAGCTCCTGCAAGGCGTAGGCGCGGATCTTGTGGGCCAGTCCGATGCCGCGCCCTTCGTGCCCGCGCAGGTAGACGATGACACCACAGCCCTCCTCAGCGACGGCGCGCATCGCTTGCTCGAGCTGCGTTCCGCAGTCACAGCGCAACGAGCCGAGGATGTCGCCCGTGAGGCACTCGCTGTGCACGCGGGCCAGGACACCCCGCTCGGAGCGCGTGGCCGCTGCGATGTCGCCCATGACGAGAGCCAGGTGCTCGGCACCGTCCACATGCCACCGGTACGCGATCGCCTCGAAGTCGCCGAAGACGGTCGGCATCGTCGAGTTCGCCACGGGTTCGACGAGCTCTTCCGTGGCGCGCCGGTAGCGGATCAGGTCGGCGATCGCGAGCACCGGCAGGTCGTGATCCTGCGCGAACGCGGTCAGCGCCGCACCACGCAGCATCTCGCCGTCGTCACCGATCAGCTCACTGATGATGCCGACCGGCCGGCGACCGGCAAACCGCAGCAGATCGACAGTGGCCTCGGTGTGCCCGGCACGGACCAGGACGCCGCCCTCGCGCGCCCTCAACGGGAAGATGTGGCCCGGGCGGCGGAGCACGTCAGGCGTCGTGGCCGGGTCCGCCAGTACACGGCACGTCTGCGCCCGCGCGGTCGCCGAGACACCGGTACCGGTGTCCACGTGGTCCACGGTCACGGTGAACGCCGTGCCGTGCGCGTCCTGGTTGTCGGCCACCATCGGCGGAAGCCCGAGCCCGTCGGCCCGCTCGGAGGTCATCGGCGTGCAGACGATGCCGGTCGTGTGCGCGACGAGAAAGGCCATCTGCTCAGGCGTCACGCTCTCGGCGGCCAGAATCAGGTCGCCCTCGTTCTCCCGGTCGTGGTCGTCCACGACCACGACCATGCGTCCCGCGGCCAGCGCGTCCACTGCGGCCCGCACGCTCTCCGCCGAGGTCGCCGCACGGTTCCTCAGTCCTGTCGCGGTGGTCATGCCGAATCTCCCTGTTCCCGAATCACCCAGCGATGCTACTTACCGATAACATTTTCAGGGCTCATGCGAAGACTTGACGTCGTGATTGACGCGTCTTACGTTACTCGTCAATAACATTTAAGGGAAGGGTAGACATGGACTTCTTCCTCATGACCGGCAACCCGGCCCGTGGAGGCGTGCGATGACTCCCGACGCGGACTCCTTGTCCTTCGAGCCGCTGACCCCGACGTCGTACCTGGAACGAGCCGCAGCGGCGCACGGAGATCGGGTCGCGGTGGTGGATGGGCGGTCCCAGTGGACCTACGCGGAGCTGCACGACCGGTGCCAGCGGCTCGCGGGCGGACTCGCGCCGCTGGCCGGAGGTCGTCCAGTGGCGGTGCTGGCACCGAACACCCACGTGGTGCTGGAGGCGCACTACGGGGTGCCGTGGACAGGAGTGCCACTGGTCGCGGTGAACACCCGGCTGGCCGCGGACGAGGTCGCCTACATCCTGGCGCACTCCCGCGCCGCCGTGCTGATCCACGACCCGTCGTTCGACGCGCTGGTGGATGAGGTGCTCGCCCGGATGGACGCCCCGCCACACCGGATCCGGTCGGGACAGGAGTACGAGGACCTGCTGGCCGCGGCGCAGCCGCTGCACCGGACCCCGGCCGACGAGCGGTCGCTGCTGTCGATCAACTACACGTCGGGGACCACTGGCCGCCCGAAGGGCGTGATGTACCACCACCGGGGCGCGTTCCTGCAGGCCTTGGCGATGGTGGGGCATACCGGGCTGACGCCGTCGAGTGTGCACCTGTGGACGCTGCCGATGTTCCACTGCAACGGATGGACGTTCCCGTGGGCGGTGACCGCAGCGGCCGCTACGCACATCTGTCTGTCCAAAGTAGACCCTACGGAGATCTGGCGGCTGCTGCGGGAGGAGGGCGTCACGCACCTCAACGGGGCACCGACCGTGCTGTCGATGATCGCGTACGCCCGCGAGGCCGAGCCGCTTGAGCACACGGTGCGGATCGCCACCGGTGGTGCGCCGCCGTCGCCGTCGATTCTGCGGCGAACGACGGAGCTGGGGTTCGATGTCACGCACCTGTACGGACTGACCGAGACCTACGGACCCGCCATGCTGTGCGACTGGCGCCCGGAATGGAACGACCGTGACGCCGAAGCGCGGGCGCGGCTCAAGGCGCGCCAGGGCGTAGGGAACATGATCGCCTGCGTTCCGCGGGTCATCGCGGAGGACGGTACGGACGTCCCAGCGGACGGGATCACCACAGGGCAGATCGCGTTGCGCGGCAACAACCTCATGCTCGGCTACCTCGACGACCCGGAGGCCACCCTGGCGGCGGTGCCGGACGGCTGGTTCCGGACCGGGGACATCGGCGTCGTGCACCCCGACGGGTACGTGGAGCTGCGCGACCGCTCGAAGGACGTGATCATCTCCGGTGGAGAGAACATCGCGTCGGTCGAGGTGGAGCAGGCGATCATGGACCATCCGGCGGTGCTGGAGGTCGCGGTGATCGCGGTGCCGGACGAGCGCTGGGGTGAGGTCCCCGCCGCCTACGTGACGCTGCACGACGGGGCCACCGCTACTGAGGCGGAGCTCATCGAGCACGTGAAGGGCAGGCTGGCCCGGTTCAAGGCGCCGAAAACGGTCGTGTTCGCCGAGCTGCCGAAGACCTCCACCGGGAAGATCCAGAAGTTCGTGTTGCGGGACAAGGCCTGGACCGGGAGCGAAAAACGCATCAGGTGAACGAGGAAACGCGGGGGCGGCACGATCGTGCCGCCCCCGCGTTGGGGAGTCCCCTTATTACGGCTCCTTCCGTGGTTCCGGGATGGTGTCGTCCGGCGACCGCGGAGGTGGCGGCGGGCAGACACCGGCCATCGTGTAACCCACCGAGGCCAGGCACTCCACGAACTCCGCGAGGAACCAGCGCAGTTTCCGGCGCCAAGGCGGCACGGATGCGGAACGTCGTTCGAGCAACATGGTGCTATTCCCTCCTCGTGCGCTGAAGATCGCCGACGAAGTAGCCGAGCAGGTCTGCGAATCGGCCACGAGCTTCGGGAGGCCAGCCAGCGAGGGCGTCGATGTATTGGGCGGCCCTGCGCCGGCGCTCGGCCTCGAGCATTCGGCGGCCGGTGGCGGTCGCGGCGAGCAGACTGGCACGACCATCGTCGGGATCGGCCCGGCGCTCGATGAGCCCGGACCCGACCAGCACGGCGACCTGCCGGCTGATCGTCGACGGGCTCATGCACAGCGCTGCGGCGATCTCCCCCGCGCGCTGCGGCCCTCCTCGGCGAGCTTCATGAGCAGCGGTAACCACGCGGACTCGAGCTCCACCTCGGAACGGCCCGGCTTCGCTCGCCTGACCAGCGACTCCAGCATCGCCAGCTGGCGCGTCAACCGAGCAGTGATTTCGATGTCGCCAGCGGCGGCAGCGCGCCCGGCGTCCCTGTCACGCATTTCTGTACGCATTGCGGCCCCTCTGGTTCCGGCGCAGGTTCAGTCACGGGCCCGGACGTGGCGGTCGCGGCCGGCGCCGTAGCCGGCAGCGGCCATGACCAGGCTCAAGGCGATCAGGAGGAGAAGGGCCCCGGTCCAGCTGCCGGTGGCGTCATGAAAGACCCCCAGCACCAGGGGCCCAGCAGCGGCAACCAGATAGCCGACGGACTGCGCCATTCCCGCCAGCGCTGTGGTTTCACTGGGACCCGTGGCGCGCTGGCTCTGGAAACTCAGAGCGAGCACGAGACAGACACCCGTGCCCAACCCGAGAAGAGTGCACGCCACGACCGCAAGCGCCGGCAGGACAAGCAAAATCGCGAAACCGGTGGCAACGATCACGGACGCGGCAGCAGCAGCGAAGCGCAGGTCGTGACGGCCTCGGGTGAGCAGTGGCAGCACCATGCCCGTGACCAGCGCGACGAGCTGGTAGTAGAACAACATCCAGCCGGCGGCCGTGGTGCTCATGCCCTGCTCGGCGAGGACGCTGGGCAGCCACGCGATGGCGGTGTAGAAGGCGAGGGACTGCAGGCCCATGTAGAAGGACACCTGCCACGCCAGCCAGGACCGCCACGGCATCCGAGCATGCGTCCCGCTGGACCGCACGCCGCCGTCCGCCCGGGCCTCGCGCAGCCGCGGCAGCCACCCTGCGAGCGCGCCGAGCGCCACCACCACTCCCCAGGCCAAGGCGGAATGCCAGCTTCCGGGCAGGGCCTTGGCGAGCGGGACCGAGATTCCCGACGACAGAGCCGCGGCCAAACCCATCGCGGTGACGTACAAGGCGCTGATCATGTGCACCCGCGGGCCGGGTACGTGGATACGAATCACCGTGGGCAGCAGGACGTTGCCCACCGCGATCGCCGCCGAGAGGATCACCGTCCCGGCGAACAGAGACACGATCGACGGCACAGACCGGATCACGGTGCCCGCCGCCAGCACCGCGAGGGCGACCACCAGGAGACGAGTGGTGCCGAATCGGTGGGAGACGCGCCCGACGAACGGCGAGGTCACGGCAAACATGAGCAACGGCAGGGTGCTCAGCACACCACCCGCCGCCGCGGACAACCCGGTGTCACGTTCGATGGCCGACAGCAGCGTGCCCACACCCGTCAACGTCGCGCGCAGATTCGCCGCCACCAGTAGAATCGCGATCACGAGGCCGACCGAAAGAGCAGGCGTGGCAACAGGTTTGGTGGTGGTCGCGGCCACGTGGACCTTGCTAGCCTCGACGCGAGGATTCCTGGAGGCGGTCACTCTGATCGCTCCATTCCGGCCTCGGTGAGCTTCACGATCTCGGTGGCGCAGTGGCGTGCGCCGACTTCGTCCTCGGCAGCGATCGCCTCGACGAGCCGCCTGTGCAAAAGGGTGTGCTCGGCGGCCGTCGCACTGGGCCAGAGCGTGCCGCCGATCTGCTCGGTGACCGCGACGCTCAGGACGTCGTAGACCTCGGTGAGCAGGGGGTTGCCGCCGGCGCTCACCACCTCCTGGTGGAAGCGGGCGTCGACCTCTGCAATGGCGTCGATCTCTGGCGAGTCCGCGATCGCCTCCGCCTCGTCAAGCAGGTGCCACAGGCGAGCAAGGTCGTCTTCGGTGCGCCGTGACGCGGCCAGGCCAGAGGCGTACTCCTCCAGCACCGCACGCAGTTCAAGCACATCCCTCCGTCTCGAGGAACTGGCACGTCTCATCAGCACCGAGTGCATTTCGCTCGATGTCCGGACATACGTGCCGTCACCCTTGCGCGCCTCCAATAGACCCAGGTGCACCAGCGCGCCGAGTGCCTCACGCACCGTCGTGCGCCCGACACCGAGCTGTTTGACCAGCTCGTGTTCGGGCGGGATCCGCATCCCCACTGGCCAAAGACCGGACGCGATCTGCTCACGGAGGGTGTCCACCAGTTGCGCCGCCAGGCTCGCGACACGGCGCGGCGCACGAAGATCATTCATACGGCAACCCTAACACCGAATGTCTGACATCTGTAGGTGGCCTATTGAATCCGGCTGGCTCCTTGCTCATCGGCGAGATGACCTCTCATGAGCACCCCGACCTCCGACACCCTCACTGTCAGCGCAGCGGATCTCTTGGCAAAGGTTGGTGAGGAACTCAAGATCTCCCGCGATGCCGTGACACTTCCCGGAGAAACTGCGACCCCAGAAGTCGAAAGCCAGCTTCGCCAAGCGCGCGGGCTTGCTCCACCACCTCGAGCAAGCGCTCGCCCACGACCCCCGCTTCGCCATCCTGGAGCTATGGCGATGTGGTGGGAGTCACAAGTACCGTCGGCCGGGTGCGCGGAGGAAATCTTCCTGTTGATCTGACGAGTTTCCTGGGTCGTCGGCGGGAGCGTGCAGAGGTTAGGCGGCTGCTGACGGCGGGCCGGGTGGTCATGCTCACCGGGCCCGGCGGCGTGGGCAAGACGCGCCTGGCGTGCGTGTGGCGGCCGATGTGCAGCGGGTCTTTCAGGGCAGGGTGTGGTTCGTCGGGCTTGCTGAATTGCGCGAGCCTGAACTGTTAGGGGTCACGGTTGCGGCAGCACTGGGGCTGCATGACCAGTCGGCCCGCGCTCCCACCGAGACGATCAGCGAGCACATAGGCACTGAGCCCGCGTTGCTCGTGCTGGATAACTGCGAGCATCTCGTCGACGAGTGCGCCCAGTTCATCACCGCCGTGCTGCACGCTTGCGGTGCGTTGCGGGTGCTGGGAGCAATGCTGGAGACCTGTGGATCGGCTGGGAAGGGGCGTACCTTCCCAGTGATCGGATGCAAGGTTCCAAGCATGGCCGACGTTGGCGCGTCGGTCGGGAAGGTACGACCCGATGCTCAGCGTAGTCCCTGGCCCCGAGCCCCGTAACGATGCCCCAGCCTCGGGTTCGGCATCGTTGATCGATGAGATCGTCCGTGAGGGCGCCCGGCGGATGCTGGCCGAGGCGTTGCAGGCCGAGGTAGATGCCTTCATCGCGCAGTTCGCCGACGCCCGTGACGAGCATGGCCACCGCCTGGTCGTGCGTAATGGCTATCATCAGGCCCGCGAGGTCCTGACGTCTGCCGGCGCGGTCGAAGTCCAGGCGCCGCGGGTCAACGACAAGCGCACCGATCCGGACACCGGTGCGCGCCAGCGGTTTTCCTCGGCGATCCTGCCGCCATGGGCACGTAAGACCCCGAAGATCACCGAAGTGCTCCCGCTGCTGTACCTGCATGGGCTCTCCAGCGGGGACTTCGTGCCCGCACTGGGCCAATTTCTGGGCAGTAGCAAGGGGTTATCCGCCCCTGTGATCACGAAACTGACCGAGCAGTGGAGGACGGAGCACCGCGCGTTCACCGAACGCGATCTTTCCGAAATGGACTATGTGTATCTGTGGGCCGACGGCATCCATGTGAACATCCGCCTGGAAGAGCACAAACTCTGCCTGCTGGTGATGATCGGTGTCCGAGCCGACGGCCGCAAAGAACTCGTCGCACTGGCCGACGGCTACCGCGAATCGGTCGAATCGTGGGCTGATCTGCTGCGGGACTGCGCCCGCCGTGGGATGCGAGCGCCGGTGCTGGCCGTGGGGGACGGGGCACTGGGGTTCTGGGGCGCACTCCACGAGGTTTTCCCCGGCACCCGTGCGCAGCGCTGCTGGTTTCACAAGATCGGCAACGTGCTCGCCGCGCTGCCGAAATCAGCACATCCCGGCGCGAAGAAGGCCCTGGCCGAGATCTGGAACGCAGAAGACCGCCGGCACGCCCTGGACGCGGTGAAAGCGTTCGAGACCGCCTACGGGGCGAAGTTCCCCAAGGCCGTCGCCAAGATCACCGACGACGTCGACGAGCTACTGGTCTTCTACAACTATCCCGCCCAGCACTGGGTTCATCTGCGTACTACCAACCCCATCGTTATCTGGAGCTTCCGTGCGTGTGTCTTCCATGTGTGCCACGGGTTTGTCGTGGGCTGCGGTCGGCGTGGTGGACATGGTTATCTCCGGGCTCGTCCAGCATGTCGATCACGTTGGAGGAGCAGGTGCAGGTGCAACGGGTGGCGATGCCCGCCTCGCGGGTGCCGTCGTGGACGGTCCTGGGCGATGACGACGCCCCGGTCGAGCCGATCGAGCGTTATCTGGCCTATCTGACCGATATCGAGCGGTCACCGAACACGGTCAAGGCGTATGCGCATGATTTGAAGGACTACTGGGTCTTCCTGGAGCATCGGGGCCTGGACTGGCGGGAGGTGCGCCTGGAGGACATTGGTGAGTACGTCGCCTGGCTGCGGCTGCCGCCGACCGGCCGTGATGGCCAGGTGGCCGTGCTGCCCTCGCTCCAGCCGCATGTGGCTGGGTCCACGATCAACCGGAAGCTTTCGGCGCTGGCGGCGTTTTATGCGTATCAGGCGCGGCATGGCGTGGATGTCGGTGAGCTGTTGACCACGTGGCAGGTGCCCGGTCGGCGGGGCGGGTGGAAGCCGTTTTTGCACCACATCAGCAAGGACAAACCCCAACCGAGCCGGATGATCACGGTGAAAGCACCGAAGAAGCTGCCCCGGATCCTGACAGTCACTGAGATGCAGTCCATTGTGGATGCTTGTGACCGGCTGCGAGATCGCTTCCTTTGGTCCTTGTTGTGGGATTCCGGCTGCCGGATCGGGGAGGCGTTGGGCCTGCGGCATGCCGATATCGCCGCCGCGGAACGGGAGATCGTGATCGTGCCCCGGGTCAACGACAACGGCGCCCGATCCAAATCACGCGAGCAACGCGCCGTCCCGGTCTCCACGGAGCTGATCCGGCTGTGGGGTGACTATCTGCACGGCGAATACGGCGATGTGGACTCGGACTACGTGTTCGTGAACCTTTTCGCCGAACCACGGGGGCAGGCGTTGTCCTACCCGGCGGTCTACGAGCTGGTGAAACGGCTGCGGCGACGCACCGGGATCGACTTCGATCCGCACTGGTGCCGGCATTCGGCGGCGACCAGGATGCTGCGGGACGGCGTGCCCATCGAGGTCGTGTCCAAGGTCTTGGGCCATTCCTCGGTGACCACCACGATGTCCGTTTACGGGCATTTGACCGCCGAGGACGCGCGGCGGGCGTTGGAGAACGCAGGTTGGTTCACCGGGCGTGAGGTGAGCTGGTGAGCCTGTTCGAGATCACCCACGCCCAGCGCGCAGGATGGCAGCGCCGCGCAGCTGGCGAACTGGCCGCGATCCTGGATGCCCACCCACATCTGCCGATCATCGCGTGGACGCTGGCGCCCTCCGGCAGCCTCGTGGTGGGGCAGGTGAACGGACCCGCGCCAGCTGAGCAGCTCCGCGCGACATTCGAGCATTGGCGGTCCGCCCTGCGGCTTGCCGAGCCCCACGAGGTCACCTTCAGCGGCGGATCGGTGTTGCTGACCACGCAGGCGGCGTTCAACCATGTCCGGATCAAGCTGACCGCCACCCTTCCGCCCGACGCGCGGCAGGTGACGCCATGAATCGCGAAATTGCCAAGGCGCAGCGGCAAGCCACGGCCTCTCCCGGGCTGCTGGAGAAGTTGATGGCCGCGGTGCGCCCGGAGTTCCGCAGCGACCTTGTCGTTTTCGATCCTCGCGATCCGGTGTTCGGTGGTCCGGCATGCGCAGTGCCCGGATGCGTCCGGACAGCGCGCAGCCAGGGATTGTGTCCCGGGCATCATCAGCGGTGGTGGCGCAGGGAGGGCAAGCCCGATCTCGCGCGGTTCATCGCCACCACAGACCAGCAGGTCGCCGGCCCGTTGAGCGACAGTCCCACCAGCAGTGTGGTGCCCGCCTGCGAATGCAAGGTCAGCCTTGCCGCGCTGGCCCCGCAGCTGAAGCTGGAGGTGCAGTATGTGCTGCAATGCCGCCGCGACGAGCGGCTGGTCCGGACCCAGGTCACCACGGTCGCTCGCATGGTGCGGCTGTTGGCGGGCCTGCCGGTCGCCTCGCTGCTGGACTGGGACGAGGAGACCTTACGGACCGCGTTTGGTCGCCCGGCGCCGAAGGACGCGGGACCGCGGACCCTGGTTATCTACGGGGTGCGCAAGCTGGAGGATCTAGCCGAGGACCACGGATGGGACACCGAGTATCGGCGGGATGTGTGGCGGTTGCGGCGCCTCGGGCGGCCCACCGGAGGCGGGTCTCCCGCTCGCCTGCGATTCAATGCCATTGCCCAGCCGTGGTTGAAGGAGTTAGCCAAGCGGTGGGTGCGGTGGCGGTTGAGTACAGGACTGGGCAGCACCGCCGCGGCCCGGTGTGTCACCGCGATCACGCGGTTCGCACAATTCCTTGCCACCCACGAGATCGGCATTGACAGCCTGGCCAGCGTGGATCGACCGGTCCTGGAGCGGTACCTGGCCGACCTGCACGTCGAGTTCACCGGCCGACCGGCGCATCGCACCCACGTCGGGCTGCTCAACCAGTTCTTCAACGCGATCCGCCAGCACAGCTGGGACTCCTCGCTGCCGACGACCGCGACATTTTATCCCGAGGACTACCCGAAACACGGCGAACAACTGCCTCGCGCGGTAGCCGAGTACGTGATGGTCCAGGTAGAACATCCGTCCAATTTGGACCAGTGGGACCACCCGGCCTACCGGCTGGTCACGCTCATCCTGATCCGCTGTGGCTTGCGCGTCTCCGACGCGCTCAAGCTGCCGTTTGACTGTGTCGTCCTAGATGCCGAGGGCGCACCCTATCTGCGCTACCACAATCACAAGATGAACCGGGAGGCACTGGTCCCGATCGATGAACAACTCCAGCAGTCGATCAGCGAGCAGCAGCAACACGTCCTGGGCCGCTGGACCGACGGTGTCCCGGTGCTCTTCCCCCGCCCCCTGACCAATCCGGACGGCTCCAAGCCTGTCAACAGCGCCACCTACCGGCAGGCCCTGCACCGATGGCTGCAACGCTGCGACATCCGCGACGAACACGGCCGCCCGGTGCATCTCACTCCCCACCAGTGGCGGCACTCGCTGGGCACCAGATTGATCAACCGGGACGTGCCGCAGGAAGTGGTCCGCCGCATCCTCGATCACGACTCGCACCTCATGACAGGCCACTACGCCCGGCTGTCGGACACGACGATCCGCCGGCATTGGGAAGCCGCACGCAAGGTCAACGCCAACGGCGAGACGGTGACCCTGGACCCCGACGGGCCGCTGGCCGAGGCGTCCTGGGCCAAGCAGCGGATCTCCCGCGCCACCCAGGCTTTGCCCAACGGCTACTGCAGTCTGCCGCTGATCAAGACCTGCCCGCATGCCAACTCGTGCCTAACCTGTCCGATGTTCATCACTACCACCGAGTTCCTCCCCCAGCACCGGCACCACCAGCAGCAGGTGTTGCAGATCATCACCGCGGCCGAGGCGCGGGGCCAGACCCGCATGGTGGAGATGAATCGCCAGGTCGCCGACAACCTCGCAAAGATCATCACAACCCTCGAGAACGGCGAAGCCAACACCAGCAGGGAGACGTCAGCCGATGCGTCCTGACAACACCGCCCCGATCATCGCCGCGGCCCAGCGACGCCGCGAATTGACCCGAGCGAAGGCCCTCCAGGCACTGCGCGAACTCGACCGCACCGGCGCGCCGATCACTTTCCAGTCAGTGGCCGCAGCAGCTGAGGTGTCCCGGTCCTGGCTCTATGCCCAACCCGACATCCGGGCCGAAATCCAACGCCTACGGGAGGCAACCCGGCGCGCTCCCGCAGCGCCGATTCCTGCAAGTCAGCGCACCTCGGAGGAATCTGCCCTGGCACGACTGGACATCGCCCTCAAACGAAACCGCGAACTCGCCGAAGAAAACCAACGGCTTCGCCGACAACTCGCCCGTGCACTCGGTGAGCACCGCCGATCACCCCATTCGCGAGACCCCGGCGATTCACCCCCACCTCCAGCCAAACCGCATCGCACTTCAGTAACGATCGGACCCTGCTGAACCCACCCCGACAACCGCCGGCGGTTGCGTCGACAACACCATCTACGACGCAACCGCCCAGGCCAAAGCAATGATCATCCGCCGAACTCAAGATAACAATGGAATCCACGTTCGCGACCGTGCGGCACCGCAGCAAAGTCACCAAGGGACCAGGCTCTCGCGCGGCCGGGCTGGCGATGGCCTTCAAGCTGATCGAGTCAGCGCAGACACGCTGGCGCGCGGTCAACGCACCCCAACTCGTCGCGCTCGTGCGCGCAGGAGCACGCTTCGAGGGCGGCAAACTCGTCGAACGCCCCGACGACCACGCCCCACCCACCGCCGCCTAAACAATCTTGATCCACAGGTATTGACAATTCCTCGGTGCTGGCGACCAGCCGGCAGTCCCTGGGGCTGCTGGGCGCGCATGCCTTCCCCGTTGCCGCGCTGCCAGTGCCTGAGCCGGAGGAGGTGTCCTCCTCGCCGGGCTCGATTGCCCACTACGAATCGGTGCGCTTGTTCGTCGAACGCGCCACAGCGGTCAACCCTCAATTCGCCATCACCAGCGATAACTGCCAGACCGTCGCCCGGATTTGCCACAGCCTCGACGGTATTCCGCTGGCCCTCGAACTGGCTGCTGTGCGAATGCGGGCACTCAGCCTGGAACAGATCATGCAAGGGCTGACCAAGCCCTCCCGGCTGCTGGCCTCACAAGGCATCCGCGGCAGTCCCGATCGCCAGCGCACGCTGACATCGCTGATCGACTGGAGTTACGACCTGTGTACCGAGCAGGAGCGCACGGTCTGGGCACGTGCGGCGGTGTTCGTGGGAAGCTCCGATCTCGCCGCAGCCGAACACGTCGTCAGCGGGAACGGCATCGACCGCGACGACATGCTCGACATCGTGGCGGCGTTGGTAGACAAATCGATTTTCCTCCGCGAGAACCACGTTGGTGCGCGCTTCCGCTTGCTGCAGATCACCCGGGAATACGGTGAGCAGCGCCTGACCGAGGCGGGAGATCTCGACCGAGTGCGGCGGCGTCACCGCGACTGGTACGCGCGCCTGGCTGCCCGGTTCAACACCGAGTGGATCGGGCCGTATCAGGCGGAGTGGATCAACAGGCTGCGCACCGAACACCCAAACCTGCGAGTCGCGCTGGACTACTGTGCCTCCCAGCCCAGTGAAGCACCGGCGGGATTGCGCATGGCCACCGCGCTCGACGACTACTGGGAATCACCTGAGCGCTGTCGATCTTGCCTCGCTGCGCTGCGCGCTCGAGCGACGCTTCGATGCGCTTGCTGCCGGCGAGGGCTCCTTCGCGCGTCTCCTCGACGACAACGACGTTCTTGCCCGCTCGGGCGCAGACTTCAGCGATACCCGCGCCCATGAGTCCGCATCCCACGACGCCGACGAGACTGATCTTGCTCACTGCTTCCTCCTGCGAACGAGTGCTTCACAGCCTCGTCGTTGGTACTGGCTCGGGCGCCGCGGTTGGGATCATGGACGCCACGCCCGAGTCAGAGATCTATGGGTGGCCCGGGCTACCGGAACGCCGCGATCCCGGTGAGAGCCCGACCGATGCTCAGAGCATGCATCTCTTCGGTGCCCTCGTACGTCGAGACCGTTTCAAGGTTGTTCATGTGACGCATCACGGTGTGGTCGAGGGTGATACCTGCGGCGCCCAGCATGCCGCGGGCAGTCCGAGCCACCTCCAAAGCGACCTTGACGTTCGCCAACTTGCCGTGGCTGACGTGCTCAGGCGTGATCCGGTGCTGGTCCTTCAATCGGCCCAGCTGGATGGCGGTGAGGCTCGCGTTCGTCACTGCGATGGACATGTCGGCGAGCTTGCGCTGGGTCAGCTGGAAGGAAGCGAGAGGCTTACCGAACTGGGTTCGGACGAGCGTGTACTCGAGTGCCTCCTCCAGGCACGCCCTGGCAGCGCCCACCGCGCCCCACAGGATGCCGTAGCGGGCTTCGTTGAGGCAGGAGAGAGGGCCCTTGAGCCCGCGTACCTCGGGGAAGACTGCGGAGCCGGGGAGGCGGACGTCGTCGAGGACCAGCTCGGCTGTGACCGATGCGCGCAGCGAGAGCTTCCGGTGGATCTCGTGTGCAGAGAATCCACGGGTGTCGGTCGGTACTGCGAAGCCTCGGATTCCGTCGTCGGTCTGGGCCCAGACGACAGCGACTTGCGCGAAGGTGCCGTTGGTGATCCACATCTTCGACCCATTGAGGATCCAGTCATCGCCGTCTCGACGCGCGTGGGTGCGCATCGACCCCGGGTCGCTTCCCGCGTCAGCCTCCGTGAGACCGAAGCACCCGATCGCTTCGCCGGCTGCCATTCGTGGGAGCCACTCCTGGCGGTGCTCCTCGGTTCCCCATCGGTGGATAGCGAACATGGCGAGCGATCCCTGGACAGAGACGAGGCTGCGAAGGCCCGAGTCGATCGCCTCGAGCTCGCGGCAGGCAACGCCGTAGGCCGTTGCCGTTGTACCGGCACAGCCATAGCCCTCGAGGTGCATTCCGAGGACACCGAGCTTGCCGAGGCCGGTCGAGATCTCGATCGGGATGGTTCCGCTCTCGTACCACTCGGCGACGTGCGGGGCGAGCTCGGCGTTCGCGTACGAACGAACAGCCTCGCCAATCGCCCGGTCCTCTTCATCGAGCAGAGCGTCGGTTTCAAGGAAGTCGGTGCGGTTCAATCTTACTGTCCCTTCCATTCCGGCTTGCGGCCGGCGTTGAACGCGGCGTGGAACTCCGCGTGGTCCTCGGTGGTCATCAGGAGTGCCTGGGTCATGGCGTCGAGCTCCATCGAGGCCGACATGGACATGTCGAGCTCTCGGGTGAGCAGCGACTTCGTTTGCGAGAGCGCGAGTGTCGGTCCCGACGCAATGCGGTTGGCCAGGGCCGCTACGGCCTCGTCCAGGTCGGCGTCGTCGACGAGCTGGGAAACGAGGCCGTAGCGATCAGCCGTCTCTGCGTCGATCGTGTCGCCGAGCATGAGCAGAGAGGTGGCGCGGCTGAGTCCAACGACCCGGGGCAGTAGGTAGGCGGCGCCCATGTCGCCGCCGGACAGGCCGACCTTGGTGAAGAGGAACGCGAAGCGACCCTTGCGGCCAACGACGCGGAAGTCAGATGCGAGCGCAACGACCGATCCTGCGCCGGCAGCGATGCCCTGGATCTTCGTGATTATCGGGATCGGGCACTCGCGCATGGCACGGATGACATCGCCGGTCATCTTCGTGAACTTCATGAGCTCAGCCGGCTTCATCTTGATCAGTTCGCCGATGATCTCGTTGACGTCCCCACCACCGCAGAATCCCTTGCCTTCGCCTTGGATCACGAGGACTCGGATGCCCTCGTGGTGAGGAAGCTCGGCGAGAAGGTCGCGCAGGTCTGCGTACGACTCGAAGGTCAGGGGGTTGAGCTTTTCGGGCCGGTTGAGGGTGACCGTCGCGACTGGGCCCTCGACAGCGAAGTCGAAGTGGTCCCACTGCTTGGTCAGTGCGGCAGAGGCGCGGAACCGGTTCATGTGGCATTCACCCTTTCCTTGAAGAGCTCCCTGGCGATGATCGAGCGTTGGACCTCTGAGGCGCCTTCGTAGATCCGAGGCGCGCGTACGTCGCGGTAGAGGTGTTCGAGCCGGTGTCCACGCTCGAGAGCCACGGCACCGTGGAACTGGATGCTCTGGTCGACGACCGCCTGGGCTGTCTCAGTTGCATAGAGCTTGGCCATGGCGGCGGACTTCGTGATCTCGGCACGAGTCGCACCAGCGTCGTAGGTGCGAGCAGCGTTGTGGACCAAGAGCCTCGACGCCTGTACGCGAGTTGCCAGGTCGGCCAAGGTGTGGGCGATGGCCTGCTGGTCAGCAAGCAGGCGTCCGTATGCCTTGCGGTTGGAGACGTGGTCGAGTGCCATGTCGAGCGCGGCCTGCGCCATGCCGACCGCGAAGGCACCGACGCTGGGCCGGAACAGGTCGAGAGTTCGCATCGCGACCTTGAAGCCGGCGTTGATCTCACCGAGGACATCGGTGCGTTCTACCCGCACGCCATCGAACTTCAGACGCCCGATGGGGTGGGGCGAGAGCAGGTCGAGGTGGTCGCCGCTGAGTCCGTTGCTGTTCCCGGCGACCGCGAAGGCGGTCACTCCACGAGCGCCGGCATCCTCTGTCGTGCGCGCGAACACGGTGTAGACATCTGCCTCGGGGGCGTTCGAGATCCAGATCTTCTCGCCCGTCAGCCGCCAGCCGTCACCGTCTTCGGTGGCACGTAGCTCCAGGGCGGCTGCGTCCGATCCGGCGTTCGGCTCGGTCAGGGCGAACGCCGCGATCGTCGTTCCGGCTACTACTCCAGGCATCCAGCGTTCGATCGTCTCGGGCGACCCGGACTGCAGGATCGGGTAGCTGCCGAGTCCCTGGAGGGCTAGCGCAGTCTCGGCCTCGGCAGAGATCTCGGCGATGGTCTCGCGGAGTAGGCACAGCTGCAGGGCCGCGGCGTCGCTGGGCACTTCATCCGGTGAACCACCGAACAGGCTCCGCAACAGCCCGGTCCGGCCCATCTCCTCGAGGAGCGGGCGATTGACCCGACCTTCGACCCCGGTGTGGGCAAGTTCCAGGAGCTGTTGCTCTGTCACTGTGCGCACGTTGGCGATGAACTGCTGCTCGTCGGTGCTCAGCCCGCTCATCGCGCTTCAACCTCAGGAGTCCAGCGCGCGTGGCGAGTCGCCGTCTCGCCGTGACGGATGAGTTCCAGGCGTGGCTTAGGCCCGTCGTTCCGCCCGGTCTGCGGCTTCCAGCTACCGCCCTTCCACGGGTCGGGCCAGGTGGCTCCATCGCCGACATACCCTTGGTCTGCGGCCGCGTGCAGGGTCCAGCTGGGGTCGTAGAGGTGGACGCGAGCGAGCGCGCAGAGGTCTGCCCGACCCGCGAGCAGGATCGAGTTGACGTCGTCGTAGGACGAGATCGCACCCACGGCCACCGTCGGGATGTCGACGTTGTTGCGGATCTTGTCGGCGAAGGGCGTCTGGTACGAGCGTCCGTACGCGGGCTTCTCTGCCGACGTCACCTGGCCTGTCGAGACGTCGATGGCGGCTGCGCCGGCTGCTTTGAACGCCTTGGCGATGTCAACGGCGTCGTCGCCAGTGATGCCTCCGTCGCACCAGTCTGTCGCCGAGATACGGACCGTGAGCGGCTTGTGGCTCGCGAGTACGGCCCGCATCTCGGCGAACACCTCGAGGGGGAACCTCAGCCGGTTCTCGAGACTGCCTCCGTACTCGTCGGTGCGCTGGTTCGTCAGCGGCGAGATGAAGGAGGAGAGCAGGTAGCCATGTGCGCAGTGGAGTTCGACGAGGTCGAAGCTGGCGGCGTCTGCACGTCGGGCTGCCTCGACGAAGTCCGCCTTGATGGCATTCAAGTCTTCGACGGTGAGCTCGCGCGGGACCTGGTTGATCCCTGGCTTGTACGGGAGCGGCGAGGGACCGACGACTTCCCAGTTGTCGGAGTCGAGCGGAAGGTCGATGCCTTCCCACATCTTCCTGGTCGAGCCCTTCCGACCGGAGTGGCCGATCTGGATTCCCATCTTGGCGTTGCTCCACCCATGCACGAACTCGGTGAGCTTCGCGAAGGCATCCTTCTGGTCGTCGTTCCACAGGCCCATGCAGCCTGGCGTGATCCGACCTTCCGGGGATACGCAAACCATCTCGGTCATGACGAGACCGGCGCCGCCGACGGCTTTCCCGCCAAGGTGCACGTAGTGGAACATGTTCGGCACTCCGTCGATGGCGCTGTACATGTCCATCGGAGAGACGACGATGCGGTTGACCAGGTCGAGTTCGCCGATGCGGTAGGGCTGGAACATCGGCGGCGCCGTGACATCCGCGCCGGCACCTTGCTGCTTGGCGAACCAGGTGTTGATCCGCTCGACGAACTCGGGGTCGCGCAGTTTGAGGTTGTCGTAGGTGACGCGCCGGCTGCGCGTCATGATGTTGAACGCGAACTGGAGAGGGTCCTGGTCGACGTACTGGCCCAGGTTCTCGAACCATTCGAGACTCGCCTGTGCGGCGCGCTGGGTCGACAGGACCACGGCCTTGCGTTCGGTCTGGTACTCCTCAAGTGCCGCGTCGACCGAGTTGTGCTCGTAGAGGCACGCGGCGAGGGCGAGAGCGTCCTCCATTGCGAGCTTCGTCCCGGAACCGATCGAGAAGTGGGCAGTGTGGGCCGCGTCGCCGAGGATGACGATGTTGTCGTGTCGCCAGTTCTCGTTTCTGACCGTGTTGAAGTTGAGCCACTTGGAGTTGTTGGCCATCACTTCGTGTCCGTCGAGCACGTCGGCGAAGATCTCGCGGACCTTCGCAATCGATCGTTCGTCGGACTCGCCGGGCCGGAACTCGGTCTCCGCGAATTCGTCGAAGCCGGCGGCGCGCCAGACATCCTCGTTCATCTCGACGATGAAGGTACTGCCCTTGGCATCGAACGGGTACCCGTGCACCTGCATCACGCCGTGCGGGGTTTCCTTGATGTAGAACTTGAATGCCTCGAAGACCTTGTCGGTGCCAAGCCACATGTACTTGCATGCCCTCTGCTCGAGGGTCGGCTTGAACGAGTCCGCGTACCGCCGACGGACCGCCGAGTTCAGTCCGTCTGAGGCGATGACAAGTTCGTACTCCGCCGCGAGCTGCTCGACGTCGGGCGCGTCCTGCTGGAAGAAGACCTCGACACCGAGCTCGTAGCAGCGGGCCTGGAGGATCTGAAGAAGGCGCTTGCGGCTGAGGGCAGCGAAGCCATGGCCGCCGCTGGTGTGCACCTCGCCCTTGAAGTGGACATCGATGTCGTCCCAGCGGGCGAACTCGCGCTCCATCTGCTGGTAGATCTGCGGGTCAGCGTGCTCGATGCCGCCGAGGGTCTCGTCGGAGAAGACGACACCGAATCCGAACGTGTCGTCGGCCGCGTTCCGCTCCCAGACGGTGATCTCGTGCCCAGGGTCGAGCTGCTTCGCAAGAGCTGCGAAGTACAGGCCGCCCGGCCCGCCACCGATCACAGCGATCCGCATGGTGAGTTCCTCCTGCATGAGGCGTGTCGTGGACAGATACAGAGTATGTTGCATGCTCGACGCTCGTCAAATTTGCGTTACATTGACTTCTTGACGAACGTCATGCATTGAGTGCGTCCTATGTACCGGGTTCGGCTGACGGCATGAGAGCCGCCCTCACGGCGTCGGGCCACGGGGTGGCTTTCCCTGCCGCTGGGTCGATGTGGACCGCGGTCATCGACCCGTCAGCGGCGAGTTCGCCCGCGCGGCGAACCTCGAATCGAAGCGTGATGGATGCTCTTCCGAGCTTCGCGATTTCGATACGGACATCGACCTTGTCGCGGAACCACAGGCGTGCACGATGGTTCACCTCGAGATGGACCCGAGGTATGACTCCGAACATGTCCGTGAGACCCACCTGCTCGTAGAGCTCTGCCTCAGCTGCTTCGATCCATCGAAGGATCGTGGAGTGGTGGTAGTGGCCCGCAGCATCGGTGTCCGGCCATTCCACACGCCGCTCGATCTGCGCGCTCAGCACGGAATCGCCTCCGCTGGCGGTCATGCGAGGTCCTCGTAGAAGTCCCTCAACTTGAAGCGCTGGAGCTTGCCGTTCGTGGTCTTCGGCAATTCGGTCACGAACGCGATTCGTCGGGGGTACTTGTAGGGCGCGATCGTCTCCTTGACGAAGTCCTGGAGCTCCTTCGTCATGGCATCAGACGGTTCCGCGCCCGGGCGCAGGACGATGACTGCGGTGACTACCTGGCCGCGATCGTCGTCAGGCGTGCCGATCACACCGCACTCGACTACGTCAGGGTGAGTCACGAGCGCTTCTTCTACCTCGGCGCCGGCGATGTTGTAGCCCGAGGAAACGATCATGTCGTCGCGGCGGCCCTGGTACCAGAAGTATCCGTCTGCATCCCGGATGAACGTGTCACCCGTGATGTTCCAGCCGTTCTCCACGTACTTTGCCTGCCTGTCATCTGCGAGGTATCGGCAACCGGTCGGCCCCTTGACCGCCAGCCGGCCGGGCACGCCGTCTAGTGCCGGGTTTCCCTCCTCGTCGAGTACGTCGACGACGTAGCCGGGGACCGGGAGCCCCGTAGCGCCCGGGCGGATGTTCTCGCCGGCCGCGGAAACGAAGATGTGAAGCATCTCAGTCGCGCCGATTCCGTTGATAAGCTCGAGCCCGGTCGCTTCTTTGACCTGACGCCAAGTGGACTCCGGGAGATGCTCGCCCGCAGAGACCGCCCGGCGAAGCGAGGCGAGCTGTCCGACCTTTCCGCACGCGATCATGGCCTTGTAGGCGGTCGGTGCGGTGAAGCAGACCGAGACCTCGTGGTTGGCGATGTGGTCGGCCAGCTCTTCCGGCGTCGCTCGCTCGAGCAGCAGACTTGCGGCTCCGGCTCGGAGCGGGAAGATGACGAGGCCGCCCAGTCCGAATGTGAAGGCCAGCGGCGGGGTACCGACGAAGACGTCGTTCTCGGTCGGCTTCACAACCTGGGCTGAGAACGTGTCCGCGATCGCGAGGACATCGCGGTGGAAGTGCACCGTCGACTTGGGCCGACCGGTGGTACCTGAGGTGAATGCCAGCAGCGCGACGTCGTCCGCTGCGGTTTGCACCGCCTCGAACTCAGGGGTGACGTTCTTGATCGCCTCGGTCAGACCGCCGTCGCCGCCGTACTCAACAAACTCACGGAGCTTGGGGCTCGCGGGCATCTGGAGCTCGCCGAGGAACCGGTAGTCGCAGAGCGCGAAGTCGACCTTGCTGATCTCCGCGATGGTCGCCAGTTCACCCGCGCGCAGCATCGTCATGGTGGTGACCACGACGCCGCCCGCCTTGATGACACCGAGCCAGCATGCGACGAGCCGCGGGCTGTTCGGGCCACGGAGCAGAACCCGGTTGCCCGGAACAATCCCGTAGGTCTCGGTAAGGACCCTCGCGATCTTGTTCGACGTGTCCCGCAGTTGGCCATAGGTCCAGGTCTCACCGCCCGGCGCGAGGAGGCAGCGGCGGTCGTCGCCCAATCGGGACGCGACCGCGTCGACGAGCTCGACGGCACAGTTCAGGCGTACCGGATAGTTCAGCTCGGGCGCGTCGAGGAGGAAGTCTGGCCACTGGCTCTCAGGCGGCAGGTTCCGGCGACAGAAGTCGTCGACGTGGGCGGAGGGCGACAGCGGCATTTCAACCTCCAGTTGGTCGTACACACTAAACGTATGACTGGTCTGTCACGAGCGTCAATAGAACGCAATAGTAATTCAGAGAACGAAAGAGCGCGGCGACCAACGCGGGGCTGGGGCTTCTCACCGGGGCGCGCGCCACTTGCGAATAGGGGGTGCGCAGTTGGCGATAGGCCGGCTCGAACGAAGGAAGTCTTTTCGGGCACATGAAAGGGAGCACGACAGGATCTATCGAGCCAGCAAGCTCAGCGCGCCGACGTTCACCGATGCGGTTGCTTCGACTGGCGCGCAGCTTGTCGCTGGTCTCGGAGCTCAGACATGCGGGTGTGTGCGACCTTCGCCGAGTGTCGAGGCGACCGGCGGGAGCGATGCGAGGCCTTGGACTTCGACCAGCGCCTCGGCGTCCCACAGTCGGCTGACCCCGATTCCGGCCATCGCCGGATAGTTGTCGCCGATGAGCCGGCGCCAGACCGCACCGATCGCGCGTGAGTTCTTGCGATAGTCGGCCATGTCGACGATGTAGATCGTCAGGCTGGCAAGGTGGTCAGGGGTGCCGCCAGCGGCAGCCAGTGCGACGAGCAGGTTCCCGAGGGCCTTCTCGAACTGTTCCACGACGTCGTCGCCGACGATCACCCCGGATGCGTCGAGGGCGGTCTGCCCGGCAAGGAACACGGTTCGGCCGGTACCTACGGTTGCGTGCGAGAAGCCGCTGGGAACTCCGAGTTCTGGTGGGTTGATGTACTCGAGGCTCATGACTGGAGTCCTCCCCCGTCGACGTTGATTCCCTGCCCGTTGATTGCGCCGTTCGCGACGCAGGCCCAGACAGCGTCTGCGACCTCGTCAGCGGTCACCAGGCGACCGTTGGCCTGTTTCGCCTCGAGGGCTGACCTGGCGTCGTCCGCGGTTCTGCCGGTCTTGGACACGATTTCAGACACGGTTTGAGCGGTCATCGGCGTGTCGACGTAGCCCGGGCATACCGCGTTCACGGTCACGCCCGTCTTGGCAAGCTCAGCAGCCGCTGACCGCACGACCCCGAGGATTCCGTGCTTGCTTGCCGTGTAGGCGGAGATGTATGGCTCGCCCTGCTTAGCGGCAACCGAAGCGACGACCACGATCCGGCCTCGTTTCGCTGCGACCATGTTCGGGACAGCTCGGCGGATGCAACGGAACGGCGCTGTGAGGTTCAGGTCGAGCATCGAGGCCCACTGCGCGTCTGTTGTCTTGTGGATGGGCGCCGCGAAGCCAGACCCAGCGTTCGCTACTAAGACCTCGGCAGCGCCCCAGGCGTCCTCGACCGAGTCAAACAGGATCTCGATCGCTTCGGCCGACGTGATGTCGGCTGGGATGACCATCGTTTCGCCCTGGCACAGATCTGCTGTCTCCAGGAGTTCGGATTCGTTGCGCGAGGTCAGGACGAGCTTGTAACCCTCGCAGCTCAACCGCACGGCCACTGCACGTCCGATACCTCGGCCGGCGCCGGTGACAATCGCGATGGGATCAATGTCGTCCACCACTCAACCTTGCCACGGACTGATGACGCCCGTCAAGATTGCGTTATGTATGGTCTTGGAGGCTCTGATGCCTGACGCTTATCTGGTATCCGGAACGAGAACCCCGATCGGGCGGCACGGCGGTGCGCTCGCCAACGTGCGCACCGACGACTTGGCCGCTCATGTGCTGGTCGAGCTTGTGCGCCGGAATCCGTCTGTGGACTGGGAACACCTCGATGACGTGCTGATCGGGTGCGCCAACCAGGCCGGTGAGGACAACCGCAATGTGGGCAGGATGGCTGTCCTGCTTGCAGGCCTGCCAGTTAGTACTCCTGGCGTGACGGTCAACCGCCTTTGTGGCTCTGGCCTGGATGCGGTCCTGCAGGGCGCGAGGGCCATTCAGAGCAATCAGGCTGACCTGGTTATCGCGGGCGGGGTGGAGAGCATGACGCGAGCGCCGTTTGCGATGGCGAAGGCAGATGTGCCGTGGTCACGAAACGCGGAGGTTCATGACACGACCATCGGCTGGCGTTTCGTGAACAGCCGGATGGCCGAGATGTTCGGAACTGACTCGATGCCCGAGACAGCGCAGAACGTCGCCGAGGCGTACGACATAGCCAGGGAGGATCAGGATGCGTTCGCTCTGCGGTCTCAAGAGCGTGCCGCTCGTGCCGTAGAGTCCGGACGCTTTGATTCGGAAATCGCTCCCGTCGAAGTTCCGGCCAAGCGCGGTCCGTCAACCGTGGTCTCGCTCGACGAACACCCGCGGGCGACGTCGATGGAGGCGTTGGGCAACCTGAAGGCGATCGTTCCGGGCGGGAACATCACTGCGGGCAACTCGGCGGGCGTGAATGACGGTTCGGCGGCGGTTCTGCTTGCATCCGAGCGGTCGGTGGAGCGGTTCGGTCTTGAGCCGCTCGCGAAGGTCACCTCGGGCACTGTCGTCGGTGTCGAACCAACTCTGATGGGAATCGGGCCGCTGCCTGCGACGGAGCGTCTCTTATCGCGTACGAACCTTCGCATCAGTGACATTGACATCTTCGAGCTCAACGAGGCGTTCGCTGCCCAGACGCTAGCTGTGAGCCGGGGGCTCGGTCTGCCGGACGACGCAGAGCACGTGAACCCCAACGGAGGGGCCATCGCTCTTGGCCATCCGTTGGGCGCCTCGGGGGCTCGTCTGGCTCTGACTGCAGCGTTGGAGTTGCGCTACCGGGACGCGAAGCGTGCGTTGGTGTCCATGTGCGTTGGTGTTGGCCAGGGCATTTCCGTTCTTCTTGAGGAGGCGTGATGGCGGAGAAGACGACAGAGTTCGACACGGTCGCAGTCGTTCGTGACGGCGACATCGCTACGGTCACTATCAATCGGCCGGATATCAGGAACGCTCTCGGCTTGGAAGTGCAGGCTGACTTGAGGAGCACTCTCGAGCTCGTCGGTGGTGACGACGACGTGCGGGCGGTCATCTTCACCGGTGCCGGTGACCGAGCTTTCGCGGCTGGCGCCGACATCAACCGTCTTCGGGACTACGACCGTCAGACCGCGCTACGGTCCAACCTCCAGCGGCTGTTCGACGACATCGAGACGCTCGAGAAGCCGACCATCGCGGCCGTGAACGGCTTTGCCCTCGGCGGCGGATGTGAACTGGCCATGGCTTGCGACATTCGTGTTGCGTCCGAGACTGCCCGGTTCGGGCTTCCGGAGACCGCGCTTGGGATTGTTCCTGGCGCTGGGGGAACTCAACGGTTGACCAGACTGGTCGGGGTGGGTGTCAGCCTGGACCTGATCCTCACCGGTCGTTTGCTCACCGCCCTCGAGGCGCTTCAGTTCGGCCTGATCTCGCGGGTGACCGACCCCGGTTCGCTGATGAGCGAATGCCGCGAAGTCGCGGCGGCGATTCTTGCTCGCGGTCCGCTTGCAGTTCGCTTGGCGAAACTGGTCGTTCGAAGTGGTTCAGACACCGACATGCGCAGTGCACAAGTGATTGAGCGGCTGGCACAGGCCGTGCTGTACGAGACAACAGATAAGGCCGAGGGCGTCGAGGCGTTCCTTGAGAAGCGGCCTGCGAAGTTCGAGGGAAGGTAGATCGAGATGGAGTACTTCGGCTGGGACAGCCCGAACGACCTTGCGACTATCAAACGGCTTCTTGTTGTGGGAGCTGGTGCGATGGGCTCACAGATCGCGCTCGTGTGCGCTCGGGCGGGCTACGAAGTCCTGTGCCAGGACATTGCTGAGAGCTCTCTAGAACGCGCTTGGAAAGACTTGCAGTCGCGGTCCGCGCGTGACGTGGCCAAGGGGCGGCGCGATGCAGGCCAGGAAGCCGCTGCGTTCAGCCGGCTCGTCTTTGGCACGGACCTCGATGCTCTCGCGCGCGACGTCGATCTGGTCATTGAGGCTGCTGTCGAAAACGTGGACCTGAAGCGTCAGATCTTCGCCCAGCTCGACGAAGTCGCCCCGAAGCACGCCATTTTCGCGACGAACTCTTCGAGCTTCATTCCCTCGAAGCTCGCAGATGCGACGAGCCGCCCCGACCTGTTCTGCAACATTCACTTCTTCAACCCTGCGTTGGTGATGAAGTGCGTCGAAATCGTCGCGGGCCCTGAGACGTCGGCCGAGACGATTGAGTTGGCGAAGGCGTTCGTTGTGCGGATCGGTAAGGAACCCGTTGTGCTCAAGAAGGAGATCCCAGGGTTCATCGCGAACAGGATCCTGAACGCGGTGCGCGACGAGGCCGTGTTCTTGTACGAGAACGGCGTCGCGTCGGTGGACTCGATCGACTCCGCGTGTAGGACGGCTCTGGGGTACCCGATGGGCCCGTTCGAGCTCATGGACCTGACCGGCATCGACATCGGCTACTTCACGAAGAAGGCACGTTTCGCGGAGACGAACGACCCGAAGGACGCACCGTCGAAGTCGGTCACTGAGCTCGTTGAGCGTGGAGACCTGGGCCGGAAGACCGGGCGCGGCTGGTACGAGTATGCGGAGGACGGGACTCGTCTCGGCCCCGCCTAGGTCGTGACGATGTTGTGCAGGTCGAGTCGATGCGTGCGCTGACGGTCGCGACTCACGGTGACCCGAGGGAGGTACTGAAGTCGGAGACGTGTCCGCGCCCGGAACCCAGCCCGGCAGCTCCTCGTCAGGGGCGCCGCATCGGCGGCGAACTCCCTGACGTCCTTCTCTGCCGCGGCACGTACCAGGTGCGGGCCGGACCTGGTACGTGCCCGGAATCGAGACCACCGGGGAGGTCGTTGGTGTCGGCGACTGTGATGAGGAGCGGTGGCTGGGCACGCACATCCTCGGGCCTACCCGCCTCCCCAACGGCGGGTTCGGGGAGTACGCGATCGTGCGGGCGGCAGAGGCGTTCGAGATACCCGAGCAGCTGGCCCGCGAAGAAGCTGCGGCGCTGTTCATCGGGTATCAGACTGCTTGGCTTGCGCTGCATCGACGGGCCCATGTGCGGGCTGGCGAAACCGTCGTCATACACGCTGCTGCCGGCGGCTTCGGAAGCGCCTTCATCGAGGTCGCACCGGCTACCGGCGCTAACGTCATTGCGGTCGTTCGAGGGAGTTCAAAGGCAGAGTATGTCCGCACCATGGGCGCATCGGCAGTCGTTGATCGACTCGCCGAGGACGTTCAACAGACCGTCCTGAGGCGCTGCGAGAACTGGCAGGAGGTCGTCAGCATGGTCGTATTGTTGCTCTCGTCGGATGAGCTGGTTTCAGTCGCTGGTGAGCACTACGACTGGGTGCGATCCGACTGTGTAGGAAGCGCTACGCTCGTCCCGTGTTCGATATTGCGCCTCGTCGCCTGATTTTGACCTTGTACGGTCTCTACGCCCGCGACGAGCACAACTGGCTATCGGTGAGTGCGGTCGTGCGTCTGATGTCTGACCTCGGCGTCGACTCGGCCGGCGTGCGTTCTTCGATTTCCCGGCTCAAGCGGCGCGGTGTCTTGGAGTCCATGAAGGTGGACGCTTCGGCTGGGTACTCCCTATCGGCGAGTGCTCTTGAGGTCTTGCGCGAAGGCGACGTCCGCATCTTCGGCACCAAGAGGGCGACCGAGTCGGACGGACTAATCATCGTGGTGTTCTCGGTGCCTGAGTCGGAGAGGGACCGTCGGCACAAGCTCCGGACGCTGCTGTCCGGGTCGGGCTTCGGCACGGTGTCGCCGGGAGTTTGGGTTGCTCCTAGCGTCGTGTTCCAGGAGACGATCAACATGCTCACCACGCGCGGGCTCAGTCCTTATGTGGATGTGTTTCGGGCCTCGTATGAGCACTTCAGCGTTCTCGAGGAGCGTGTCCGGGAGTGGTGGGATCTCGAGGCGATGAACACCGAGTACTCCACGTTCATCGACAACTTCGGGGGTGTTAAGGCGGAGTGGCGCAAGTCGTCGAAGTCAGCGCAGCGTGCTTTCGAGGTCTATGTGCCGTTGTTGACCGAATGGCGCCGGCTTCCGTACCTGGACCCGGGGCTGCCTGCCTCGGTGCTTCCTAAGGACTGGAGCGGGACCAAGGCGACCGAGTTGTTCGCAGACCTCGATGCTCTCCTTCGACAGCCCGCCCGTTCACACGCTCTGGAAGTCATCCACACATAGCCCGGGTTTGGAATCGGTCGCACGGCGTGCGCAGCCTCGTGACCAGCTCCATCGCGACGCTGAGCACCGAGGTGGGCATCGCCCGGTCTTACGCTCGGTGCTGAAGGTTGACTCCGCAGAGCACTGACTCTCTCGGCGGGTTTCGTCGTGTTCGTCGGGCGCGACCCGGGAGACTCACGGCATGTCCACCGCGCAACTGACGGCGTCAGTAGCGCGGCGAGGGCGTCACGGCTCCTCGCTCAGTCGTGTGACAGCGTCGAGAAGCTCGAGGATGTGTTGATAGGGGTGACCAGTCGCGCGAGTCATCCCGAGTTCACACGTGCGATTGCACGAGGCGTGCGCGGCTCCACCTAAGTTTTTCACCTCTCGCGCCTCGGGTGTCGTGGCGGCGGCGGTCAGCTCTGGATGGAGCATTCCCCTGTCGCCGGCAAAAGCGCAGCAACCCCAATCCACCGGAACGTGCACGTCTTCGGCAACCGACCGCGCGATTTGGATGAGGGCGTCGTCGACGCCGAGTTGTGCGGAGGAGCAGGTGGGGTGAAGCACGAGGCTTGGGATCTTGTGGTGAGCCGGCAAGAGATCCAGGACTTTCTCGGCCACGAATGCCACAGCGTCTTGGACCTGAACGCCCGGGATATCGTGCAGCAGCTTCGTGAAACCCTCGGTGCAGCTCGTCGCGTCGCTGATGACCCGGAAGTGCCCAGCTCGCCTCACCACTCGAAGCACTCGGGTACGCATCTCGTCATACCCGCGCGAGAATCCCTTTGACGACCAAGGCGTACCGCAGCACAAGGAGTCGATCTCCTCCGGCACGGCCAAGCGGAGCCCGACGCGCTCACAGAGACGCTCCAGGCTGACCTGCACGCCGTCGCCGACGGCGCCGAACATCGATCCGACACAAGCCGGGAGGTAGAGCGCGTCCGCATCCTCGACGGTGGGTCGTGCACGCCGTTGTCCGCCCGCTGGCAGATCCGGGGCCCAGCGCGGGACGACCTCGGTCCCAAGGACGGTGCGACCGACGTCGGTGGCACTGGTCACCAGCTTGGACGGAGACAGTGCGGCGAGGCTGAGCGCCACCGAGCCGGCGCGGGTCGCACTCGACCAGTGCTTCGCAGCGGCAGTCCACACCGCTGTCTCGGCGCGGCCGTGGACGTCACGCCGGAGGCGCTTCACCAGGTCACCTGTGTTGATCTGGACCGGGCACGCCGTCCGGCACATCCCGTCTGCAGCGCAAGTGTCGACCCCGTCGTAGCCGTACGCCTGCTCGAGCTCGGCCACCAGTGCCTCGTCGCCCTGACGACGGGCTGACTCGACCGCTCGCCGTGCGACGATGCGCTGACGCGGCGTGAGTGTGAGGTCCTTGCTCGGGCAGACAGGCTCACAGAACCCGCACTCGACGCACCTGTCGACCTCCTCCTCGACCTTCGGGTGGAGCTTGAGGTGCTGGATGTGCACCGTTGGGTCGTCGTTGAGCACGACGCCCGGGTTGAGCAGACCATCCGGATCAACAAGACGCTTCGTCTCTAGCATCACGTCGTAGAGCTCGTCGCCGTACTGTCGACGGACGTACGGCGCCATCACGCGACCCGTGCCGTGCTCGGCCTTCAGCGATCCGCCATGGCCGAGGACCACGTCGACCATCGCCTCGGTGAACAGGTGATACCGCTCGAGCTGCTCCTCGGACTCGAAGCGGTCCGTCAGCATGAAGTGGACGTTGCCGTCCTTGGCGTGCCCGAAGATGACGCTGTCGCGGTAGTCGTAGACGTTGAACAGGTCGCGGAGACTCTCGCAAGTGTCGGCGAGCCTGTCTACCGGCACCACGATGTCCTCGAGCAGAGCCGTGGTCCCGCTGGGTCGAGCACCGGCGACGGCGGCATACAGACCCTTGCGGAGCTTCCAGAGCTTCGCCCGCCCTCGAGGGTCCTGATCCAGCCGCACGCGGGTGCTGACCGGCAGCTGCGCGAGCACAGAGCCGGCCGCATCGACAAGGTCGGCCAGCTGCTCGGCAGTATCGGCCTGGTACTCCACCAGAAGCGCAGCCTGCTCCGTCACCGCGAGTGCCGCGACCTGAGCCGGGACATCCGCGGCGGGCCCAAGTGACTGCCCGACCCGAAGGGACGTCGCGTCCAGCAGCTCGATCGTCGCGGCGTCGGTTGCGACGAGGGAAGGCAGGGCGTAATTGGCTTCCGCGAGTGTGTCGAACACCGCGAAACCGGTCGCGACGTGCTTGCGCAACGGAACGGTACGGAAGGTCGCCTCGGCCACGAATGCCAACGTCCCTTCGCTCCCGATCGTCAGGTGGGCGAGGATCTCGCACGCCGTGTCGAAGTCGACGTAGGAGTTCACGCCGTATCCCATGGTGTTCTTCATGGCGAACTGCCGCTCTACCGTGGCCAGCGACCGAGGGTTCCCGCGTACTCGATCCCGCAGCCGAAGCAGCCCCTCGTGCAGCTCCGGCTGGGCGGCACGCAGCCGCTCGTCGGCATCGGGAGCTCCCGTGTCGACCACCGTGCCCGACGGCAGCACCAGGACGAGCGACTCGACGGTGCGGTAGCAATTTTCCACGGTTCCGCACGCCATTCCGCTGGAGTTGTTGGCGACGACGCCGCCGACCGTGCAGGCCGCCTCGCTCGCGGGATCGGGTCCGAGCCTCCGTCCGTACGGCGCTAGACGCGCGTTGACCTGCCGCAGCGTCAGGCCGGGCTGGACACGGACGCGCCGGCCATCGTCAAGCACCTCGAGGTCTCGGAAGCCGGCCCGGACATCAACGAGCACCCCGTCGGTGACGCCCTGCCCTGACAGGCTCGTACCGCCTGCCCGGAACGTCAACGGGACACGGAGGCCAGCCGTCGCCCGCATCAACCGACCCACACCTTCGGCATCCCGAGCGACCACGACGGCCTCGGGAGTCAGCAGGAAGTGGGAGGCATCCGCTGCATGCACGTGACGGTCTAGGTCGCGGGAGCGGACGTCCGCGACGTCACCGACCGCCGCCCGGAGGGCGTTGACGAGTGCCGTAGTCATCGAACACCCGGACCCACATATGAAACCATGGCCTGATTGTCTAGCAAGTGTGCTGCGTAGACAAGCCCCGAATGGACAGCTAGCCTGTCACCGTGAGTGCTCGTGTGAAGCCCGTGTCGGTGGTGGACGCCATCGCCCGCGACCTCCGGCGTGCCGTTCTCAGCGGGGAGCTCGCGGCTGGCACCCCGCTGACCGAGTGGGAGGTGGCGAAGCGCTACGAGGTGGCGCGACCCACGGGGAAGGCTGCGGTCGAGCAGCTGGTCTATGACAGGTTGCTCGTCCGGGACAACCATCGTTCGGCGCGCGTCGTGACGCTCGGGGCAGATGACGTCCGGGACATCTACCGCACCCGCGCCCACCTCGAGAGCGAAGTGGTGCGCCGGCTAGCGCGCGCACACACCGACGTGCCGGCGGCCCGCGCGGCGAACGCAGAGATCTCCGCCTTGACGGACGACTCCGCTCTGGAGGTGGTGGGTCCCGACATGCGCTTCCACACCGCTCTGGTCGATGCACTCGGCAGCCCGCGGATCAGCCGTATGTACGGCTCGCTCGTCACCGAGGTGACTCTGTGCATGACGCAGGTGCAGGGTCGGCACCTCTTGGAGACGACGCTCATCACAGCCGAGCACGAGCAGTTGCTGAACCTCATCGCAGCAGGAGAGGAATCGAGAGCGGTCGCCGTGCTTGAGCTGCACCTGGTGCGTGCGCGCGAGCGCCTCGTCGGTGCGATTGGCGGTGTGGCACAGTCAGAGGCCGTAGCCCGCCCCTGACCGTGCCGGAGCGCGACGCACGTCTGCCGGGTCGCCGGTAGTTGCGCGGCAGTGGCGCTCAGCTTGTCGGCACGCGCACGATGAGGGCGTCGCCCTGACCTCATGGTCATGTGTATCGCCTATCAGTCGCTTCGAGGTCCCCGCCGGAGAGAATGTGAAGCCCGAGGGCGTGGGTCAGATGCTGCGGACCAGTTCGCGGGTAAAGCGCGCAGCCGGCTCGGCGAGCAGACGGTGCAGCTCCCCGAAAAGACGCTCGGCCGCGAGACCCGGCCAGTCCGGCGGGAGGCACTCAGGCGGCAGACCAGGGTCGACGTACGGCAGTCGCCGCCAGGCGGTCACGGCGTCGATGTAGTCGGCGAACGCCTCCGCACACGCCCGCTCCTCAGGCGTCACTGGTCGCCACCTCTCAAGGAGGGGGCGGAAGATGGCTTCGAACTGTCGATAGCGGGTCGCCAGGTCGTTCAGATCCCACCAAGCACCGACCTTCTCCGCGAGATCGCCCTGCGCGAGGCTGTGGGCGGAGAAGAACTCCACCAGATGGTCGAGCCCATCACGCTCCAACTCCCGTCGCGCGCCCTCGTAGACCTGGCCCGGCGCGATCCATAGTGCCGCGCTGACAGTGCCGAAGCCACGTCGGGTCAAGATTTTGCGGATTTGGTAGCGCAGGTTCCGGTGGGACTCGGGAACTGAAAAGGTGGCGAGCACCCACGGGTCCTCGGGTCGAGCGCGACGCGGCGTGAAGATGCGCTCGTCGCCCTCGCGGAAGGTCTCCTCAAGCTCGGGGTTGAGCACGTAGATCGAGGACCCCCCACGCTTGTCACTTACCAGGACATGGCGGCGCTTCAATCGCGATAGCGCGGTGCGCGCGGCTGGCTCCTCGACCCCGAGTAGTCCAAGGAGCCGGACAATCGTGGCGACCGTCAGCGGCTGGGGGCGTCCGTAGAGCGCGATGACGCTGGTGACGAGCTGCTGGGTGCGGCGAGAACCTTGCGTAGGATCGCCAGGGTCATGCGGACGCGCTCCATCAACGTCGTGGCCAGCGCTCATGCGTTCCCCTCGGACCATTCCAGTGCCCTACGACCCTTCCGCGCCTCAGCCCCACTCAGGCACCCACTCGCGCCTTACCCTATAGCCGATCGACCCACGCCTCCGGCAGGGGAAGGGCTGCGGCGCCGTCCGCACCGGCTTGGTCGCCGTCGCCGTCGACGTGGACAACCACTTGACATCCTCTCCGTCCTAAAGGACGGAGATTCCCTCCACGCTGCGCATGGACCGCGCGGCGTCCGGGTGGGTTACCGCTTCCCTGCGCGCCGCCGGGACGAGTCCTGGTCTTACGTGCGCTCCACGGTCGTTTCCGTTGTCCGCCCGCCCGGCGGCCAACACGTTCTTCGCTGCGTTCACGTCCCGGTCGTGGTGACTGCCGCACGGGCAGTCCCACGATCGGACGGTGAGGGCCATCGAGCCAGCAAACTCTGGTCGGGCTCGTACTTCGCAGGCTCCGTCGGCGGGGCACCGCTAAGCGTCGTGAAGCAGTACATAGAACAGCAGAACCGTCCGGCTTAAGGCACTGCTCGGGCCTTTCACGGCCCTCCCAGCGCGAGCCTTCACCCCCGCCCTGAAGGGCGGAACACTGGCCCGCATTCCGGTAGCGGCCGCGGGCGGCACGACACCGCGCGCCCTCGGTGCTCTTCCCCCCATACCTCGAACGCAAAAGTGAGCGAGCTCGTCCCGACCCGCTCCACGACCAGCTCCGTGGCCACCTGGCTCCGAGCAGCCGGGCCAACACGTCGCGACCGCCATCGGTGGTCAGGTCGAGCAATATGTTCCGTTTCTGCGGTTCAGCCCGTGGGTAGTAGGCGCTGAGTCCCCTGCATGAAAGGGCGGGCCCCAACTGCGAGTCTCGTCGCCTCGGGCGTGCCTTCGACCTTTGTGACCACGGCCCCGTGGTCGGCGAGCATCTGCGCGCACAGTGGCCCGGCCAGCACTCGGGAGAGGTCGAGAACCTCTCCGCTGTTCACGACGCTCCCGACGCAGCCAAGACGAGCCAGAGCCCCGTCTGGGCACCGACGTTCCCGTGGCCGAGCCGCCACGGCCAACCCTCACCGAGCTTCTTCCGCCGGCCCCAAGCCGCGTGGTCGCCGCGCAGGCCGCGGCGCGCACCAGCGCGGCCGCCGGCGCCCCTTCGAGCGGTCGACGCCACGACTCCTGAGTCCTTGGCAGTAGCCGTCCGTGGCTACCGATCTCAGGGTTGTGTTCGTTCGACGGGTCACTCACGATGGAGCCCACTCATGAGTCGGCCGATTGAACCGCGGTCGGCGTGAGCACGATCAATCTCGCCGGCGATCTCGCCGTTGTAGAAAACAGCAATACGGTCACTGAGTGCCAACAGCTCCTCGAGTTCGTTGGATACGAGGAGGATTGCGGTACCTGACTCGGCACTGCGCAGGATCTGTTTCCGAATGGTCTCGATCGCCCCTACGTCCAAGCCGGTCGTCGGGTTCACGATCAGGGCGACGTCGCGCGGGAGGGTCAGCTCACGACCCAGCAGCAACTTCTGGAGGTTCCCACCGCTGAGGTCCGCCACCCTGGTTGCGGGCCGACAGTTGCGAACGTCGTAGTCCGAGATGAGCCTATCTGCCAGACGCGAGAAGTACCCCGTATTGACGATGAGGCCCCCGGCCCTCCGCGCCTCGGGTTCGTCAATATGCCGCAGGCCGATATTCCAGGCGGCATCGCCATCGAGGATGAGGCCCTCGCGGCGCGGGTTAGCGGGAACGTGGCTGACCCGCCGCAGGCCTCCGCCGCCAGATGATCCGGCTCCCGCGAACTCGACGTCTCCGCGCTCCCAGGGGCGCAGCCCCGCGAGGCATTCGACCAGCTCGTGCTGTCCGCTTCCATCGACTCCTGCAACGCCCAGGATCTCGCCTTGTCTCAGGCTCAGCCCCACTCCCTTGAGCGCCCACGCTCCCCGATCCCCCTTCGCCCACAGATCTGAGACTCGCAGGACCTCCGTCGGACGAACGGTATTGGTCGTTCGCAACGCGGGGTGGATGTCGCGGCCCACCATGAGCGCCGCAAGACTCTCGTCGTCGAGCTCATTCACGTTGGCAGCGGCGACGACACGACCTCCGCGCATCACCGTTACCTTGTCGCAGAGCTCTAGGACCTCGCGAACCTTGTGACTGATGAAGACGATGGCAAGACCCGCAGCCTTCAGCTTACAGAGTACGTCGAAGAATGACTTCGTCTCTTCGGGAGACAGAACAGACGTCGGCTCATCAAGAACGAGGAGCTTTGAGTGGCGATAGAGCGCCGACAGGATTGCGACCCGTTGTTTCTCCGAGGGAGACAAGTCTCGGCCGCGTCTGCTCGTCCAGTTCACGCCTGTGTCGGACGCCCTGCCCATCGAGATTCCGAACTCGTCCGCGACAGCCGCGATCTCCTGCGCCAACTGGTCGCGCGAACTGTGTCCCAGACCCTTCCTGCTACCCAGCGCGACGTTCTCCGCGACGGTGAAGGTGTCGACCAGCATGAATGTTTGGTGCACCATCGCCACCCCGCCCTCGAGTGCCTCGAGCGGATCTGCCCAGTCGCAGGTGTCGCCCTCGACCAAGACGTGCCCCTCGTCCTGCCTGTACAGGCCTGACGCGATGTTCATCAGTGTGGTCTTGCCCGCACCGTTCTCGCCAATCAGGGCATGAATCTCGCCGGGCATAACGGCGAAGTCAACATGCTCGTTGGCGAACCGGCCTCCGAACTGCTTTGAAATTCCGCGCATTTCCAAGGTGGCGACAGTCATGATGGCCCTACCCCCTGAGCTCGCGATGGAAAGGAACGCCCAAGGCGCCAGGCGCCCGATGACTGACGAACAGGCACAGGGCCACCATCGCCAGTACGTATGGAAACATGCCCAAGATCTCGGGGGGCACGTCCATGCCACGGGCGTTCATCCACAGCTGCAATGCGTCGGCCGTACCGAACATCAACGTGGCGAATAGCACACTGAGTGGCCGCCAGCCACCGACGACGATGGCCGCCAGTGCGATGAATCCCCTGCCTCCCGACACGCCAGCAGTGAACGAGCTGAGGATACCCAGCGTCAGCATCGCGCCGCCGAGCCCAGCTAGGAGCCCGCTGACAAGCACGGCTCCATTGCGGGTCGTCGAGACCGGGATGCCTCGCGTCTCGGCAACCCGCGGAGCCTCGCCCACTGAGGACAGTCGCATGCCGGAGTGGCTCTTCGTCAGGTAGTACGCTAGGAACGCGGCCACGCCGTAGGCGATATAGACGAGGATATTCTGAGCAAAGAGCGCCTGCCCGATCACGGGGATGTCGGAAAGTAGCGGAATCTCGAGGCGAGGTAGGCTGGGTGCCCGCTGGTAGGGCGTCCCGGTCTTGCCGAGGATCACGTCGTTGAAGAAGGTCGTGGCACCGCTCGCCAAGGTGATCAGGCCGATCGCGGCGGTCACCTGGTTGATGCGCAGCCGAATCGAGAGTTCGGCGAACCCCCAGGCCAAGAGCATTCCACCGATTCCTCCGGCGATGGCTCCGATGTAGGCATTGGTATCTCGGGCCACTATGACAGCGAGGAACGCGCCGACGAGCATGTAGCCCTCCAGCGCGAGAGCGAACACGCCCGCTCGTTCCGAGAGCAGGCCTCCCATGGCTGCGAGGAGAAGCGGCGTCGTCAACGCAATCGCAGAGACAAGGATCGTGCTGACGTCATTCATGACGAGCGCTCCCCTTCTCGTGTGCTGGTCGACACGACATCCGCGTCGCCCCGCGAGACCGCCGCGCGGGTGGGTCGCTCACGAGACCTCTGATGTCGTTTCATGACCGCGCGGATGTCCGGTGCGCGAGCAACCAGGAGGAACATCACGATCACCGCTCCCTGCATTAGGTCCACGATCGCGGCGGGCACTCCGAGGTTCAATTGAGCTTCGAACGCCCCAGTCTGCAGTGCTCCAAATCCCACCGCCGCGACGAGGCATCCGAGGGCCGATCCTCCGCCGATGAGGCCAACCACGATTCCGATGTACCAGTTGTCGATCAGACCCTCCTGCAAGCGATACTTCTCGCCCTGCAGGACCATCGCGCCCGCTATCCCTGACAGGGCACCGCTGACGAGGAACGCTTGCAGCTTGATGGAACGGACGTTGAAGCCGGCGTAGCGCGCCGCCTCGGGATTCATCCCGACACTGCTGAGCTTGAAGCCCCACCTGGTGTATCGCAGCAGGAAGCCGATCAGGAGGACGCATCCGACAGCGACGACGATGCCCGCGCTCGCTCGACTTCCGGGCATGATGATCGGCAGGCGAGCCGAGTGCGGAAGGACGACGCTCTCCGGCAAATCAGCGTTGGCGTCTTTCAGCGGACCGCGCAGGAGATACGCGACCAACGCAACGCCAATGAAGTTCATCATCAGCGTCGTCACCAGTTCATTCGCACCGCGCTGCATCTTCATCAATGCCGGAATCAGCGCCCACAGGGCTCCGCCGACAGCTCCACCGAGAAGGCACGCCGGTAGGTGCAGCGCCGTCGGGAGACTGACGGAGGTTGCCACCAGGAGCGAGCCGACTGTGCCGAGCAGAAACTGTCCCTGCATTCCGATGTTGATGACGTGTCCGCGCAGCCCGAATGCGAAACTCAAACCGAGCATCGTCAGGACCGCCGCAGAATTCATCGTCGAACCGAGGGCGTAGGTGGTCCCTACCGCCCCTGAGACGATGGTCGCCAGGGTTGACCAGGGTGAGACACCCACGGTCAACGCGGCGAGAGCACTCGTCAAGAGCGCGAGCACCGCGGCGACCACCGCCCGGGGCGGCGAGATTCGCAACAGATCCATGCCGAATGTCCTCAGTTAGCGGTGGCGGCTGCGACGTCAGCGTTGATCTTGCTGACCTTGTCGTTGGGGAGCAATCCGCGGAAGTCCGCGAGAGAGAAGACGTCCTGCTTGTAGCCCTCGGAGACGACCTCAGGCGCCAGCGATCCGTCGTGATAGCGCTGGAAGGTCCGCACCATCATGCCAACGAAGTCGAACTTCAGGGAGGTAATCACGGTCTTCGGGGCCATCTCGTTCTCGTCCACCCCGAAGCCGATCGCATACGCACCGGCGTTCTCGGCCGCCTTGAAGAGGCCCGGTTGCCCATCATTGGTAACACCGAAGATGACGTCGGCACCCTTGTCGAGGGCGGCAGTCGCCTGCTGGGTGGCCTTGATCGGATCGCCGGTAGGAATGCCGGTGTAGGAGATATCGACGGTGGCGCTCGGGTTCACCTTCTTGACTCCGGCGGCGTAGCCATCCATCAATTCCTTGATCGGCGCAATAGAGTCGTCGGCTCCGATTCCGGCGACGTGGTTCGTCTTGCTCGCCACGCCCGCAGCCAGGCCCGCGAGATAGCCGGCATCCTTGTAGTCATTCGTCACTGCAGAGACGTTGGGTGCCTGGGACTTGTAGCCGCCCACAACCACGAAGTCCGTGTCGGGGAACTCGGGGCCCACTTCGAGCGCTGCTGCCTGACCTGTGATGTCGTTGGCGATCACCAGGTTGTAGCCGCGCGATGCGTAGTTGCGGAAGGTGTCTGCCCATGTCTCGGGTTTGATGTCGCCCGCTACATCGACCTTGGCTCCGAACTTCTTGGCGATCTCATCGCCGCCCGCCTGGGTCATTCGGCCGAGGCCGGAGTCCTTGAGTCCGACGCTCGTCAAGATCGCGACCTTGGGAGCGCCTTTGGCTGCACCGTCGGACGAGTTCCCGGAGTCGCTCCCGCACGCCGCCAGCGTGAGCCCGGCCAACACAAGGCTGGTGACAACTGCCGCCACGCGGCGCGGAGTGGAGCTCCCTCGACGAGCACACAACTTGAATTTCACAGCGCCTCCTGAGGCAAGACATGAACACCTTGCGATGAACGTATGGTGCGAAGACGTCACGGACGTTACGAATATTTTGCGATCGTCGTTGTTTTGTCAATACCCATTTTGTCAATACCCCGAAGGGGACTGATCGACCAGTGGAACGCCGGGACCTGCGTGCCGTGCCTCCCGACCACGCGCTCGGACGCTCCGCGGCACCACCCAGATGGCCACGATGTCCGAACAGCTGCGCCGCTCGCTGACCTGCGACCGCGGCAAGGAGCTCGCTCAGCACGTCAGCTCGAGATCGACACCGGCATCGCGGTCTACTTCGCCGACCCGCACAGCCCCTGGCAGCGCGGCAGCAACGAGACACCCACGGGCTGCTGCGCCAGTACTTCCCCAAGGACAACCGACCTGTCCCGCTGGGCCGCTGAGAACATCACGGCCGGTCGCTGCGACTCTCAACGGTAGATTCCGCAAAGACACTTGGGACGGAAGACACCCGCCGAGGCACTCGACGACCAACTAGCCTCGCTCCAACAGACCGGTGTTGCATCCACCGGTCGAGTCAGGTCAGTTCACTTCCTCTGGGCCTTCGGTGAGCGGGTCCGCTCCGCTGAGCGCTGTCCTCCTTAGGCACGGTCGGGGACGGCCTGGACAACGCGATGAGGGAGAGTTTCTGGTCCTCGGAGCCTGTTGCGTTTTCGGCGAAAACGACTGAACCGAAGTACCAAATCAGTCTCGATCGCCGCCGTTTGTCCGCCAGTGGCCATCTCAGCCGTGATCGATCGATCACGGTCCGTGGTGGGCGTAATTTTGCAACAGGCTCCTCGATGCAGATCGAGCCCCTGAACCGCCGCAAATGGAAGACCACGTCGAGCTTGCGAGCGCGATCTTCGAGTACATCGAGATCTTCCACAACCGCCAGCGCCGCCACTCAGCGCTCGGCTCCAGGGCCCAGATCGAGTACGAGCGCCTCACCCGCAGACACCGTTCCCGCCTGAAGACTCAACACCGCGAGTGGAAACCAGGCCGTAGGGCAGGTCAAACTGTCACCGGTTCGTGCAGCAGTCCCGCCCTCCCACCGACGCCACGCCACTCTCGTTCATTTGAGCCGGTCTCGTCGCGCCTATTCCTGTCCAAGCAGATCAAGGGCAGCGTCCAACAGCACACCTTCGACTAGGTGCTCCATCACCCCGAAATGAGAGACATTCGGTACAAGCAGGGATGCGACCTCCCCGACATGTGACGCCCACTGCATCTTGAGCTGCTCCGTCTGAACGTGAAATTCACTGGATTCCTGTGCGCCCACGGCCACGATGGCTCGAAGGTTAGCCGGCGGCGCCAGGAACATCGGACTCAATCCTCGGAAACCGTTTGCCCGTTGGAGTCCCAGCGTGGAGGCCACCGGCATGAGAAGCAGAGGAGTCAGATCATAGAGGCCACTGACTCCAAGAAAGCCACCCAAGAACTTTTCTTCCGGCTTTCCTCGGACGCCTGCGCACATCATTGCGGCTAGATGCGCGCCTGCCGAGTGCCCAATGACCACAGCTCCGCTGTCGCGATATCCGAGGTCGTGCGCGTTCGCATACAGCCACGAACACGCCTCATCAACCTGCGCCACGATATCCGCAAGGCCGACGTCGGGACAGAGACTGTAGTTGAGAACAGCGACCGCGAAACCGCTGTCGAGGATTCCCTTGGTGAAGTGCCCATTGTCGGCCTTGTCCATCATCTGGAAATAGCCACCGTGCAGGAAGATGGCCAAGGGCCGCGGCTCAGGGGTGCGTGGCAGGTAGAGGTCAAGGACGGCGTTCTTATCCGCTCCATAGCGAAGATCGGCTCGAACGTCGTGACTTGCGATGTGTTCGAGGCCACGCCTTCGCCAGGAAGCGAGAATGTCTGGCACCCCGGATTCCCAAAGAATCGGTGAATACTGCCATCCGAGCTCGTTCTCGTCGAAACCAGCAAAGATTGGCCCTCGAGCTGAATTTCTCTCGCCGATTCTGCCCCGTCCGGTCAGTTCGGCAATGCCCCCCGGGCCGTCTCCGCTCGGCTCGACGCGGAGCAAGGGGATGTTTCCGGCAAAGTGTTGGCGCCACATGCGTTCGACTTGGGCAGCTTCAGGCACGCGCCCGCCCGGATACCTGAGATCAGCATCGACGAATTCGATGTCGCCCACCGAGGCGTCAACAATAGCGTCCTGCAGGCAGCGAAAAACCATCTCGAGCGCGTCGTCAGGCTCTGCGTGCGAGATATCGGCGGTCACGCCGAAAGCGACCGAGTCCCCAACCCGACGGACGAACGGCGTGCTATTCACGATACTCATCGAGTCCCCTCCTTCGATGCTGCCAGTCATCCGCAGGCAGGCTGGTTCGGGTCGAGCGATTCAGGTGTGGAGACGAACGAGTTCTTCGATCCGTCCCTCTTTACGATTGTCATCGGCTGGCTGACGTGATGGGAATCGGTCATCGTCATCACGTCCGTGGGACCGTCGTAGCTCTGACCGACCAGGGCCTCTGCGACCTCATCCGCCGCCGTCGTGCCGGCCTTCTCTGCTGCTGCCTTGTACATGAACAGCCAGTTGTAGCCGCCAACGCTCTCCCCGGAACCTGGCAGGGCGTCGCTGCCGTACTCAGCTCCGAAGACAGTAAGGAACTTCTCGGCGGCATCGGTCGGAATAGCTGACGAGTACGGCAGCGACGTCAGCACGCCCTTACCCGGCGCCGAGGGCCATGATCTCCACATCGGAGGCAACCGGGCTCATGATCGTGACCGAGGCCTCTCCGCCGGCCTTCGTGATCAGCTCCTCAGCGATCGCTTGCGCCCGCTGAGGACCGACATAGTCCGCGCCGTGCAGCAGCGCCTTCTCTTGAGACTTATCCTGCGACTTTCCATTGTTAGCCTCTGGCGCAGACAGGCGGTCGTAATAAATTGCGTCAAGCACCATCGGAAAGCAGCCCGTAGAACTCATCCGACCGAATGACGGCGGCCGTTGACTGGGCTAAAACAACGAGAGTCGCCTGGTGCACTTGCGCAGCGGACATCGCGCCGAAGCCCAGGTCTGGGTGGTCGTAGGTGGCTGTGGCGTCGGAGACAACTGCAGTCCGATAGTTTCGGAACATGGCGTCGCGCGCTGTGGCATGTACGCAGTCCTCGGTGGTGACGCCTGTGACGACGACGTGCGTCACTCCCATGCCGCGAAGAATCAGGTCCAGATCCGTGGCATGGAAGGCGCTATACCTGTGTTTCCGAATGAGCCGCTCGTTCGGCAACTTGTCGACGTCGGCGTAGATTTCCGCCCCGGGGGTTCCGTCGATGAGTGCGGAGCGCGCTTCGATAGGCGGGTAAAGGTCTGCGTAAAGACCCATGTCGGCGCCATCTTCCCCGTGCACATGCGCCGTAAAGATGACCGGGATCTGCCGTTCCCGAGAGAAGCGAATCATCTCGTTGAGAGTCGGAATCATCTCTCGCCCAGCACGCGTTTCCAGAGGAGCGCCGGGCGCGAGGAAGTCGTGCTGCATGTCGATGACCAGTAGCGCCGTGCGAGTGGGGTCCAGCGTGTCGATCTGATATCCCATTTGTAACTCCTCCTAGGAACGAGCATTACAACTATCACGCTTGTGCGACGGTCGTCAAGGATCCAACCTCTACCTTACGCTCGAGCGCAGCGCCCTCGCCCAGCTGTTCCTACCCGTCTTCGGCCGGTCAGCACCATGCACACGAGCAGAAGACTCGGATCGTGCTGAGGTGTTGGCCGGGGATATGACGATCGCTGAGGCTGCTTGGCGGGAGAAGGTGTGTCCGAACAGTCGATCGGGCGATGGAAGGCCGACTTCCTCGAGGCCGGGAAGACCGCGTTGACGGCCGGCCGGTCCGGGTCGTCGACGCGGGAGCAGCAACTCGAGGCCGAGGTCGAGGACCTGACCCAGGCGCTGGGCGAGGCCGCAGTCGAACTGCGGGCGTGGAAGGAGTGCGCGGAGGGCAGGTTGGTCCCTTCGAGGACCTCGAGGTAATCCGGATCGAGTCCGGGATGTCGACCGCGAGGTGGTGCGAGAAGTTCGACCTCCCGGAACGGACCCGGCGCCGCTGGCAGGCCAAGACCACGTCCGGCGGCCAGGCGAAGGGACCGTGGCCACGCCCGGCGCGTGACGCAGCACGGGAGCGGATCCTCCAGTACGCCGACGAGCACCCGGCGTGGGGCACCGCAAGATCTGGGCGATGGTCCGCCACGACGGCCATGTCGCCAGTGAGTGCTCACCCAATGTGGTCTGACCACATGGTACGGTGTGGTCAGACCGCACATCCGCGTACCGAGGAGAGCTCCCATGGCCGAGACCCCACGCGCCTGGCGGACCGTGCTCGACCACCTCGAGCGCGAGCTCGGCGAGGGTCGTCTCGGGCCCGGCGACCGACTCCCCGGCGAGCGTGATCTCGCCGCCCGACTCGGCGTCGGTCGCTCCAGCGTGCGCGAAGCGGTCCGGGTGCTCGACGTCATGGGCGTGGTCCGCACGGCCACCGGGTCCGGTCCGTCGTCCGGCGCGATCATCGTGGCGCGCCCCGGTGCCGGGATGTCCACGATGCTCCGGCTCCAGACCGCCGCCCAGGCGTTCGGGGTCGACGACGTCGTCGCCACCCGCGTCGCGATCGAGACCGCCGTCGTCGGGACGCTCGCGTCGTCGTCCGATGAGGTCAGGAGCCTCGAGTCCTCCCGTGAGCTGCTTGCCCGCATGGAGGACAACCTGCTCACCCCTGCGGAGTTCCTCGCCCTCGACGCACGCTTCCACCTCACCCTCGCCGAGGCCACCGGCAACCAGGTGATGCTCGCCGTTATGGGCGGTCTGCGCACCGCCATCGAGGCCTATGTCCAGCAGGGCATCACCCGGATCGACGACTGGTCGGCCACCGTCGCCCGGCTGCGCGCCGAGCACGCGGCCCTCCTCGACGCCGTCACCGCCGGTCACGCCGACCTGGCCCGCACCTGCGTCAGGGACCACATCCACGGCTACTTCGCCCAGCTCCGCCCCTGATCCCGACACATCGCCACCAGCCTCGAGAGGACCCGACCATGGTCGCCCGCCAGTTCCCGAAGCCCGCCGAGATCTTCGAGCTGCTGAAATTCAGGAAGCCCGAGCTCAACCCCCGCACGCGGCGGCTCGCCAAGGCGCTCACGATCGACGACCTTCGCCTCATCGCCAAGCGTCGTACGCCGCGGGCCGCGTTCGACTACACCGACGGCGCCGCCGAGGGCGAGCTGTCGATCATCCGCGCCCGCCAGGCTTTCCAGGACGTCGAGTTCCACCCCGACGTCCTGCGCCCGGCCATCGACGTCGACACCTCCACCCAGATCCTCGGCGGTCATAGCGCCCTGCCGTTCGGCATCGCGCCGACCGGCTTCACCCGCCTGATGCAGACCGAGGGCGAGATCGCCGGTGCCGGCGCGGCCGGCGCGGCCGACATCCCGTTCACCCTGTCGACCCTGGGCACCACCTCGATCGAGGACGTCAAGGCCGCGAACCCCGACGGTCGCAACTGGTTCCAGCTCTACGTCATGCGCAACCGCGAGACGTCGTACGAGCTGACCCGCCGGGCCGCCGCCGCGGGCTACGACACGCTGTTTTTCACCGTCGACACCCCCGTCGCCGGTGCGCGGCTGCGCGACAAGCGCAACGGCTTCTCGATCCCGCCCCAGATCACGCTGCGCACCGTCTTCGACGCCGCGATCCGGCCGTGGTGGTGGATCGACTTCATCACCACGCCGAAGCTGGAGTTCGCCTCGCTCTCCTCAACCGGCGGCACGGTCGGCCAGCTGCTCGACTCCGCGATGGACCCGACGATCAGCTACGAGGACCTCGAGGTGATCCGCGGGATCTTCCCCGGCAAGATCGTGGTCAAGGGCGTGCAGAACGTCGCCGACGCTAAGCGCCTCGTCGACCACGGCGTGGACGGCATCGTGCTCTCCAACCACGGCGGCCGCCAGCTGGACCGGGCACCCGTGCCGTTCCACCTGCTGCCGGAGGTCGTCCGCGAGCTCGGCCGGGACACCACGATCATGGTCGACACCGGCATCATGAACGGTGCCGACATCGTCGCCTCCGTCGCCCTCGGCGCCGACTTCGCCCTGATCGGCCGGGCCTACCTCTACGGCCTCATGGCCGGTGGCCGCCCCGGGGTCGACCGCACGATCGCGATCCTGCGCGACGAGATCGAGCGCACCATGAAGCTGCTCGGCGTCTCCTCCCTCGCCGAGCTCGAGCCGCGCCACGTCAACCAGCTCGTCCGGCTCGTGCCGGGTCCCCTCGGCTGACCGGCCCAGCAACACAGGGCTCCGGGTCATCCCGAAGCCCTGTGTCGTGTCATGTCCCGCCGAGCCGACCGCCTCCGCCGCTGCGAAGATGAGGGCGTCGTCGACGCCGAGTTGTGCGGAGGAGCAGGTGGGGTGAAGCACGAGGCTTGGGATCTTGTGGTGAGCCGGCAAGAGATCCAGGACTTTCTCGGCCACGAATGCCACAGCGTCTTGGACCTGAACGCCCGGGATATCGTGCAGCAGCTTCGTGAAACCCTCGGTGCAGCTCGTCGCGTCGCTGATGACCCGGAAGTGCCCAGCTCGCCTCACCACTCGAAGCACTCGGGTACGCATCTCGTCATACCCGCGCGAGAATCCCTTTGACGACCAAGGCGTACCGCAGCACAAGGAGTCGATCTCCTCCGGCACGGCCAAGCGGAGCCCGACGCGCTCACAGAGACGCTCCAGGCTGACCTGCACGCCGTCGCCGACGGCGCCGAACATCGATCCGACACAAGCCGGGAGGTAGAGCGCGTCCGCATCCTCGACGGTGGGTCGTGCACGCCGTTGTCCGCCCGCTGGCAGATCCGGGGCCCAGCGCGGGACGACCTCGGCTGGCCCGCAACCTGAAGACGATCTACACCGCCACCGATGCCACCGCTGCCGAGGCCGCGTTGGATGCGTTCGCCGAGGCCTGGGAGCAGCGCTACCCGGCGATCGTGCGGCTCTGGCGCACCCACTGGTCAGAGTTCGTGCCGTTCTTGGCGTTCCCACCGGAAGTGAGGCGGGTGATCTACACGACGAATCTGATCGAGTCGCTCAACTCCCGGCTCCGCAGAGTCGTCCGCAACCGGGGCCAATTCCCCTCAGAGCAGGCCGTTCTCAAGGTGTTGTATCACGCGGTCCGCAACCTCGAGGACTACCGCTCGCCGAACGTAGGAATCCGCAGCTCAGGCTGGAGGAATGCGCTCCAAGCGTTCACGATGCACTTCGAGGGGCGGATCCCCACCCCATGAAACCGCCACCGTCACTTACACAGACGGCCGGACACACCCCCTGTAAATGGGGCTCTTCCCCGAGGAACTCCCACGGAGGTGTTCGAGCCGGCCGTTGATCGCCTCAGCCGGTCCGTTGCTGGTGCCGGGTTGGTCGAACTAGGCCAGCACGTCGGCGGCTCGCTTGGTCAGGGTGCAGCCCGTTTTGGTGACCTCGACCAGGGGCTTCGGGACGCAGTGGCTCATAGAGTCGATCACCTTGACCATCAGCTCGCGGCTTCTTCTTGTCGGGGTGACGGTAGGCGGCGATCATCCGCTAGTAGATGCCCCAGATCGCTTCGACCTCGACGTGGGCGTCGTCGGTGAACAACCATCGAGGCGAGCGCACTGTTTGTCGGTGAGCAGGCCCGTGCCAGTCGACAGTGTACGTCGCGCGGAGTAAAGTCGGTCGCCGTTGCGGCCGCGATGACCGTGGATCGCTGGCTGGACACGGCGTCGGCACTCATCCAGGGCCTCGCCCGCCAGCCGCGTGACGTGGATGGGATCCATCACGGTCACCACATCGGGGAGTTCCTCGACGGCCGTGGTCTTGAACCCGGTGTCGTGGAGGCTCGGTTATTGATCCGGGTGGCAAATGTGTGATGTTAGGCGGCGTAGCGAACTTCGGGTTTGCCGAAGTAGGAGCGAACTCGGTCGGGCAGCTTCTGGAGCCGGTGGAGGAAGGAGCGGACCGCTTGTTTCAACTCGTCGCGGGTTTTCGGGGCTGTGCTGGTGGACATGGTGCGTTTGAGGTCGGCACCCCGGATCTCGTCGGGGTTGAGTTCGGGGCTGTATCCCGGCAGGAAGTGCATCTCGATCGCCTCAGCGTGCTTGGTGATCCATTGCTGGATGGTCTTGCGGCGGTGGGCGGGGTGTCCGTCGACGATCAGGTGGACCTTGCGGTCCAGATGGCGGGTCAGCCGGTCCAGGAACGGCAGGAACACCTTGCCGTTGAACGAGCCGGTGTAGACGGTGAAGTACAGCTCGCCTTTGTTCCCGATCGCGCACATGGCGTTCACGCTGAATCGTTTGCCCGTTTTGCCCACCGCCGGTGTCTGGCCCGCCGGTGCCCAGGTGCGGGCTACGGTGGCGTCGGAGCGGATCCCGGTCTGGTCCAGCCACAGGATCAGTGCGCCCTCGCGGCGGGCGCGGGCGGCGATGGCCGGGTAGTCCTCCTCCAGCCATCGGCGTACGGACTCGGGGTCCTGTTCGTAGGCCTTGCGGATCGGTTTCTGCGGCGACAATCCCCAGGAACGCAGGTAGTTGCCGACGGTGCGCAGGTTCAACACGATGCCGTGGCGCACCCGGATCAGCTCGGCCACTGTCTTGCGGGTCCACACCAGGCCGGCCAGCCCGAACGTGGCCGGGGTGTGCTCGGCCACCGCATACCGCAGCTTGCGCTGCCGGCGGGCACTCAACGCTTTCTGCTCGCCGGACTTGCGACCCCGGCGACGCCCGGTGAGACCCTTCGAGCCACGTTTCCGCCACGCCTGCACCCATCTGGACACCGACTGCGGGGCCACCGCGAACACCCGGGCCGCCTCGACCTGACTCATCCCACCATGAACAGCAGCGACCACCCTGCGCCGCAAATCCTCCTGCGCCTCAGGCGACAACCTCCGCGCGTCCCGCACACCAGCGATCATGCCAGAACAACGAAGATCACACCTATAAGTTCCCGATCAATAGTTGGTTCCGACCTCGGTGAGGACTGGGTTCTCAGGGTAGTGCGCGGCGGGCTGGGATGCCCAGTGGTTGGTCTCGGGCAACCCAAGCCCACGCCTGCTGAACTGAATGAACCGGTCACAAGGACTGACCGATTCTGTTGGGGCGGTCCCGTAGCGTGAACCATCGAAAGGAACTATGCGACGACGGCGGTCGCCTCGATCTCAATGAGGCACTCCGGGTAGATCAATGCTGCAACTTGAATACCGGTACTCGCCACCTTGTGGTCGCCAAAGAAGCGCCGGCGCACCTCCCAGTACTTCCGCGACACCTCAACGTCGAGTGGTACGGCGAAATAGGTGACCAGCTTCACCACATCAGTGAAGGAAGCGCCTTCCGCCGCCAGGATATCGCGGATCTTCTCGAAAATGATCGCGGCCTGAGCGATCACGTCGTCCGGGGCCTGAACGATGCCGTCAGCCGTGTCCGCGATCTGCCCGGCCAGATAGATCGTGTTGCCGGCTCGCAACGACGCGGCGATCGGACGATCTGCTTCAACGGTCCCGCTACGGTCCTGCTCAACATCTTCCACGCCTATTCTCCGATTCGTATCATTCTTTTTCATTCGATGTCGATACACCTCTCGAACGGCGGGTCAGCATCCATGTCCATGCGCGTTTCATTAGGGATCAATGCGCTGTTCCATGCTGGTCAGCCTTTGCAGAGCGGGTCCCCAACGGTCCACAAACTTGGCGATCGCTTGGTCGTCCTCGTATGTCCTGTCAGACAGATATAGGCCTGGAGTCGGGCAAGTAGCACCCAACTCCACGAGCAGGGGCTTGAGGTGCAACTCCGGGGCCATGGCGTGAGCCGGCCCAGCACCGAGCATCAGCGGAACTGTCACACAGCCCCTGAGGCTCTCTCTGCCGGCGAACTGGTCGAGAAACACCTTGAGAAGGCCTGAGTAGGTCGCCTTGAAGGTCGGACTGGCGACGATCAGTAGGTCTGCCTCCGACGTCTCTTGAACGGCCCTCTGTACGGCAGGATCCCCCCAAATCATGATACCCGGTCCCAAGTCCACAAGGTCGATCACCTGCGGCATCTGCCCGGTGATTGCCTCGACAAGCATGGTTGCGGCGTGAGCGGTGCGGGACTGGGGCTTGGGGTTGCCAACGACTGCGATTGTCTTCATGTCCTTACAACTTTTCTAGGGTCGACGAAGTGGCCGGCAGGTTGAACGCAAGCGAAGTGTCACGGATAGCCGGAGGTGCCGGCGGTGCCACTGCGAGCTCCTCGCCCGTGCGGGATCAGTTCGGCCTGCTGATCCCCCCACGGGTCAGTGAGTTTCGCCCCTCACCGACAGTGCTGGACGCGGCGGTCAAAGGAACCGCCGGGTCCAGGACCAGTGCCATCGGATCAGAGGCCGTGGCCAACGTTCGCTTGCACCCCGTATTGCTCCATTTGGGGGAAAGTCCGCAGTGCGAGCTTCTGGAGGTGATCGACGTAATCTGGAACCACAACCATGATCCCGTCTAGTTCTCCACGGATGACCGTGTCGGCAATGCGTTGTGCGAGGTTGTCGTAGGAACCTACGAGGACGCCCGGCAGAACGGAGCGGTAGTTCTCACCTCCGAGAGTGGCGAGGGAGGAGGCGCTCAGGTCCTTGAACCCCTTCTCGTTCGCCTTGTAGCCACCCGCCAGGTCGGCGAGGCCGTCAAGGTCCACTCCGGACTCGATCCAGTCCATGAGTTCCTTGGCTTCGGTGTCGGTTTCTCCCGGAACGATCGTCATTAGACCGTAGGTCTTGAAGTCTGGTTTGCCGAGTTCGCGAGCGATCTCTTTACTCGCCTTGGCCGACTCGATGAACTTCTCGTCGTCGCCGCAAACCATGAAAGCCACGTCACAGTTCTGAGCCGCAAAGCGGAATCCACGTGGGGACGCACCTGCGTTGACCAGCCTCGGGCGCCGACTGGGCTTCGGGTCCAAGAGTGCGTCGTAGAGATGGAAGTGCTCGCCGTCGTGGTCCACTGATTCTTCAGCCCACAAGCGCTTGACGACGTCGATCCACTCGTCTGCGAAGTCGTACCTCTGGTCATGGTCGAGATCGTCCCGCCAGAGACCAAGGGTGTCCATCATTGTTTTCTGGCCGCCGGTCACGACGTTGAAGCCGACCCGCCCCGGTCCGATCTCGTCGAAGGAAGCAAACATCTTCGCGATAACCGCGGGCGGAAAGACGGTGATGTGCGCCGTACCCCAGACCTGAATCCGATCGGTTGCCTGAAGTAACGCTCCGGTTGCCGCCAGCGAGTCGACTGTCTCGCGCCAGTATCCGGACGCGCCCTTGGTGCCCCGCCAGTTCTGCGGACTCAGCACGAAGTCGTAGCCAAATAGCTCTGCTCCCTTCACCACGTGCAGAGAGTGTGCGAAACTGCCCGGGTTGTACAACGTGTTCTCCGAGTGGAACCACGCTCTCTTGACGGTCGGCACGAAGACGCCGACCTCGATCAACTTATTCATCAAATACCCTTTCAGGATCTTGCTGGGCCGCTGTCGGAGGAACAAAGGTGGAGTCGCGGGGAACTGCCGGCGGAGATCGGAGTAGAGGCCAAGAGTCTCCTCATCCCACCAGGTCCCGATACTGTCCTTGGAAGAACAACAGTGGGGACAAGTTCTCGTGGCACGCTGCTGCACCCATGTCGCAAACGCGTCCGATCACCACGAAATGGTCTCCTGCTTCGTGTTCGGCATCGAGTTCGCAGTCGAGCCAGGTGAGCGCTCCGTCAAGGATCGGCGTCTCCTGACAACTGAATTGCCAACTGACCCCACTCCACTTGTCCGGGCCCGATCGAGCGAACTGGTCCGACACGGCGCGTTGGTCTTGTGACAGGACATTGATAGCAAAGCGGCCGGTTTCTCGGATGCGTGGATAGCTTCGAGACGTCCTCATCACACTGAAGGAGACGAGGGGCGGCTCTAGGGACACGCTGTAGAACGACTGACATGTGAAGCCGATCGGCTCGTGGCCGTCATGCGACGAAATCACAGTCACACCGGACGCATAGTTGCCCAGGATCTCGCGGAAGGCGATGGGTTCGACGGCTGTGCGACTCGTCCTTTTCCTGATGCTGATCGGATCAGTCATTGCTGAACAATCTCCTTGAATCTGCTTCGGAGAGAGCAACGAGGCCGAGCCGATCGCCTAGGCGGTCAGACCCGAGAGCTATCGGTGGACGCGACCTCATTCACTGTGTCGGACAATCGATGACACGGTGTCGTCGTCCACCCGCACACGCACAAACAGGCGAGGGACGCGGTCCACCGCGTCAACACAGCGCCAAGCGTTTTTTGTGCTCGGTAATCCCTCGCCGAGATTATTTGTTCCCGACTGAGGATGGTGAATCAAGGGCACGTTAGCACCGCGGAGCGCGCTTGGCTAGGTGTTCGACGACAATTCTTCGACTGCGCGGGACCCGTCGCGCGAGGGTCCGAGATCAGTTCGGATGGCGCGCAATCTTTACGACCGTCTTGTCAGCGACATATCATGTCGGTCATGCGGTCGGCATGATGGGAGTTCTGGAATGTCCAACGTCACGACATACCGTGGCCTTCGGTACGCAGAGGCGAGCAGGTTCGAGCCTTCGCGTGCGGTCGGCTTGGGAGGCCTCGACCGGGGCCGTGCACGCGGACCGGTGCCACCGCAGAATCCGTCGCGGCTTGAGATGGTCCTGGGTCCGCAGGCGCCACTCGACCAATCTGAGGACTGTCTCGTTCTCAGTGTGTCGACGCCCGACCTCAACGGGAGTCGCCCCGTCCTGATGTGGTTCCACGGCGGCGCGAACCTCACCGGCGGCGGCGAGCTGCCGTGGTATGACGGGACTCTCTTCGCCGAGGAGCAGGATGTGGTGGTCGTGGTCGTGACGGCCCGACTGGGCCTCTTCGGCTTCCTGCGACTCGAAGGTGCCGACGGTCCGTCGTTGGCGACCGGGGATCAATTGAACGCGATCCAGTGGGTCGAACAGAATGTCGGCCGCTTCGGTGGCGATCCGGGCAACGTCACCATCGCCGGTCAGTCCGCTGGGGCGACAGCAGTGGAAGCGATGTTGCGGTGGGGGGTGCCCAGCGGCGTGCGCGGAGCCATCCTTCAGAGCGGCTACCGGCTGTGCGAACCTGCTACAGCCGCCGATGCCTCCTTGAGGACCGAACAGTTCCTTGATTTTGCCGGCCGCGATCCGATCGACCTGTCGACGGCCGAACTACTTGATCTGCAGTGGCGGTTCGCCGAGGTTTCGCCGGCCATCTGGACACCGGTGAAGCCGGACGTCGAGTCTCCGATCAACACGGCGGTCGTCGCTGGTTGGACGCGCGACGATGGGTTGCCGTTCGCCATGCTTGCTGAGGGTGCCAGCGATCCTGCTGTCAGGGCGCAGAAGGCCGATGCCTCGCGCGCGTTCACTGAAGAGTGGTTCACGCAGGGTTCTCGGCGCATCGTGGCTGATGCGCGTGGGGCTGGATGCGGCGGCTGGCTCTACGAATTCATCCACGAGGAACCCACGTCGGGTTGGGGTGCTCCGCACTGCGCGGAACTGCCGTATCTCTTCGGCGACGAGGAAGCGTGGCGGTATGCACCAATGCTCCGGGGGGCGAACTGGGACGAGCTGCGAGTCCGGGGCCGCGAGATGCGGCGGGAGTGGGCTAGCTTCATGCGCCATCAGGATCCGGGGGACCGATGGACGTCGATGGTGGCGACCACGTCGAGTGCGGTGAACCGCTGCTACTTCGAGCAGTCGGGGATATCGGTCTCGGCGTCATAGTGTCCCGCTCGAGCAATGATCGTCAGCTCGGCGCCGTGCGAGGAGTTCTTCGGTTGCCTGGAAGCCGAGACATAAGGCCTGGGTCTCGCGATGCGCCGGGTTGGGCGCATCGCCCGAGCAACCGACAATCGTTCGGGGGCGCGTTGTGCGCGTACACCCAAGAGAGGATCGAGATGACATTTCGCGTCTCCATCGTGATCGGAAATCCCAAGCCCCGTTCGCGAACGAGGACCGTCGCCGAACACCTGGTCAGACATCTGTTCGCCGATGGCGACTATGAGACTCATGTCGTTGATCTCGTCGACTACGGCGCTGACCTGCTCACGTGGCCGAACGAGAAGGTGTACGTGGTGAATGCGAAGGTAGCGAACTCCGACGTCGCAGTCTTCGCGTCTCCCACCTACAAGGCGACCTATACAGGGCTTCTCAAAGCCTTTCTCGATCGGTATCCGGCCGATGGCTTAGCTGGGGTGACCGCGATTCCTGTCATGACGGGAGCCGGCCTGGCACATGCCCTCGGACCCACGGTGAACCTCGCTCCTCTCCTCGCAGAGCTGGGCGCGCTGATACCGGGGCGCGGGATGTACTTCGACATTCAGCGGATGGATCGGATCGACGAACTCGTCGCCGCTGAGGCGAAGCGGTTCAGTGCCAATCTCTCCCGGTTGGGTCACGTGGCACGGCACGTCGCGGCACCATGAGCATCGCGCGGTCGGACCGGACGGCGAAGAGCGGGCGCCCTTGCGGGTCGCGCTGATGATCACCTGCATCAACGACGCGATGTTCCCCAACACCGGGGCCGCCGTCGTACGGCTGCTGCGGCGGCTCGGCGTCGAGGTGGACTTTCCGGACGCACAGACCTGCTGCGGGCAGCCGATCTGGCCGAGGTACTTGCCGCGACCGAGACCCCCTCGAGCGGAGCGACCGAGATCCCGCCCGGCACGACCCATGAGCGGAAGGCGGGCCGCGGATGAGCGCGACGTTCATCGGCATGCCGTCGTTCCCCGAAGCCGCCCGGACGGCACTGGCCGACGCCCAGTTGCGCCACAACCTCGCGCACGCCACGCGCACCATCCGCGGTAAGCGGGCGAGATGGTCGGCGAGGTCGAGAACTGGGAGGAACTCCGGTTGGCTGGAGCCGCGGTCAAGGAGCGGGCGCTGCTCGGGTTGGCCGACCACCTCGAACGGCTGGAGCGTGAGCTGATAGCCCACGGAGCCACCGTGCACTGGGCCCGTGACGCTAAGCCTCGATCCACCGAGGAATTGTTCTTGAATAGCAACGTTTAATGAGCGAAAGTGCCCTCTGACCTGCGATGATCAGAGTTGCTGAAACACTGATGTCGCGCTGAAACACTGATGTCGCATGGATTGAAGGCACTTTCGGTGAGATTGTCGCACAGGTGGTCGCGGGCGGCGGCGCGGTTCGATGATGCCAATCTGGTGTCGCGTGCGGGGCTGGTGCCGGTGATGGCGCTGGCCGAGCAGGCCGGGTTATCTGACCTGGTCAGCGACGACGTGATCCGCCACGGTCGGATGAAGCGCCTGTTCAACGGGGTGTATGCGCCGTCGACGCTGGGCTCGTTCCTGCGGGCCTTCACCCATGGCCACACCCTGCGGCTAGCCTCGGCGGCCCGCCGGTTGTTGATCAATCTCGCCGAACGGACACCGATACTGGACGCCTCGGATCAGCTGACCTTTGTGGACATTGATTCGCTGCTGCGTCGGGTGTACGGCAAGAAGAAACAGGGCGCGCGGTTCGGGCACACCAAGGTCGGTGGCTATCCGGTGCGGCTGCGGGGACTGTCGCCGCTGGTGGCCGCCCTGTCCACGCCGCATCGCGGCGCCGGTGATCGCCGCGATGCGGCTACGGTCCGGGTCCGCGGGCTCGGGTCGGGGCGCGGCCGGTCTGCTGACCCAGGCCCTGACCACGGCCCGGGCGGCCGGGGCCACGGGGAGGCTGTGGGTGCGGGCGGATTCGGCCTACTACGCCGGTGCGGTGGTCACCGCCGCCTGCAAGGCCGGGGCCTGGTTCTCCATCACCGTGGTCAACAACGCGGCGATCCGGGCCGCGATCGCCACTATCGACGAGGGCGCCTGGACCCCGGTTGAGTATCCCGAAGCCGTCCAGGACCCCGACACCGGCGAATGGATCTCTGATGCCGAGGTCGCCGAAACCACCTACACCGCCTTCGCCGGCACCAAACACGAGATCACCGCACGGTTGATCGTCAGGCGCGTAAAAGATAAAAACCATGCTGACGCTCTGTTTCCGGTGTGGCGTCACCACGCGTTCCTCACCAACACCACACTGTCCACGGTGGATGCTGATGTGACACACCGGCAGCACGCGATCACCGAAACCACCTTCGCCGACCTCATCGACGGCCCCCTGGCCCACCTCCTCTCCGGGTGTTTCAACGCCAACGCCGCCTGGGCCATATGTGCCGCGATCACCCATAACCTGCTGCGCGCCGCCGGCGCACTCACCAGCCGACTCCACGCCAAAGCCCGAGGATCCACCCTCCGCCGACACCTCGTCAGCGTCCCCGCCCGGCTGGCCCGCCCCCAAGGCAAACCCCTCCTGCACTTGCCCGCCCACTGGCCCTGGGCCGAGCACTTCACCATCCTGCACACCGCCGTGTCATCACCGCCAACAGCAGCCTGACCAGTACCAACACCGCCCACACGGGCCCGACCGGAGACCTTGATCAGTGGAACAGGCTGGGCAGACCAGCGGGCAACGCACGCCTCCCCACATCTGACAAGATCAACATCGCCAACATCATCTCCAACAGCCATCGGTGGATCGAGGCTTAGCGGGCATCGTCACTGAGTTGGATGAGTGGGGATATACCCGGGCCGTCGCGTGGAGTGGGCCCGATGCACATTGCCAATGACGCGAGTGCGGGTGCTGCCACTGTCTGCGGCAAGGACGTGGCCATGGTGCCGTCACCGGACAACGCGTTGATCAATGCGATCACGAGGGCGACGATGACGATGATGCCGAGCAGGACGCACGCGGCCATGCCCAGCCGGTAACGCAGCTTGCGTTCCTGAAGCGACTCCATCTTGTAGAGGCCGCTTTCCTGCGGGAATCGTTTTCCTGTGCTAGCAGGACTCGGTCTTCGGCCATCAGGCCGCAGCAGTGCCGGACCGTCGCGGGAACCCGCAGATGTTCCTGCTTGGTGATGCGGCACACGCCACGGGTATCGGTGCGGATGATCAGGAGGCCGCGCGTCTCGCGGATGTTCAAGCGGGTGCCGGGTGTCCATCCGAGGGCGTGCAGGAGGGCGTGATCGGCAGCCCCCAGAGGAGCTAGAGACGGTCCCTGACCCAGGTGGCGATCTGTACCCGAGAGGTGGCTCCGAGCTTGGAGAGAATGTGCTCGACATGCGTTTCCGCGGTGCGCTGCGAGATCACCAGTGCTTCGGCGATGTCCTTGTTCGACAGTCCTTGCGTCACCAGGTTGGCGACCTCCTGCTCCCGCCGGGTCAGTACTGGCAAAGCGGAACCCGCAGCAGGCACCTTTGCTAGCGTCGGAGTCGCCGGAGCCTGTTCACTGAGCGCGTAGGACACCGCCTGCTCATTGCCTAACTGCGTGCCCTGCCGATAGGCCTTTTCGTACGCCTGATCACCCAGGGCGTTCCTGGCTTGGCGCTCACCGTCGCGGTGCCACCGCAACCAAAAACTCGCGTTCAGCAGGGGGCTGCTGCCCAGGAGCTTCCACAGCGGCTCGACGGCACCGAACAGTCGGGCGGCCCGTTTCGCGTCACCGCGATCCATCGCCACCAGACCCAGCTGCTCGATGCCCAACGCCACGCCCAGCGTGTCATTGAACTTGCGCTTGATCCGAAGGGCTGCCCGGGCCTCCTCTTCTGCTGCCTGAATGTCGCCGGCGAGCCGCCGAGCATGCCCCAGGTACCAGCGCATCGAGGCCGACTGCCACTCCTCGCCGGCACGCTCACAGATCGACCGGCCTTCCGCACAGGCCTCGCCAGCACGTTCGAAGTCGCCACGTGCGAAATGCACGCTGGCCAGAAGGTTGAAGGAGAGCAGGGCGGGGGAGAAAGTGCTGAGCTGCCCCGTTGCGCGAAACTCGGCCAGCGCCTGCTCCGCCAGCTCGGACGCCCGCGCCGTATCATCGCAAAACCATGCATGCCATCCCAGCCAATGGGTAGCGTGGGCCTTGGCCGCCCGATCGCCCACGTGGTCGGCCACCTCGATGGCCTCCTGCGATGCACGCTCTGCGTTAGGGAGGTCTCCCTGGATCATGGCGATCCAACCGCGCACCCACAGGGCCCTCGCTCGTTCCTGGCTCGGTTCCCGCGACAGCGCCAGCAGTCGGTCCAGCCAGTACCGGCCGTCCCGAACGAAAGCGCTGCCGATCCAGTGGAACCACAATGCACCGGTGAGCAGCAGTCCTGTCCTTGCCTGACCGGGCTCGGTGCAGCAGAAGTCCAGCGCCGCCCACAGGTTCGGGTTCTGGCTCTGGAACCACTGCCACCATTTCCACTGCTGCGGCCCGGACCATTCCGCGTCGGCCTGCTTGACCACCGCTAGGTAGTAGTCCCGGTGCCGACGCCGCAGCAGCGTCTCCTCGCCACGGGCGGCCAGCTGCTCTCGCCCGTACTGGCGGATGGTCTCCAGCATCCGGTACCACATCGTGGTACCGCGCTGCACCGGGGACACCACTGACTTTTCCACCAGCCCGGACACGGCGTCGAGAATGTCCTCCTCGGCCAGGCCGGCACCGTCACACACCTGCTCGGCCGCCTCGAGATCGAACTCACCCGCGAACACCGACAGCCGAGCCCACAACACCTGCTCGGCCGGCGAGCACAGGTCGAAACTCCATTCCGCCGCTGCCCGCAACGTCTGGTGCCGGGCGGGCGCACCCCGATGTTTGGTGGTGAGCAATTGGAACCGGTCCTCGATCCGCTGTGAGATCTGCTCCGGCGACAGCATCCGCAGTCGCACTGCGGCTAGTTCGATCGCCAACGGCAGCCCGTCCAACTGTCGGCACAACCGCGCCACCGCCTCCTCGTTGTCCTGGTCCACCCGGAACCCCGGCAGCACCGCCACCGCCCGCTCCTCCAGTAGCGTCACCGCCTCATACTCAGCGACGCCGTGGTCCTGTGCCCGACCATCGTCTGACGAATCCACTCCGGGCACCGCCAACGGCGGCACCGGAAAAGCCTGCTCCCCCGTGACACGCAACCATTCACGACTCGTGGCCAGCACCCGCACCCCCGGCGCCCCCAACAGGGCACTCACGACAGCCACGGCAGCCCCCAGCACGTGCTCACAGTTGTCCAGCACGATCAACAACCGCTTGTCCGCCAGGAACTCCACCAAGGCGGTCAGCGGCTCCCCCGCCGACTGATCCGGCAACTCCAGCGCCGCCGTCACCGCGCTCACCAGCATCGCGGAATCCTGCAGCTGGGCCAGCTCCACCAGCCACACGCCATCCGGGAAAGCTCGCCGCACCTCCCGGGCCACGTGCAGGGCCAGCCGGGTCTTGCCCACCCCAGGCGGGCCGGTCAACGTCACCAGCCGTGACGTCGACAGCCGCTTCTTCACCTCAGCCGACATCTGCCGCCGACCCACAAAGCTCGTCGTTTCGGTGGGAAGCTGCCCGCCGCGGACATGGAACACAGTACTCATCGGCAGTCCTCGATATCGAGCTTACGAGGGCTGCTCGGTCAGTGCTAGTAGTAGGTCGGGTGGCCGGGAGGGATCACACCTCCCGGTCGGATAGGACCGCCGCATTGCTGCTAATAGATAACCCTGAGAACCGCGCATGCGACTCGTCGCCGCACACGGCTCAAGCAAGCCGCGAGGGCAAGCTGGCGGGCTGAAGCCGTTTGGGGCGGTTGCCATTGGACCTGTTGGTGTCCCGTTGGCAGTGGGCGTGTATGAGACGGGTTTGATGATTGTTCGGGGTCCCGCCGTCCGTTGTGGCGATCGCGCGTTTGATGATCGCTTTACGGGTGGCGGCCAGCCATTGCTCCCATTCGGTGGGCGATGCTGGCTGATGGCCGGCGTGCAGAAGGTAGTCCCCGCAGATAGGGCAGCGGCCCTGCTGGGCTTGCAACAGCCGCAGGGTGGATCGGCCCAGCGGGGGCGGGTTCCTGCCGCGCCGTTTTCTCCAGTACTCGGCCAGGCGGGATCGTAAGGTGATGCTCCGTCCTTGACCATCTGGTGCCGAACGATCGATGTCCAGGAGAACTTGATCAGGTAGGCGCCGCTACTGCGATCGCCGAAGACCCACCTGTCGTTCCTGGTCGGATGATACGTGCCGAAGTGGTGGCCGACGACCCACCACTTCGACTTATTGCGGTGCCCGCCTAACGCCCACCGGTAGGTGTGACGCCACTTATTGATTTTGGCCAGAGTTGCTCATCGAATTTCCCCACTCGGGGGTGGTGGTTAGCGTAGTGGTTGGTGGGTGCCGGTGGTGGTTTTGCGGAGCGTGTCGGCGCGGGCTTGGTGGTCGCGGAGGCGATCGCGGTAGGGACCGCCCTCACAGGCCCTCACAGGCGACCCCCCGCGCAGATCCCAGCGTGCAGGACTACCGCACTGGGCTCCTGCCTCGGGTTTTGGCGTCGAAGCGCACGTCGGGGAAAGGGTGCATCTTGCGAGCGGGTGGTAACCAATGGTAGGCGAGGCGGTTCATCCGTGGCCAGGTGATCCGCGTGCGCTGGCTGCGGCGCCGTAGCGCTTTGTACCAGTGCCGGGTCATCTGGGTGCGGAAGGCCGCCACTGCCTGGATGTTGCCGGGCACGGCGTAGTAAGCGAGGTGACCTTGCACCACGCTTCGCAGCCACTGAGCCTTTCCGCGTAACCTCCCGTGGCGTTGTGTGATCAATTTTGTTGATCATGTGGTGCGGCCGTGTTCGTGGTGGAGCAGGACCAGGGCGGCGGCGACGATGTCGCCGAGGCACCAGGGGCAGCCGCGGTAGCGACGCAGAGCCTTATAGGTGGTCTTGGGTAGCGAGTTGGCGCGCTCGCCGAGGCAGCGTAGGGCGCCGTGGATGGCGTTGTAGGACTGTTGGCCGATGGTGAGTTGCTCGTCTTTGGGCTTCTTGAACGGGATCGTGAAGGTCTCGGGCTCGCCTTCGTAGCCGAGGTCGGCAAGGGCGAGGGCGCCGTCGGTGATCCAGTCGGTGATCCGCGTGAGCAGTTCGGGGTCGGCGCGGGCGGCACTCATGTCGTGCTCGCGGCCGGGTCGCACGTCGGAGGTCCACAGTGGCCATCCGTCCGGGGCGGAGACAACCTGGATGTTCCCGCCGTGATGGCGGTGCTTGCCGCTCCACCACAAATCCACCCCGCGGGTGGGGCTGGGGTGGAGATCCGGTCGGTGTGGATCAGCGTGCCGTCCACGATCACATGCGAGTGACCAGCCGCCTTGGCCGCCAGCAGCGCCCCGTGCAGCGACGGCCGGCGCGCGGCGAGCACCGCAATGCCCTCGTCCCGGTACTCATACGCCGTCGACAAGGCGACGGCGTTGTCCCTGGCCAGCGCCGCCATCCGGGCGTCTTCCAGGAACCAGCGCAGCACCAAAACGGCCTGCTTGTAGGTCCCCATCGCACGCCGTCCCTTGCGGGTACCCCGCCGGAGACGCTCGGCGTGCAGCAGTCCGGACAGGAACAAGACACTGTCCTCGGATACCTCCAGAACAGCGGTATATGTGACAGTCGTAGACACGCGGGATCCCTGTGAAGTTGATCTGTGAGAAGACCACTTCGTAGCAGGGATCCCGCGTCTTCACGCGCATCCCCGCTCGGCGCGCCCCAAGATCACACAGCGTCGCGAACCGTTACTCGGAACGGCTCACTGCCCTTGGTCGGGGATGGGCTCATGCCGGCGTCGCTTGAGTTCTTCTTTGACCTCACGTAACTTCGCCCGCATTCGCTTCGAGATGGTGACCCGCCGCAGCCAGAACCGCCCGTTCCTCGTCTTGCCGCACTGGTGCGTGAGGCCGAGGAAGTCGAACGGCTCGGGTTTCCCGAGCCCCCACGCCGCTCGCCGCCAGGCGGCGTGCCGCCCGAACTCGATCAGCCAGGTCTTGTCGGGATGCAGTTCCAGCCCGAACTTCGCGAACCGCTCGCGGAGATCGGCAAGGAACCGCTGCGCGTCCTCTTGATACTCGAAGCCAGCGGTGAGGTGAGTAGCCGGGCGGGATCACACCGCCGGGCTACTCACCGGTGCCTAGCCGTGTCCGGCACCAAGGCGCACGCCGAGGCCCTGAAGGAGGAGATCTCGGGAGTCTTGGCCACGATGGGCTTGCGCCTGTCGCCGGAAAAGACTCTCATCACCCGCATCGACGAAGGCGTGGACTTCCTCGGCTGGCGCATCCAGCGCCACCGCAAGCGAGGAACCGGCAAGCACTACGTCTACGTCTACCCGGCCAAGAAAGCGTTAGCCGTTGTCATGGCCAAGGTGAAGACGATCTGCCGGAAGAACACGAACCAGCCGCTCGCGGTCCTGCTGCACCAGCTCAACCGGATGCTGCGGGGCTGGACCGCGTACTTCAAGTACGGATGCTCGAACGCGACCTTCAGCTACCTACGGTCGTACCTCTGGAAAGAGGTCGTCCGGTGGCAGGAACGCAAGCACCGGCGCACCCCATGGAAAGCACTGCGGCGACGCTACGGCATCTGGCCCGCCGACGGTGATGTCGGGCTGTTCGATCCGGCACGAGTCAGCGCGAAGCGCTACTACTACCGGGGAACACGCATCCCGACACCCTGGCCGAGCGCCGCATGAGGACAACCACCGAGACCTACACGGCCTTCTACTGCGTCTTCTACGGTCTGCCGCAGTGGCTGGAGGAAGCCAGGGGGCTGGGACCGGTCGGCACCGGCCTGGTGGTGCTGCCGATCGCGGCCGTCGGCGCGGTGTCCACCCTGCTGGCCACCCGGCTGCAGCGCAAGCACGGGCCGCGAGCGGCGTTGCTCGTCGGGACGGCCGCGCTGTGCGTTGGCGGGCTGCTGCTGACGGTGCCGGATACCGACTCGCCGATCCTGCTGCTGCTCGTGGTCTCCGCGTTGCTGGGGTTGCCCAACGGGTTCAACAACATGGGCAACCAGGGCGCGATGTACGCCGCCGCCCCGGCCGAGCGCATGGGCGCGGCATCCGGGCTCTACCGCACTTCGCAGTACGTCGGCGCGAACCTCGCCGCCGCGCTCCTGGCGCTGGTGATCGGCGGGCACGCCGACGATGCCGGCCTGCATCGGATGGGCCTGGCGATCGCGATCATCGCGGGCGCGCTGCTCGCCGCCTCGCTGTTCGGCCTGCTCCGCCGCCGACGCGCCTGAACACGGGCGAAGGCCCCGCACCTGGTGGGATGCGGGGCCTTCGCGAGCTTAGGGGCCGGCCCGGGACCCGGTACCGGCCGGGCAACCCGAAACTCAGACGAGTCGGACGTCGCTGGCCTGCGGGCCCTTCGGGCCCTGGGTGACCTCGTAGGTGACCTTCTGGTCCTCGTCGAGGCTGCGGAAACCGCGAGCGTCGATCGCCGAGTAGTGGACGAAGACGTCCGCGCCACCGTCGTCAGGCGCGATGAAGCCGAAGCCCTTTTCCGAGTTGAACCACTTCACGGTTCCCTGTGCCATGTCTCTCTCCTTCTGGGAGCCGGTACTACTACAGGCACTCACACTGCGTGACCGCCTGGGTCGCGGATCTCGAACGGCGACTTCTCCAGCTACAACCAGATAGCAGCACGCTCGCATCACCATCCTGCGAGTGCGCGCGAACACGACCCCAGAAAAATACGACCACCGTAGACACTACACGGTCGGCGGCGATCATGTCGTGCTGGATCGCCCGGGTGTCGCACGATCGAGGGAACTTCGCACCGGCCGCCGGGACCGCCGCCGGTTCCGGTGTTTCGCGTGTTTCTCGATGGGGCTCCGGAGAAAAGGGGAAGGGCACCTCCGGGCGAATCTTTCGCTCGAAGGTGCCCTTCAACCGGTGAATCCGGCGGTCAGTTGCCGGGCCCGGACCAGAAGAGCTCGTCCAGGTTCGGGGCCTTCTCGACGGCACTGAACTTGACCGCGTAGGTCGCGTACTCCTGGGCGCTGGCGCGGTCGAGGCCCTGCGGGTAGGTCGGCAGGTTCGCGGTCGACACGATCTTCGGGTTGAACTTCAGGTTTGTCACCACCGCTTCGCGTGCCTTGTCGGGGTGCTCGGTGGCGAACCGGTTCGCCTCGTCCAGGGCGTCCGAGAACGCCTTGACGACCTCCGGGTTCTGCTTCGCGAACGCGCCGCTGGTGATGTAGTAGCCCAGCGTCGCCTCCGGGCGGGCCTCGGCGAAATTGGAGATCAGCGGGGTGACCCCGGCGGCGAGGGCGGCCTGCACGTTCGGCTCGACCTGCCAGATGGCGTCCACGTCACCGCGCTTGAGCGCGTCGTTCATGTCCGAGTACGGCATCGGCGTGAACCGGAGGCCGGAGACGTCCACGCCGCGCTTCTCCAGCGCCATCTTGATGCTCACCTCGCCGATGTTGTGCAGCGAGTTGACCGCGATGTTGGCGTGTGCCAGGTCGTTGACCGAGCGGATCGGGCTTGATCGTCGCCGGGATCAGCGCGGCACCGCTGTCGGCGACGTGCACCGACACGTCGAGCCCGTGCTTGGCGAAGATGCCTTCGCTCACGCCCAGGTACAGCGGTGCGGCGTCGATCGTCGGGATGATGCCCACGCGCAGTGCGGTGCGGCCGTCGGCGGACTTGGTGAGTTCCGGCCCGCCGCAGGCGGCCAGCGCAGTCACCGCGAGCAACGCGACCAGCGCCGCCAAGATCCTTGGAATTCCCCGCATGTTTCCTCTCCAAATAGTTCTTGTCTTTGAAGCGGCGCAGCCGCTTGGCGGCCTCTGAGGTTCCGCTACTCGCACCGCCACGCAGAACGATCCGCACATTGTCATCAGTGCGCGGATGCGGGCTCGGTGCTGTTGACCATCGCCCTGATCCGGCTGAACACGTGGGCCCGCAGGCGGGCGAACTCCGGTAGTTCCTTGGTGCCGACCTGGTCCCGTTCGGCGGGCAGGTCGATCGGCACGATCTCGTCGATGCGGCTGGGGGAACGGCTCAGGATCGCCACCCGGTCGCTGAGGTAGACCGCCTCGTCCACGTCGTGGGTGACGAACACCAGCGCCAGGTCGGTGTCGTCGCGCACCCGCAGCAGCAGGTCTTCGAGGTCGGCGCGGGTCTGCGCGTCGGCCGAGGCGAACGGCTCGTCCATGATCAGCACCTGTGGCCGGTAGGCGATCGCGCGGGCGATCGCCACCCGCTGCTGCGTGCCCCCGGAGAGCTGCCACGGGTACTTCGACCCCGCCTCGGAGAGGCCGACCTGCGCCAGCGCGGTGTCGACGCGCTGGCGCAGGTCGGCGGCGGACAGCCCGAGTTTGCGCAGCGGCAGTTCGACGTTGCGCCGCACCGTGAACCACGCCATCAGCGAGTGGGCGTAATCCTGGAACACCACCGCGAACTCCGGTGGCGGACCGGTGACCTCCTTGCCGTTGAAGCGCACGCTGCCCTCGGTGGGCTTGGCCAGCCCGGTCAGGCAGCGCAGCACAGTCGTCTTGCCCGCGCCGGACGGGCCGACGATGGTGAAGAACTCCCGCTCGCCGACGGTGAAGCTGACGTCGTCGACGACCCGCGCGGTTCCGGTGCGGGTGGGGAATTCCTTGGCGATGTTGGTTACTTCGAGCATGTCGTCCTCACCGGTGTCCGAAGTGCAGCGTTGCTCATCGCGTCCGCTCCGCGCGTTTCTCCCAGGGCAGGAGCAGTTTCTCGGCCAGGCCGAACAGCCAGGTCAGGGCGAAGTCGAGCACCCCGAGCAGCAGCACCCCGGACCACATGTCGTTGATCCGGAAGGTGTTCTGCGCATCGACGATGACGAACCCGATGCCCTGGTGGCTGCCGACCATCTCGCTGGTGACCGTCAGGATCAGGCTCAGCGGGATGGCGACCCGGATGCCGCTGGCGGTGTCGCGCAGCGTGGGCTCCAGCGAACGTGTGCCGTCCAGCGCGTTGAGCAGCACCGGCCACACACAGCCCAGCGCGATCAGGAACACCTTCATCTCGGTGCCCAGCCCGAACAGCATCATCGCGAACGGCAGCAGCGCGGTGGCCGGGATGGCGCGGACGAACTCGATGCTCGGCGACAGCGCCCGGTGCAGCAGCGGGACCTGGCCGAGCGCCACGCCGACCACGATGCCCAGCACGACGCCGATCGCCAGCCCGCTGACCAGGTTGCCGATGCCGGAGCCGATGTCGGCCCCAGTGCTCCCGGGCGGTTTCGAGGATCCGGCTCAGCGGCGGGAAGTAGACGCTGGTGGAGTTCTCGGTGGCCAGCCACCAGATCGCCACGGTGGCGATGGCACCGACCACGCCGAGCAGTGCGGACAGGACTCGTCGGTTCATCGCGCGCCCCGATTCGCCGCGCCCCGATTCGCCGCGTCCCGGTTCGCCGCGTCCCAGTGCAGCAGCCGCCGCTCCCCCGCGGTCAGCGCGATGTTGATCAGCCAGCCGAGCAGCGAAGCCAGGATTCCGCCATGTGTGGCGTGGCTTTCGGGGTTGCCGATCCACTCCTCGCGCCAGCTCGCGGTGAGCTCGATGCGGTCCTTGGTCAGCTCGACGACCCGCACGTCCAGCCACCGGTGGTAGGGGGCGGCCCGTAGCAGTTCTTCTACGTCGGAAGCGGTCAGCTCGGTCATCACTCGTCGCCCCACGGGTCGACGACGATCTTGCCAATGAACTTGCGGTCCGCCAGCCGGGCCAGGCCCTCGCGGGCCCGCGATAGCGGCAGCACCTGGTCGATCAGCGGCTCGTAGTCGCCGGCCACGACCCCGGACAGCAGCGCGCGGAAGTCGTCGTCGGTGAAGCCGTTGGAGCCGATCACCTGGATCTCGAAGCTCCAGATGTAGCGCAGGTCCTCGGTCGGGTCGTAGCCCGCCGTCGCGCCGCAGACCAGGATCTTGCCGCCGAGCTTCACGCAGCGCAGCGTCGGCGCCCAGGTGTCCCCGCCGGTGTAGTTGATCACCACGTCGACGCCGGTGTCGTAGCTGTAGCGCTGCGGCTTGCCGTGGTGCTTTTTGACGTAGTCGAGGAAGTTCTCGGTCTTGTAGTTGACGACCTCGTCCGCGCCGATCGCCTTGAGCTTCTCGCCCTTGTCGTCGTCGCCAACGGCAGCGATCCCGTGCGCGCCGAGTTTCTTGCAGAGGATCACCGAGGCGGTGCCGACGCCGCCGGAGGCGCCGAGGATCAGCACCTTGTCACCGGCCTTGACGGTCTCCTTCGTGACGATCATCCGGTGCGCGGTGCCGTAGGCCACCGGCAGCGCCGCGGCCTGGGTGTTCTCGACCTCCTTCCGGCAGCGGGATCAGCTGCTCGGCCGACACCAGCGCGTACTGCGCGAGGCCGCCGTCGAGGGTCTCGCCCTCGCCCAGTTCGGCGACGTCACCCCGCCAGGTCCAGGCCGATGACCACCGGGAACGGGATCTTGATGCCCGGCATGCCGCGGGTGGTGAAGATGTCGTGGTAGTTGAACGACGTCGCCCGCACCTTGATCACGACGTGGCCGGGGATGGCGGTGGGCTTCGGGTAGTCGTCGCGCAGGCGAAGCCGGTCGAGGGCGCCGTGGCCTTCCAGGACCAGTGCGCGCATCGTGTCGGTCATCGGTGGTGCTTCCCCATCCGTGTTCGGTTTTCAGGGCTGTTCAGCGGAATTCGACGAGCCCGTGCTCGCCGGAGACGGTGAGGGCGAGCCCGGCGGGGCCGGTGTCCAGCCGCAGCGAGGTCCCGATCGCCCGCAGCACCAGGCGCACCGCATCGGGGTCCCGGTGGCTGCCCGTGAACGACACCAGCTCCACCGCCGGCAGTCCAACGGCAGGCGAGGTCGTGGTGCCCCAGTCGATGAGGAAGGGGACGACGCCGTCCGGCAGCCCGTTCGGCGGTTCGGTGAGGCGCCATTGGAGCAGCTCGCCGGAGGTCGTGCGGCGTTGCCCAGGGCCGATGGGGCCAATGTGCGCCGCGGCGGCATCTATGTCGGCGGGGTGCACGGCCCAGGCCGCGACGCGGGGTTCGCGCAGGGCCGCCAGCCCGAAGGTGAGGGCGTCGTCGCCGACCGTGCGGTCCGGGTCCGGGCCGATGATCTCCAGGTAGCTGTCGGCGCCGAAGGTGACCAGGTAGTTGCGGGTGCCGCGGTCGGGGTGCGCGCCGCCCGGGGCGGGCCGCACGCCGGTGCGGGCGGCGAAGTCGGCGACCGTCTGGTCCAGCGTCGGGGTCGCGATCACCACGTGGTCAAGTCGCGGCGGGATCGCCGGTGTCTCCTGCTCGCCCATCGGTCCGTTCTCCGCTCCGGGTTCGTCGCTGCAATCCTCGATCGCGGATGTGTACACGTCAAAGGCTTGTGTATACGTTCTACGATGTGAACGTCGCCAACGTCGGATGCGAACGAATCCCTTGGTCAGAGCAATGAAAAACGGCTCCCAACAGATGGCGGGAGCCGTGCACTCGCGGTGTTCGGGGCGTTACTCGAAGCGAGAGGTGTCGCCCGCGCCGCGGCGGATGATCTCCGGCTCGGGGCCGGAGAAGTCGATGACGGTGGTGGGCTCGGTGCCGCATTCGCCGGAGTCGATCACGGCGTCCAGGACGTGGTCGAGCTCGTCCTTGATCTGCCAGCCCTGTGTCATCGGCTCCTCCTCGCCGGGCAGCAGCAGCGTGCTGGACAGCATCGGCTCGCCGAGCTCGGCCAGCAGCGCCTGCACGACGACGTGGTCCGGAATGCGCACGCCCACGGTCTTCTTCTTCGGATGCATCAACCGGCGCGGCACTTCCTTGGTGGCGGGCAGGATGAACGTGTAGCTGCCCGGCGTCGACGCCTTGATCGCTCGGAACACCGCGTTGTTGATGATCACGAACTGCCCCAGCTGCGCGAAGTTCTGGCACACCAGGGTGAAGTGGTGGCGGTCGTCGAGGTGCCGGACGGACCGGATCCGGTCTATGCCGTCCTTGTTGCCCAGCTGGGCACCGAGCGCGAAGCACGAGTCCGTCGGGTACGCGATGAGCCCGTTGTCGCGGACGATGTCCACCACCTGGTTGATCGCGCGCCGCTGCGGGTTCTCCGGATGCACGTCGAAGTACTTCGCCATGCACCGAGCTTAGGATCACCCGCAAGTCGGGGCCCACCGGCATGGCGGATTCGATCGACCGGCGGGATGCGACGTCGATGTGGTTCGCCGACCAGCCGCTGATCGCGTCCAGTCCGCCCTGAATCCCCTTGGTCAGCAATGCGCTCGGCCGCCGGAAACCACTTCCGGCGGCCCTCGGGATCAGCCCAGCTCGTTGAGTCGCTCGCGGTACTCGTCGGAGCTGATCTCTCCCCGGGCGAAGCGCTCGGACAATATCTCCTTCGCCCGCTCGACGCCGGAGCGGTGCCGCGGCCGGCCGCGAACCGCCAGCCAGATCACCGTGGCGATCAGGGCGACGATCAACAGCAGGAAGAACAACCCGAAGATCCAACCCGGGCCGCCGTGCGCTCCGTGCCAGCCGGGGCCCCACGGCGCCAAGAACTCGGTCAACATCACTGCCACCTCCGAAGCCGGATCCACTTGCTGCTCAAGCTTCGGTTCGGCGACCTCGGATGTCGTCGGTCGGCGAGCGGCAATTGGTCTACCGCGCTCGACGTAGTGCGCGTACGCAGGACTACGTGCGCATCACCGCGGCGCGAGGCCTTCGGATCGGGTGTTGACTGCACTCCGGCCCGACCGCCACCATTGCGCCATGCGCAGCACGGTGCGCATTGAGCAACAGTGCCAGGACTCCAGCTGGTTGGGAGTTACCGATGAGGATCCTGCTCGCCGACGCCTTCCCCGCTGCTCACCTGGCCGAGCTGACCGAGCTGGGCCACGACTGCGACTACCGGCCGGACACCACGACCGATCAGCTCGCCGAGATGCTCACCGGATGCGAGGCACTGGTGGTCCGCAGCACCCTTGTCCCCGCCTCTGCGCTCGACGGCGCCGACGCGCTGCGGCTGGTCATCAGGGCCGGATCCGGCACCAACACGATCGACTGCGAGGCCGCGTCCAGGCTCGGGATCCACGTGTGCAACGTGCCCGGGCGCAACGCGGTCGCGGTGGCCGAGCTCGCCTTCGCCCTGCTGCTCTCGTTGGATCGCAGCATCTGCGACAACGTCGCAGACCTGCGGGCAGGGCGCTGGGACAAGAAGCGGTACTCGCGCGCACGAGGAATCCTCGGCCGCCGGGTCGGCGTCATCGGACTGGGCCAGATCGGGCTGGCGTTCGCCGAACGCGCGGCCGCATTCGGGATGGAGGTGAACGCCGTGGCCAAACCCGGGCGCTCGCAGGAGACCCTGGACCGCGCCAGCTCGATCGGCGTGCACTTCGTCGACGACCTGCACACCCTCGCGCGGACCTGCGACGTCCTTTCGCTGCACGTGCCTGCGACCGACGACACCCGGCACCTGATCGACGCCGACCTGCTCGCCCAGGTGCAGCCGGGCACGATCATCCTGAACACCTCGCGCGGCGATCTCGTCGACGAGGACGCGCTCATCGAAGCCATGGAGGACAAGGACATCCGCGCCGGTCTCGACGTCTACGCGGACGAGCCCACGACGAGCACGGGGCACATCGAGTCCAGGCTCGCCAAGCACCCGAACGTCTACGGCACCCATCACATCGGGGCCTCCACCGAGCAGGCACAACAGGCAGTCGCCGCGGAAGTGGTGCGGATGATGGAGGCCTTCGCCTCGGGCACGGTGCTGCACTGCGTGAACCTCGACGAAGCGCGTTCCCCGCAGCCCGCAACGCATTTCGGCGACGGCTCATGAGCACCACCCGGCAGGGCGCTTCGGAGACCGCCGGGATCACCGCGCGGCCGCCGCGCGTGCTGTTGCACGGGAGCGCGCTGTCCGAACCGGCGGTCGTGGTGTACCGGTTGGAGACCGATCGGCACCGGCAGACCGGGGTCGTGGTCGAGGTGTCGATCGACGACTACCGGCAGGGCCGGATCCGCCGCCACGAAGCAGCCCAACCGTCCCGCGTGCGGGAACTCGACGAGCAGACCGAGGCCACGGGGATCGAGCGGATGCCCGTGATGCTGGTCCACAGAGGACATCTGCAAGCCCGGATCGCCGAGATCACCGCCGATGTTCCCACCGCGCGCCTGACCGGCGGCGGCGTCACCCACACCGTCTGGGTCCGGCGCGACGAGACCTGTGCGCGGGCGCTGTGCGATGAGATCGGCCGCATCGGCGACCTCTACATCGCCGACGGCCACCACCGGATGCTGGCCGCCGAGCGATACGCCGCACGGCACGGCCACCTCGGTCCCGACCACCCCAGCGCCTTCACCCTCGCTGCGCTGTTCCCCAGCGACGAGATGCGCATCCTGGGGTACCACCGCTGTTTCGCGCTGACGCCGGGCACGTCCACCCGGGATGTGCTGGATCGCCTCGCCGACCACCCGCTGACCGAGCGGATCGAGGAATCCCCGGCGGCGCAGACGGAATCCGGCGTGGTGGCGGTCGGCCTCGGCGACCGCTGGTACCGGCTGCGGCTGCGCACCGCGGGAGTCCTCGACGCCTTCGCCGTCGAGCAAGACCTCTTGCCGAAGCTGTACGACCTCGTGGACCACCAGATCGAGGCGATGCCGAACCTGCACCACGCCGTGGAAACCTGCTGGTGCAGCAACGAGAACGCGCTCCGGCTGATCCCGCACCCACCGACGGTCGACCAGGTGATGGCGACCTCGGACGCGAGCCGGCCGATGCCGCCGAAGTCGACCTGGTTCGACCCGAAACCCGCGCCGGACCTGTTCCGCCGCCAGCTCACCTGACCAGGCGCGTGCGAAACGGGCGGTGAACCCGGCGAGAGGAGCCGGAACACCCCCTACACCTGCGGCGGAAACCTCACTACGATCACGCGTCGACCGGCGTCGATCAGGAGGTTCTGCGGTGACGGGCATTGCGGCGAACGGAAGAACGCGTAGGAAGCAAACCCCGCCGCCGAACGGCGCACGTGCGGGAAAACCGGGAAAGTTGTCGTTCGCCGTGAGCACCGTCGCAGGTGCCGCCCTGCTGGCCGTCGGGCTTCCCCCGGCCGCCTGGGCGGAACCGCCGGCCGCGCTGCCCGCGAGCTTCGACGAGGCAGACGGCAAGTGGCAACCGGCCTTCGACTACGACGGCGACGGCTGCTACTCCACCCCGGCCATCGGTCCCGACGGGGCGATCGCCGAGGGGTTGAAACCCTCCGACGCCCTCAACGGGAACTGCCACGACCAGTCCGATCTCGACAACACCAACTCCTACTCCCGCGCCAAGTGCAACGACAACGGCTGGTGCGCCTACCTCTACGACCTGTACTTCGAGAAGGACCAGGCGCTCGACGGCGTGGACGACGCCTTCGGGCACCGGCACGACATCGAGCACGTCGTGGTGTGGGTAAACCAGGGCGAGGCGCAGTACGTTTCGACCTCGGCGCACGGGAACTACGACAAGCACCCCAGTTCCGAGGTCGCCTGGGAGGGAACGCACCCCAAGATCGTCTACCACAAGGACGGTGCCAGCACGCACTGCTTCCGCCTGGCCAACCACGACGAGCAGCCGGAGAACCACTACGGCACGTGGCAGTACCCGGACCTGGTCAGCTGGAACAACTTCCCGTCCGGCATCCGGGACAAGCTGACCGGCGCCGACTTCGGCAAGGCCAACCTGGGGATCAAGGACGGCGCCTTCGAGAAGAACCTCGAGAAGGCCAAGCCCAACGAAGTTCCGTTCAACCCCTACGAGTGATCGTGGGCATGAGCTCCGGGACCCCCGCCTCGCCGTCAAAGCGGCGAGTTCGCCTCCGCCGCCGGGACGACGGGCAGGATCCCGGCCGCGGTCTTGGTGATCGTCTCGTGCGCACGGGCGATCGTGGGGTTGTCCTGGCCGCCCGACCGGGTGACGGCGAGGATCCGGCGGGCAGGGGCGGGCTCCCCGTGCAGGCGGATACGCGCGACCGGCCAGTCGCGGTGCAGCCGGGCCAGCCGGGGCACCAGGATGACGCCGAAACCGTGGGCGACCATGGCAGTGCCGGTGTCCCATTCGTCCGCGTAATGCGCGATGTCCGGGCTGAAGCCCGCCGCCATGCACGCGGTGATCACCAGGTGGTGGTAGGTGCTGTCCGGGCGGCCCACGATCCACGACTCGTTCGCGGCGTCGGCCAACGTCACCACCGGGCGAGCCGCCAACGGGTGACCCGCGGGCGTGACCAGGTCGAGCGGGTCGTCGAGCAGCGGCAGCTGATCGAAGCGCGAGTCCGACAGCGGCGGGGTGTCGGCGGTGACGATCACCAGAGCGAGATCGGCATCGCCGGCGAGCAGCAGGTCGAAGCAGCGGGCCGGCTCGGCTTCGATCAGCCGCACGCGCAGGTTCGGGAAGCTGTCGCGCAGTTCGGCGGCCGCAGGTGGCAGCAGATGCGTTGCAGCGGTGGAGAAACCGCACAGCGTGAACGATCCGCCGGGCTCGTCGGCGAGTGCCGCCAGATCGGCTTGGGCGCGCTCCCACTGCGCGAAGAGCAGCTCGGCGTGGTGCAGCAGCGCCCGGGCGGCCGAGGTCAGCCGAATCCTGCGACCCTGCGGCACCACCAGCTCCACGCCGAGCTCGGCCGACAGCTGGCGGAGCTGGTACGAGACGGCCGAAGGCGTGTAGTGCAGCGCGTGAGCCGCAGCCGTGACGGTGCCGTGCTTGGCGACGAGCTGCAGCACCCGGAGCCGACTGTCAATCATGCAAGCAGTTTGCACGATTCTCTGCATGAACGTTTGATTGTCCGCCGACCGTTCGAGCCCCACGCTTGCGGTGTGCCGGTCTCCGGCAGCGCGTGCTCTTCAATCCGAACGGAATTCGTGAGGAGTAGAAGTGACTGCACTCCCAGACATCGCGGCAACACCGGCGGAACTGATCGATCGCCGGGCCGGCAGGCACAGCCTGGAAGCACCGTTCTACACCAGCCCGGAGTTCTTCGACCTCGACGTCGCGGCGATCTTCGCCGAGCACTGGATCTTCGTGGCGACCGAGGCCGAACTCCCCGAACCCGGCGACTACGTCACCATCGCGCTCGGGCCGTACTCGATCGTCGTCGTGCGCGACGACGACGAGAACCTCCGGTCGTTCCACAACATCTGCCGGCACCGCGGTGCACGGATCCTTGAGCAGGGACGCGGATCGGTCGGGAACATCGTCTGCGGATACCACAAGTGGACCTACGGCACCGACGGCACGCTGCTGCACGCGCCGTCCCAGCCGCAGGGCTTCGACCCCAGCTGCTTCGGCCTCAAGCCGGTGCACGTCCGCAGCGTCGCCGGGCTCGTGTTCGTCTGCCTCGCAGAACAGCCGCCTAGCGACTTCCCCGACGTGGCCGCGCGAATCGAGCCCTACGTGCTGCCGCACCAGCTGCGCGGCGCCAAGGTCGCGGCGCAGGTCGACCTCGTCGAGGAGGGCAACTGGAAGCTGGTGATGGAGAACAACCGGGAGTGCTACCACTGCGACGGCCATCCCGAGCTGCTGCGCGCCTTCTTCCCGACCTACGGCTACACCGAGGAGAACCTCCCGCCGCGGCTTCGCCCCGTGCACGAGCGCTACCTGCGGGTGGACGCCGAGCTGCGCCAGACCTGCCAGCGCCTCGGGCTGCCGTACGAGCTGATCGAGGAACTGGACACCCGCGCCACCGGGTTCCGGATCCAGCGCGACGCGCTCAACCTCGCCGGTGAATCGTTCACTGCGGACGGCAAAGCCGCGTGCCGACCGCTGCTCGGCGACTTCCCGACGCCTCGCCTCGGCCACCTGGCGCTGCACCTGCAGCCCAACTCCTGGTTCCACTTCGTCAGCGACCACGCGATCACCTTCGCGGTGCTACCGCTGGCCGCGGACCGGACGCTGCTGCGCACCACCTGGCTGGTGCACCCGGATGCGGAGGCCGGCGTGGACTACGACCCGGACGAGCTGCTCGCGGTCTGGACGGCCACGAACGAGCAGGATGCGGAGCTCGTCGCCCGAGCGCAGCGCGGGGTCGGCAGCCCGGCGTACGAGCCCGGGCCATACGCCCCCACCGAGTACCAGGTCGAGGCGTTCTGCAACTGGTACATCACCCGCCTCCGAGCGCACCTGACGCGATGAACGGCGCGCCAACCTTCCGGTCCCTGGCCGGCCGCCGCGACTGGGATGACGCGGCGGATCAGCAGCTGGTCTGCAAGCAGGTCCAGCAGATCACCAGCGACGTCGCAACGTTCGTCCTCGAACCCGCCGAGCCCCGGCTGTTCCGCCACGACCCGGGGCAGCACCTCGTCGTCGCGGTCGAGATCGACGGGCGGGAGATCGAGCGGTGCTACACGATCTCCTCCCCACCGACGCGTCCGCACCTCGTGGCTATCACCGTGAAGCGGGTTCCCGGCGGGCCCGTCTCGAACTGGCTGCACGACCACATGACACCCGGCGCGGTGCTGCGGGCGCGGGGACCGCTCGGCGAGTTCTCAATGGTCCGCCACCCGGCGGACAAGTACCTCTTCCTCTCCGGCGGCAGCGGCGTGACTCCCCTCATGTCGATGACCAGGACGCTGCACGACCTGGCGTCCCCGGTCGACGTGGCTTTCGTGGACAGCGCCCGCACCCCGGACGACATCGTCTTCCGGCAGGAGTTGGCGCTCTTGGCGGCGACCTCGGAGCGGATCCGGGTCGGCCACATCTGCGAGGCGGACGGGCCGACCGAGCGGTGGGACGGGCATCGCGGGCGCCTGACCACCGACGTGCTGCGGCAGATCGCCCCGGACTTCCTCGACCGCGAAGCGTTCGTCTGCGGCCCCGCTGGCTACATGAAAGCCGTGCGGCTGATGCTCGCCGAAGCCGGTTTCCCCATGGACCACTACCACCAGGAGAGCTTCACGATCACCCCGCCCGAGCCGGTGCGTGCGGTGCCCGGTGTGGACGAATCCTTCTCGGTGGAGCTCGCCCGCAGCGGGCTGACCATCGAGTGCGCCGCCGGCACGTCCGTGCTCGACGCCGCCGCGCGGTCGGGCATCAGCCTGCCGTCGTCCTGCGGGCAGGGCATGTGCGGCACCTGCAAAGCGACGCTGCTCAAGGGCTCCGTCGACATGCAGCACAACGGGGGCATCCGCCCCCGCGACCGAGCCGAGCAGAAGATCCTCCTCTGCTGCTCCAAACCGTTGGAGGACCTGGTCATCGACGCCTGAGGACCGCCGGTTCCGCCCTATCCGGACCCGTGGAGTGGCTGGTCAGGCAGCGCGTGCTGCACGCCCTGCGGCTCCTCGAAGACACGCAGCTGGGCATCGAAGAGATCGCGCGTGAATGCGGGTTCAGCACCGCTGCGCTGCTCCGGCACCACTTCCGCCGCATCGTGGGCGTCACGCCGCGCGACTACCGCCGCACCTTCTCCCGTCCTGCCGTCGCGAGCTCGGGTTGACGAGGTGTTCAGCGGCGGGTTGCGCAAGCAATGCAGGTCGTCGCCGCAGGTAGCGCCTCCAAGCGCTCCGGCGCGATGGGCTTCCCGCAGCGCTGGCAGATGCCGTAGGTGCCCTTGTCCAGCCGCGCAGTGGCCCGCTCCAGCTCGTCGAGCTCCCGCCGGACGTCCGCCAGCAGGCCCTGCACCTGGGCCCGCTCGTACGCGAGGGTCGCACCCTCGGGGTCGTGCTCGTCATCGGTGCCGGTCCACGTCGACACCTCGCCGATGGACTCCAGGTGGCGTTCCAAGGCCTCGACGCGCGCCATCGCACCGGCGCGCTCCTCGGCCAGCAATTCCCTAGCCGTCCGCGGTTCGAGCGGGGACGGCGCGTCCTGCGGCACCCGCTTGCTCATAACGAAGTGAACGCCGCCACTCGGTCGGCTATTCCGCCAGTTCACGCGTTTCCCGGGGCTCGATTACCGCGTCCGCCGCCGCAGGACCCGCACGTCGGCGTCGTCGTCCGTGCTGTTGGCGGCTGCAGCAACGAAGCGATCACCGCAACCAGCCTGCTCATGCGACTGGCTGAGGTCATGCGCTGTGGTCGCCGCTGTGCGCGGGCTCGCGCACAGCCGCGGACTCCTCGGGTTTCTTCGCGGTCAAACGGGAGCGGAGCAGGCTCGCCACGGTCGTCACCGCCAGGGTGAGGACGATGAAGCCCAGCGACGCGGCGATGCCGATGTCCGGTACCGCAAAGCGGATCTCGTCGATGTGCGAGCCGTGCAGGGCCTCGATGATCAGCTTCAGCCCGATGAAACCGAGGACCACCGCCAAGCCGTAGCTGAGGTACACCAGGCGGTCCAGCAGCCCGCCGATGACGAAGTAGAGCTGCCGCAGCCCCATCAGCGCGAAGGCGTTCGCGGTAAAGATGATGAAGCCGTCCTTGGTGAGACCGAAGATCGCGGGCATCGAGTCCAGCGCGAAGATGACGTTGGCGAGCCCGAGCGCGGCGACGACCACGACCATCGGGGTGAACATCCGCCGCCCGTCTACCCGGCTGGTCAGCTTGCCGCCGTCGTACGAATCGGATGTGGGCAGCACGCGCTGCAGCGCACGGACGACCGCGTTGTCCGGGTCCTCTGGTTCGTCACCGGCACCGTCCCTGGCGACCTTGATGGCGGTGTAGATCAGGAATGCTCCGAAGATGTAGAAGACCCAGCTGAAGGCGTTCAGGGCCGCGACCCCGGCGGCGATGCAAACGCCGCGCAGCACCAGCGAGAGCACGATGCCGATGAACAGCACGCGGTGCTGGTGCTCCTTCGGCACCGCGAACCGCGACATGATGATGACGAACACGAAGAGGTTATCGACCGAGAGGCTGTACTCGGTCACGTAACCGGCGAAGAACTCCGCGCCACTGGTGGGCCCGGCGAAGACGAGCAGGAGCACGCCGAAGAGGCCTGCGAGGGCGACGTAGCCGACGACCCACAGGCTCGCCTCCCGGACCCCGACCGCGTGCGGCCGGCGACCCACGAACACCAGGTCTCCGACGATGAGCGCGGCCAGCGCCGCCAGGGTCGCGATCCACACCCACACCGGGAAGTTCATCGGCACTCCACCTCCGTGCGCCAACGCGCGTCAGGGCCGGGGGTCGGGTCCGGCGTGGCTCGCCACGATCCCCAGCAATGTATTCGGTATACTGAATAATATTCAGCGCGATTCCGACATCAAGACTCATTCCCGGCGTCGTCGAGAGTCCACAAAGGACTCCTTGGCTTTTCGTACCGGTGGATCATCAACGCCCGCACGGGGTGGCGTCAACATTGTCCCGGACACACCGGCACGGCCGTTCTCCCCGCGTTACCCGTCGGCGACGTTCCGGCACGTCGACGGGGCCGGCAAGCTCGCGACGAATCGCGAATTCGGCACCAGGCCCGCGACGCGGACCGCGTCCTCCATGGTGTCCACATCGGTCAGCGGCGGCAGTGCGGCCACGCGCAGACCTGCGGCACGCAGCGTAGCCAAGGTTCGCACACCTGTGTCGGAACGAGACGTGGGAACCCCGCGCAGGAGTTGCGCATCGGCGGCCGACCGGAATCCCGCCACCCACCAGCCGCCGTCTTCGGCCGGGCCGAGCGCCGCGTCCGCGTTGTCGAGCGCTTCGCACGCCGCGGCGAGCAGCTCGGGTGTCACCTGCGGCGTGTCCATCCCGATCTGCACGATCGAAAGGCCGGGGTGAGCGGCGGCGGTGTCGGCGTGCGCGGCGGCCAACCGCGCGGGGAAACCATCGCCGCGTTGACCGAGCACCGTCCATCCGCGCAGCGCGTTGCGCAGCTCCGCCGAGCAGGTGGCCTCCGCCAGATCCCCGGCCAGGGCGACTACTGGCCGGACGCCGGGAGTGCGCCGCACAGCGTCCACTGTGTCCAACAGGCTCGCGGCGGCTATGCGGGCCGCTTCGGCATGCGTCGCAGGCGGGCACAACCGGGTCTTGACCAGGCCCGGCACGGGAGCCTTCGCCACCACGAGGAGCGCGGTCGGGCTCACCAGAGCACCCCTGCCATGTCGCGGACCGCGCGGACCGTGCCAAGCACCGAGCCGGATACCTTCGACCGGGTTCCCGACGCGCGGGGCCTGTACACGACGTCCAGTTCCCGCACTCGCCAGTCCGCCTCCCCCGCCTTGCACAGCAGTTCGAGCGGGTATCCGAAGGCGCGGTCGGCTACCGCCAGCCGCAGCAGGTCGGTTCGCCTGGCGGCACGAATCGGGGCGATGTCGTGGACCGGCAAGCCCCGACGCCGCAGCAACCCGGCGATCACCGCGTTGCCCACCCTCGCATGCCGCGGCCACGCCTCGGCCGACACCGGAACCCGCCGCCCGACCGCCAGTTCCGCATTCCCCTGACGCACCAGAGCGACCAGCGACGGCAGCACACCCGGGTCCAACGAGCCGTCGCAGTCCAGGAAGCAGACGAATTCCGCGGTCGCCGCCATCAACCCGGCGTGCACGGCGGCGCCGTAACCGCGCCGGGGCTCCCGGATCACGACCGCACCGTTCGCCGCCGCGACCTCTGCGGAGCTATCGGTGGAACCGTTGTCCACCACCAGCGGCCGGAAGCCGGGCGGCATAGCAGCAAGCACTCCGGGCAGCGCGGCCGCTTCGTCCAAGCACGGCAGCACCACGTCCACATCGTCCACGGCAACCAGTGAAACCCAGAGCGGGCGACTCGGAAACTCAAGCCAGGCTTAAGGAATCATTACGTCCGAGAAGTTCTTACGATGTTCTGACGGACCGCACCGCCGAGTTGGCCGACAGGCCCGGCGGGATTACCTTCGCAGTGGTGCGGCTCCTCCCCCAGCGCCCCGGAATCCAGTCGGCGCGCGCCGATCTGATCGCGTTCGTCGTCGCAGTCGCCGGCACCGCGGTCGCCGCGGTCGCCGGTGCCCTGCTCAACGATGCGGGCGTTCCGCTGCACGCAGACGCGGCACCGCTGTTCGGGTTCTGGCTACCCCGCATCGGTCCTGGCACACCTCTCGCGGTGGCCACCGCGGGCGTCGTCATCGCTTGGGGACCGCCGCTGGCCGCGCGCCTGCCCTGGAGCAGTCTGCTGGCGGCCGGATACCTCGCCGCGTTGTGCTGGACGTTCTCGCTGGCGCTGATCGACGGCTGGCAGGACGGCATCGCCGGACGACTCACCGACTGGACCGAGTACCTGCACGACGTCCCGCGAGTCACCGATATCGGTGCGATGCTCGGTTCCTTCACCGAGCACATCCTGGCCGGACGGCCTGATTCCTGGACAGTGCACGTTTCCGGACACCCGCCGGGAGTCCTGCTGTGCTACGTGTGGCTGGACCGGATCGGCCTCGGCGGCGGCGCGTGGGCCGCGGTCGTGACAGTGCTGGTCGGCACGCTCGCGGTGGTCGCGGTACCGGTCACCGTGCGGGCCCTGGCCGGGGCGACAGCGGCGCGGGCCGTCGTGCCGTTCGCGGTCCTGTTCCCGGGCGCGGTGTGGGCCGGGGTTTCCGCCGACTGGATGTTCGCCGGGATCGTGGCCACCGGAGTGGCGCTGCTGGCCGTCGCGTCCGTCCGGACCGGTCCGGATGCCTGGGCGACTGCGGTGTTCGCCGGTGTCCTGCTCGGATTCGGGCTGTTCGTGAACTACGGCCTGGTGCTGATGTTCCCGCTCGTGTGCGTGGTGCTGCTGCGAACGCGTGGGATTCGTGCGGTGCTCCTCGCGTCGGTGGGCACCGCTGGTGTCGTCGCCGCGTTCGCGCTCCACGGGTTCTGGTGGCTCGACGGCTACCACCTGGTCATCCAGCGCTACCAGCAGGGAGATTTCGCTCAGCGACCGTACAGTTACTGGGTAGGCGGCAACCTCGCCGCGCTGCTGATCTCGGCTGGCCCGCTGGCGGCAGTGGCCGTCCGGCGCGCCGTCCTGGACCGGGGCGCGGCGGCGTGGCTGGTGCTGGCCGCCGCGGTGGCGGTCCTGGCTGCCGACGTCTCGGGGCTGAGCAAGGCCGAAGTGGAGCGGATCTGGCTGCCGTTCGCGGTGTGGTTCGCTGTCGGGGCCGCGCTCCTGCCTGCCCGGCACCACCGCTGGTGGCTGGCCGGGCAGGCGCTGACCGCGCTGGCTGTGAACCACCTGATCGCGACGAATTGGTGAGCCGATGGAGCACGCGGCCGAGGCGGGACGAGTGCTGGTCGTCGACGACGACCACACCGTCCGCGACGTGGTGCGCAGGTACCTGGAGCGGTCCGGCTACGAGGTCGGCCTCGCCGAGGACGGCGAGACCGCGCTGCGGCTGTTCGCCGAGCGGGAACCGGACCTCGTGGTCCTAGACCTGATGCTGCCCGGCATCGGCGGGCTGGAGGTGTGTCGTCGGGTGCGGGAGCGCGGTCAGGTCCCGGTGGTGATGCTGACCGCGCTGGGCGAGGAGTCCGACCGCGTGCTCGGGTTGGAGCTCGGCGCCGACGACTACGTCGTCAAGCCGTTCAGCCCGCGCGAACTGGTGCTGCGGGTCGGTTCGGTGCTGCGCCGGGCCCGAGCTGCGCCGACCGCCGACCGGGAGACCCTGGTCGACGGCGCCCTGCGGCTGGACCTGGGGGCGCGGCGCGGCACGCTGGACGGGGTCGAGCTCGCGCTGACCGGCCGCGAGTTCGACCTGCTTGCGTTCCTGCTGCTCAATCCGGGCCGGGCCGTCACCCGCCCGGAACTGCTGGAAGCGGTGTGGGGCTGGAGCTTCGGCGACCACTCGACCGTGACCGTCCACATGAGACGACTGCGGGAGAAGGTCGAACCGGACCCGGCGCGCCCCCGGCGCATCAGCACGGTCTGGGGCGTCGGATACCGGTACGACCCGGAGGCACCGTGACCAGCGGTGGCCGCGCCGGGACCGCAACCCCGCCCGACGGATCAGGATGAACCCGCGATGAACGTGATCACCGAGCTCACCCACGTCGCGCCTTACGCGATCGGATTGTCGCTGCCGGTGGCGCTCGTGGGCGCGGGCCTGCTCTACGTGCTGCGGCAGCGCTCGCTGACCACGGCGTTGACCGTGCTCGTGCTGACCCCGCTGCTGGCGACCCTGGCCGGGGTCCTCGGCGTTACCGGGTTCATGTTCGGCCCGCAACTGACGACCGCCGTCGTGATCTGCACGGCGGTCGCTGTCGTCACCGTGCCGGTCGCCGTGCTGCTGGGCCGCAGCATCGCCCGGCGAAGCGTGTGGGAGCGGGAGGCACGGGCCCGGGAGCGGGCCGCCGAGGCATCGCGGCGCGAACTGATCGCCTGGATCAGCCACGACCTGCGCACCCCGCTGGCGGGAATCCGCGCGATGTCCGAGGCGCTGGCCGACGGCTTGGTCGACGAGCCGCACGAGGTGTGCGACTACGCTGCCCGGATCCGCACCGAGACCGAACGGCTGTCCGGCATGGTGGAGGACCTCTTCGAGCTGTCCCGGATCACCGCGGGCGCGGTGCGGCTCGACTTCTCCGCCATCCCGCTGCTGGACGTCGTCAGCGAAGCGGTCGCGGCGGAGAACCCGCTGGCGCGGCGGCGCGGAGTCCAGCTGCGGACCGAGACCAGCGACTGGCCGGTGGTCGCCGGCAGCGATCCCGAACTCGCCCGCGTGGTGCGGAACCTGCTGTCGAACGCGATCCGCCACACCCCGCCGGAGGGCTCGGTGGTGCTGGCCGCCGGCCACGACGGCGCGCACGCCTGGTTCCGGGTGGACGACGCGTGCGGCGGGATCGCGCCCGAGGAGCTGGACCGGGTTTTCGACGTGGCGTTCCGCGGGACGCGGGCGCGCCGGGACGAAGCGGGCGCCGGGCTCGGCCTGGCGATCGCACGAGGTCTGGTGCAGGCGCACCACGGCACGATCGCCGCCCGCAACCACGGGCCCGGCTGCCGCTTCGAGGTCCGGCTACCGCTCGCCCCCGCCGACCGCGGCGGAATGGCGTAGCGGGGCGTTCGCGAAAGCCTCCACGCCCTCGGCGAAATCGACCGACGCCCGGAACCCCAGTACCCGCGCCGCCTTCGCTGGATCGGCGACGATGTGGCGCACGTCGTTGGGCCGCGCACCGCCCACGACGCGCGGTGCCGGCCCGCCGCAGGCCCGCGCGAGCTCGGCCGCGAGTTCGCCGATCGTGTGCGGCCGGCCGGAGCAGATGTTGAGCGCGTCCGGACCGTCTGTCGGCGGCTCGGTTTCCACCGCCGCCACGTTGGCCGCGGCGACGTCGGCGACGTGCACAAAGTCCCGCCGCTGGCGGCCGTCTTCCAGCACGACCGGAGCTTCGCCGTCGTGCAGGGCCGAGCGGAACAGCGATGCGACGCCCGCGTACGGCGTTCCGCTGGGCATCCACGGCCCGTAGACGTTGTGGTAGCGCAGGGCCCACACGCCCCCACCGGTCTGCCGGGCCCATGCCGCCGCGAGGTGTTCCTGGGCGAGCTTGGTCGCGGCGTAGGTGCTGCGCGGGTCGAGCGCCGCGTCCTCCGGCACCAGTTCGGGCGCCAGCGGCGTACCGCAGGCAATGCATCGCGGCTCGAACTGCCCGGCGGCGATGTCGTCCGCGCGTCGCGGAGCGGGCCGGACCAGCGCGTGCCGCGGGCAGCGGTATCGCCCCTCCCCGTAGACGACCATCGACGAAGCCAGCACCAGGCGACGCACCCCTGCATCGTGCATCGCGGCGAGCAGCACCGCGGTGCCGAAATCGTTATGCGAGGCGTAGTCGGGCATGTCGGACGGGTCGACGCCGTGGCCGACCATCGCGGCCTGGTGGCACACGACGTCCACCCCATCGAGCAGCCCGCGCACCACGTCGAACTCCCGCACGTCGCCGCGCACCATCCGGTGGCGCGACCGGGGCTCGATCCCGTGCGCCTGAGGCAGGAACGCGTCGAGCAGCACGACTTCGTGCCCGCGGTCGGCTGCTGCGTCGGCGACGGCCGATCCGATGAACCCGGCCCCGCCGGTTACCAGAATTCGCACGCCCCGACGGTAAGTGCGATCGGCGCCTACCGGCTCGCCGAGCGCCTCGACGTCATCGTTCTGTCAGATCTTGCCGTTGTCTTACGAAGCCTTTCGGCCGGTCGCAAATGCGGGGCGGGCGGCGTCGAATGGGAAGCATGACCTCGGTACCGATCCCACGGCTGCGCGCCGCCGTGGCCGGCCTGCTCGCCACGGGCGCCGCGCTTGGCGCGGGACACCTCGCGGCAGGCCTGGCCGACAGCCCGTCACCGTTCGTGGCGGTGGGCGGCGCGTTCGTCGACCTGACGCCGGAGCCGGTGAAGGAACTCGCGATCTCGCTGTTCGGCACCGCCGACAAGCTGGCGCTGCAGACCGGGATGGTGCTCGTGATCGCGCTGCTGGCAGCGGTCGCCGGGCTGCTGTCCCGGCGGCGCTGGTGGCCGGGGGCGATCGTGATCGGCCTGTTCGGGGTCATCGGAGTGGCCGCCGCGATGTCCCGCCCCAGGGACGGCGTGGCGGCAGCGCTGACGTCATTGGTGGTCGGGGTCGTCGTGTTCTGGTTGCTGCACCACACCGCGGAGATGGCCGGTGAAGCGCCGGCCGAGGTTGACGCGGGCCGTCGGCGGTTCCTGATCACCTCGTCGCTGGTGGTGCTCGGCGCGGGCGCGGCCGGAATCGTCGGCGGGTTCCTGCAACGGGGCGCGGGCGTGATCTCCTCGCAGCTCGCGGCAGCCGCCCGCATCCCGAAGGTCCCAGTGCCGCCCATCCCGCCCGGCGCCGACTTCGTCGCCTCCGGCACACCGACGTTCCTGACCTCGAACCGGGACTTCTACCGGATCGACACCGCGCTGGTGGTGCCGCAGGTCCGCGCCGAGGACTGGCGGCTCCGGCTGCACGGCATTGTGCGACGGGAACTGGTGCTGAGCTACGACGAACTGCTGCAGCGCCGGGTCGAAGCCCGCACGATCACGATCACCTGCGTGTCCAACGAGGTCGGCGGCGGGCTGATCTCCACGGCCACGTTCGTCGGCGTACCGGTGCGCGATCTCCTGCTGGAGGCCGGGGTTCGGCCGGGTGCGCAGCAGCTGTTCACCACCAGCGTCGACGGCTACACCGCAGGCACGCCGCTGGACGTCCTGCTCGAACCGGACCGGGGCGCACTGCTCGCCGTCAGCATGAACGGCGAGCCGCTGCCCACCGAGCACGGTTTTCCGGTCCGCATGGTCGTTCCCGGGCTGTACGGCTACGTGTCGGCGACCAAGTGGCTGGTCGACGCCGAGGTCACCACCTTCGACCGGCAGCACTACTGGGAGCGGCGGGGCTGGGCCCGGCAAGCGCCGGTCAAGACCGAGTCCCGCATCGACCGCCCGCGGGCAGGGTCGGTGGTGCCCGCCGGGCGGGTCACGGTGGCCGGCATCGCCTGGGCCCAGCACACCGGCATCGACCGGGTCGAGGTCCGCGCCGACGGCGGCGGGTGGCAGCCCGCCGAACTCGCCACCGACGTGAGCCGGGACACCTGGCGGATGTGGCGCGCCACCCTGGACCTCCCGCCCGGTGGTCACGTCGTGGAATGCCGCGCCACCGACCGGACCGGCAGGACGCAGCCGCCGGAGCGCCGCCCGGTCGTCCCGGACGGCGCAACCGGCTGGCACGCCGTGGAGTTCACCTGCACCAGTTGACCTGCTGCCCCAGGAGCTCCCGGGGCAGCGCTGCGCCCCACCACTGCTCGACTTGGTCGGGCGACCAACGGCGTTCCGCGGTGAGCGTGGCGTAGCCGTCGATGTTGTGCCGCCGCCGCTCTGGGCCAGGTTGCGCAATTCCTGGAGAGCGACCGACAGCATCGCCACATCCGGTTCCGCAGCTTCCATCAGCGGCGCGAAGGTTTCCCGGTACATCCGGACGTGGTCGAGGTTGCCGTCGAGCCAGTCCTCAACGAGCCGTTCCGGCGCCGTCGACTCGTCCGCGCCGTGCAGGCCTGCGGCGGTGAGCATGCGGCGTTGGGTGAGCAGGTCGTCGCGCGGCGAAGCCTTCCGGCGGTCGCGGACACCGGCCCGACTCGCTCGGGAACGCGCGAGCGATTCCACCAATCGATTGACGACCAATGTTGGGATACGTAACCCGCAGGGGACAGCCTCCAGAAAAGGGACATAGCGACACCGGGAGGGATTTTTCGAAACCTCCCCAAAGGCTTCCAAAACAATTCCAAAGAGTTTGGTATATACCAAGCATAGATTGCTCGATAGTGCAAAAGTCCTGTTCAGCCACTGAGCGTTATTCACCACGGATTACCAGCCGAGTCGGTAGAATTCGAGTGACGTGATGATGAGAATGATGTTGGGCAGTTCGGCGAGGCGTCCTCGATATCCGGTGGCCAGTATCTTCCAGTTCTTGACATGAGAGATGCATCGTTCGACGGCCGATCGTAGCGAAGAGATTATCTTGTTGTTCGCCTTGTCGTTTGTGGAGAGTTCGCCGCCCTTGGGTTTCTTGCGCGGAGTGATCGCGTGAGTCCCTTGGTATGCGGGGTCGGCGATAGTAGGGGTGGCCGAGAGGCGATCTTCCCAACCGCACTCGTCGAATGCTTTGCGGTCATGCATCGAGCCGTGCATCGGCGCGGATATTCCCAACAGGCCACCATCGGTATCTGCTGCGATCTGGATGTTGAGGCCTGCGCGGCGGCGCTTGCCGGAGTAGTTGTCCTCGTGACCAGTGCGGTTGCCGGTCGGGACATCGGTTCCGTCGACCAGGACGAGTCGGCCACGGATGGCCTCCTTGAGATCTGGAATGTGCAGGTATAAGGCCTCCCCGATCAAGGGAAGAATGCCTCGATAGATCCGCGATACAGTCGGCTGGCTGAGGCCGAATAAATCGCCGACAGCTGCCTGGTTTAAATTCTGTCGGACATACACCAAAGTGATCACGACGGCCCGATACAGTCCCACCGTCAGAGGCCACGGTTGCTTGCCGCGACACTGGACGATCTGCCAGATACGCACGACAAGCTCCTCGATCTGGTCAGCAGCAAGCCCTGTAGTAGACTGATAACGCAACGGCCCTACCTATAAGTCGTCTTCTTTGAGCGGAAAACGATCTTACCCGGTTGGGGTCGTTGCTCTATTTTGAGGTGATCACGCTGCCTGAATAACGCTCACTATTAAAGAAATCCTAATACGTCGACAAATTGGACAAACGAAATACGAGAAGCACGGCCGCACAAACTGGTCACCGAGAGCTCTCCCCTCTTAACCGAGTGTGAACTTCCCATATTTGATCTCGCTGCGCGGCGGCTAAATGCGGTCGTAAATTGGGACCGCGAACCGACACCGAATTCGCTTCATCGTTTCTCCACGAGATCGGGAGAACTCACCATGTGCGCAGCACCGATCCGGGACTCCGACGGAGTTCCCGGACAATTCACCGGGGGCCGGGTCGGGGGTCGAACCGGGGGTCGACCCGGGGGCACGGCCGGTGACGCGCTGCTGAGGATCGGCCGACTGGTGTCCAAAAAGGACACCTCTGCCGACCTTCGCGCGGTGTACCGCAGTGGCGGCCGCGAGGGCGACGTGTTCTACCGCGACCGGTGGAGCCACGACAAGGTGGTGCCCTCCACCCACGGCGTGAACTGCACCGGGTCCTGCCGGTGGAACGTCTACGTCAAGGACGGCATCATCACCTGGGAGACGCAGGACACCGACTACCCGTCGGTCGGCCCGGACCGGCCCGAGTACGAACCGCGCGGCTGCCCTCGCGGGGCCTCGTTCTCCTGGTACTCCTACTCGCCCACCCGCATCCGCTACCCGCACGCCCGCGGCGTGCTGGTGGAGATGTACCGCGAGGCCCGGCGGGAGACGGGCGATCCCGTCGCCGCGTGGCGGTCCATCGTGGACGATCCTGAGCGCAGGCGGCGCTACCAGCAGGCCCGCGGCAAGGGCGGGCTGGTCCGCATCTCCTGGGACGAGGCGGTCGAGATGATCGCCGCCGCGCACGTGCACACCATCGCCGCGCACGGCCCGGACCGCATCGCGGGGTTCTCCCCGATCCCGGCCATGTCGATGGTCTCGCACGCCGTGGGGTCGCGGTTCATGGCGCTGATCGGCGCGCCGATGCTGTCGTTCTACGACTGGTACGCCGACCTCCCGGTGGCCTCGCCGCAAGTGTTCGGCGACCAGACCGACGTGCCGGAGTCGGCGGACTGGTGGGATGCCGCGTACCTCATGATGTGGGGCTCCAACGTGCCGGTCACCCGCACGCCCGACGCGCACTGGATGACCGAGGCGCGCTACCGAGGCCAGAAGGTCGTCGTCGTCTCGCCCGACTACGCCGACAACACCAAGTTCGCCGACGAGTGGCTCGCGCCGCACCCGGGCACCGACGCAGCGCTGGCCGTGGCGATGGGCCACGTGGTGCTCAAGGAGTTCTTCGTCGACCGTCCGACGCCGTTCTTCACCGACTACGTGCGGCGCTTCACCGACCTGCCATTCCTCGTCAGCCTCGTCGAACGCGGCGGCCGACTCGTGCCGGGGAAGTTCGTCACCGCCGCCGAAATCGGCCGCGACGGCCGGGACGAGGAGTGGAAGACGGTGCTCCTCGACGACGCGACGGGCGAGCCGGTGGTGCCCAACGGTTCTCTGGGATTCCGTTGGAACGACGGCGAAACCGGGCGGTGGAACCTCGACCTCGACGACGTCACCCCGCGCCTGAGCCTGCGCGGCCACGACAGTGAGCCGGTCGAGGTCATGCTGCCCCGCTTCGACGCGCCGGACGGCAGCGGCGCGGCGATCACCCGCGGCGTCCCGGCGATCCGGCTGCGCCCCGACGGCCCGCTGGTGGCGACCGTGTTCGACCTGCTGCTCGCGCAGTACGGGGTCGCCCGCGACGGCCTGCCGGGCGAATGGCCGTCCGGCTACGACGACCCGGACTCGCCGGGCACCCCGGCCTGGCAGGAGCAGATCACATCGGTGCCCGCAGGACGGGCCGCGCGGATCGCCCGGGAGTTCGCCGACACCGCGATCCGCTCCGAGGGGCGGTGCATGATCCTCATGGGTGCGGGCACCAACCACTGGTTCCACTCCGACGAGGTGTACCGGACGTTCCTGACCCTGCTGCTGCTCACCGGCTGCCAGGGCCGCAACGGCGGCGGGTGGGCACACTACGTCGGTCAGGAGAAGGTCCGGCCGCTGACCGGCTGGGCCACGCTGGCGTCGGCGGCGGACTGGCACCGCCCGCCGCGCCAGATGATCGGCACCGCCTGGTTCTACCTGCACACAGGGCAGTGGCGCTACGACGGGCTCACCGCGGACGCGCTCGCCTGGCCCGGCGCGGCCGGGACGCTCGCCGGAGCCACGGCCGCCGACTGCCTCGCCCGCTCGGCGCGCGCGGGCTGGATGCCGTCCTGCCCCACCTTCGACCGCAACCCGCTGGACCTCGCCGACGAGGCCGCTGCGGCCGGACTCGAACCCGGCGAGCATGTCGTGCGGGAACTGCAGGCCGGCCGCCTGGGTTTCGCGGGCGAGGACCCGGATGCGCCGTCGAACTGGCCGCGGGTGCTGACCGTGTGGCGCTCCAACCTGCTGGGCTCTTCGGCCAAGGGCAACGAGTTCTTCCTCAAGCACCTGCTGGGCACCGACGCGTCACCGCGATCGACCGAGCCCGAGCAGCCGCCGGTCGAGGTGCACCGGTCGGATGCGGCCGAGGGCAAGCTCGACTGCTGCTGTCGCTGGACTTCCGGATGACCAGCACGACGCTGTTCTCCGACGTCGTGCTGCCCGCCGCGACCTGGTACGAGAAGCACGACCTGTCCAGCACGGACATGCACCCATACGTGCACTCGTTCAACGCGGCCGTCAACCCGCCCTGGCAGTGCCGGACCGACTTCGATGCCTTCCACGCCATCGCCGCCAGGTTCAGCGAACTCGCCACGCACCACCTCGGCGTCCGGCGGGACGTGGTGGCGACGGCGCTCGGCCACGACACCCCCGGCGAAGCCGCGCAACCCGGCGGGGTCCTGCGCGACTGGCGCCGCGGCGACGTCGACCCCGTCCCCGGCCGGACGATGCCGACGCTCACCTGCGTCGAACGCGACTACACGGCGGTCGCCGCCAAGCTGGGCGCGGTCGGGCCGCTGTTGGACAAGCTCGGCACCACGACGAAGGGATACACCGTCGAGGTCGGCCCGGAACTGGCGTGGCTGGCCGAGTCGAACGGGGTCGCGGCGGGCGGACCGGCCGCCGGGCGCCCGCTGCTGGACACCGATCGCCGGACCGCCGATGCGTTCCTCGCGCTGTCCGGCACCACCAACGGCCGGCTGGCCAACGAGGGGTTCCGGGTGCTGGCCGACCGGGTCGGCCGCGACCTCACCCACATCTCCAGTCACCAGACCGGACACCGGGTGACCTTCGCCGACACCAGGTCCCGGCCGGTTCCGGTGGTCACCAGCCCGGAGTGGTCCGGCGACGAGTCCCGGCGGGCGGCGGTACGCGCCGTTCACGATCAACGTCGAGCAGCTCAAGCCTTGGCACACCCTCACCGGCCGCCAGCACTTCTTCCTCGACCACGACTGGATGGCCGAACTTGGCGAGCAGCTGCCGCTGTACCGGCCGCCGCTGGACCTGCACCGGCTGTGCGGGGAACGCCAGCTCGGCCCCGACGGCACCGCTGAAGTCGTGGTGCGGTACCTGACGCCGCACTCGAAGTGGTCGATCCACAGCGAATACCAGGACAACCCGATCATGCTGACGCTCTCCCGGGGTGGCCCGACGTTCTGGATGAGCCCGGCGGACGCGGCGGCCATCGGTGTCTCCGACAACGACTGGGTCGAGGCCGTCAACCGCAACGGCGTCGTGGTTGCCCGCGCGGTCGTGTCGCACCGGATGCCCACCGGAACCGTGTTCATGTACCACGCGCAGGACCGGACGGTGAACGTGCCGAAGAGCGAAACCACCGGCAGGCGCGGGGGAATCCACAACTCGTTGACCCGCGTGCAGGTCAAGCCGACGCACCTCATCGGCGGCTACGCGCAGCAGTCGTTCGCGCTGAACTACCACGGCCCGACCGGCAACCAGCGCGACGAGGTCACCGTCATCCGCCGCCGCAACCAGGAGGTCGAATACTGATGCGTGTCATGGCACAACTGGCCATGGTGATGAACCTGGACAAGTGCATCGGCTGCCACACCTGCTCGGTCACCTGCAAGCAGACCTGGACCAACCGGGGCGGCGTCGAGTACGTGTGGTTCAACAACGTCGAAGCCCGCCCCGGGCAGGGCTATCCGCGGCGCTACGAGGACCAGCAGCAGTGGCGCGGCGGCTGGCGGCTGGACCGCCGAGGCCGGCTGAGGCTGCGCGGCGGCGGGCGGCTGCGCAAGCTCGCGACGCTGTTCGCCAACCCGGACCTGCCGGAGCTCGACGACTACTACCAGCCCTGGACCTACGACTACCGGAACCTGCTGGAGGCGCCGCTGGGCGACGACACCCCGGTGGCCCGCCCGAACTCGGCGATCACCGGGCGCCCGACGAACGTCCGCTGGGGACCGAACTGGGAGGACTCGCTTGGCGGCACCCCCGAACACGGCGAGTCGGACCCGGTGGTCGCGAAGCTGCGCACCGAGCTGGGCACCCGGATCCGCTTCGAGTTCGAGCAGTCGTTCCTGTTCTACCTGCCGCGGATCTGCGAGCACTGCCTCAACCCGTCCTGCGTCGCGTCCTGCCCGTCCGGGGCGATGTACAAGCGGGCCGAGGACGGCATCGTGCTCGTCGACCAGGACCGCTGCCGGGGCTGGCGGATGTGCGTTTCCGGTTGCCCGTACAAGAAGGTCTACTTCAACCACAAGACCGGCAAGGCCGAGAAGTACACCTTCTGCTACCCGAGGGTGGAGGTCGGGCAGCCGACGATCTGCTCGGAGACCTGCGTCGGCCGCCTGCGCTACATCGGGGTGCTGCTCTACGACGCCGACCGGGTCGGCGACGCGGCCGCCACGACCGACGAGCACGAGCTCTACCCGGCGCAGCGGGACCTGTTCCTCGATCCGAACGATCCCGCCGTCGCCGCTGCCGCCGAGCGGGCGGGCATCCCGCACGACTGGGTCGAGGCGGCCCGGCGCTCCCCGGTCCACGACCTGATCTGCCGCTACCGCGTCGCGCTACCGCTGCACCCGGAGTACCGGACGATGCCGATGGTCTGGTACATCCCGCCCCTGTCGCCGGTGGTGGACGCCGTCGCGGAGACCGGTTTCGACGGCGAGGAAGCCAGGAACCTCTTCGGCGCCATCGACGCTCTGCGCATCCCCGTGGAGTACCTGGCCGAGCTGTTCACCGCGGGCGATGTCGGCCCGGTGCGGGATTCGCTGCGCAAGCTCGCGGTGATGCGCTCGTACATGCGGTCGCTGAACCTGGACGAACCGCCCGACGAGGAACCGCTCCACGCGATCGGGTTGGACGCTGCGGAACTCCAGTCGATGTACCGGCTGCTGGCCATCGCGAAGTACGACGAGCGCTACGTCATCCCGACCGCCGGCATCGGCGACGCGCACGAGCTGGAATCGATCGCGACCGCGTGCAGCCTGGACACCGACGGCGGGCCCGGCATGGGCGGACTGCGGTCCGGCAGCACCGACCTGGTCGTGTGGGACGGCAGCGGGCGCCCGGCCGGCATGTTCCCGACGCTTCGCGGGGAGCGGTCATGAAGCGTCGCCGCATGGATTCCCGCTCGCGCGCGCTGGTGCGCCAGATCGCCGCGTGGTGCCTGCACTACCCCGACGCGGTGTTGGCCCGGCGGATGGATCTGCTGCGGGAAGTCCTCGCCGAAATCGCCGGAACCGACCCGGCGAAGCACCTGCACCACACCCTGGAGCACCTCGCGAAGACGCCTGCGCAGCAAGCAGAGCAGCACTACATCGAGGTGTTCGACACCAGCCCTCGCCGCGGCCTGTACCTGACCTGGTACGTGCACGGTGACACCCGCTTGCGCGGCGGCGCGCTGGCCGAGCTGGCGGGCGTGTACCGCACGCACGGCTACCAGATCATCGGCGGGGAACTGCCGGATTACCTGCCCGCCCTGCTGGAGTTCTCCGCCGGTCCGCGGCCACACGAGGGCGAGCGCCTGCTCGGCCGCTTCCGGCCCGCGATCGAGGTGTTGCACCGCAAGCTCGCCGAGATCGAGACCCCATACGCCCCTGCCGTGCAAGCCGTGCTCGATGCCGTGCCGCGCCAGCGCGAAAGCACCGCTGCTCCCTCGCAAGCGCCGACCGAGCAGGTCGGCCTGCAGCCCTATCCGCTCACCCTCCAGGAGGGCCGCCGATGACCACCCCGTTCGACGTCGTGCTGTGGGCCGTGCTGCCGTACGTCGTGCTCGCCGTGTTCATCGGCGGCACGGTTTGGCGGTACCGGTATGACAAGTTCGGCTGGACCACCCGGTCCAGCCAGCTGCACGAGTCCCGCCTGCTGCGGATCGGCAGCCCGCTGTTCCACTATGGACTGCTGTTCGTCGTCGGCGGCCACGTGCTCGGGCTGGTGGTGCCGAAGTGGCTCACCGAGATGTTCGGCGTGACGGAGTCGAACTACCACGAGGTGTCGCTGGGCATGGGCACGTTCGCGGGTTGTGCCGCACTGGCCGGGCTGCTGGTCCTGCTGTGGCGGCGCCTGCGCACGCACGCGGTGCGCGGCGCAACCAGCCGCAGCGACCTGTTCACCTACACCGCACTGACGGCCACGATCTGCCTCGGCCTGTGGACCACCATCGTCGACAACGGCGTCCGCGGACCCTACGACTACCGCGATACGATCGGACCGTGGTTCCGCGGCATCTTCTTGCTGCAGCCGCACCCGGAGTTGATGGCGCACGCCCCGCTGGACTACCGGATGCACGCGCTGCTCGGCGTGGCCCTGTTCGCGCTGTGGCCGTTCAGCCGCCTCGTGCATGCCTTCAGCGCTCCGCTGCACTACCTGTTCCGCCCGTACGTCGTCTACCGCAGCCGATCCGGTGACCGAGTGGGAACCCGGCAATCGCCGCGAGGCTGGCAGCGGCTCTGACCGGATGAACTGGAAGCGCATACCGCCCGAATCCGGAGCGGTGGTGATGAGCATCGGAGTGGTGTCGGTCGCCAGCGGATTGGCGGGTTTTCCCGTGCTCTCCTTGGTGTTGCTGGTGGTTGCCGCCGTTTTGTGGGGCATGTTGGCGGTGGCGTTTCTGGCGCGGATTTCCTTCGACACCAAGCGCTGGTTGTGGGAGGCCGGCCGCCCCGGCGCGTTGACCTGCGTAGCCGCCACCGGGGTTCTCGGCCTCGACCTGCACTTCTCGTCTGCCGCTTGGGTGCTCCTCGCTGTGGCGACGCTGCTGTGGCTCGGGTTGATGCCGCTGGTGCTGCGCGGCTGGCGGACCCCGACCGTCGGGGTGCACTTCCTGGTCTGCGTCGCGACGCAGTCCTTGGCGGTCCTGGCGGGTCAGCTCGCCACCGACGCGCGATCTCCGTTGCTGCTGTGGGTTTGTGCCGGTGCGACTGCGCTCGGCCTGGTGCTGTACGCCGCGGTACTCGTCCGGTTCGACTTCCGGCAGCTCAGCCGCGGAGCCGGGGATCACTGGATCGCCGAAGGGGCGCTCGCGATCAGCACCGTTGCGACCGGCAAGCTGCACTCTGCGCTGCAAGCGCTGGAGATGCCGACGGCGGCTGCGGCGGTGCGCACCATCGACCTCGTGCTCTGGGCGATCACCGTGGGCTGGTACCTGGTGCTGGTGGTGTTCGAGTTGCTCGCGCCGCGCCTGCGCTACGACTTCCGTCGCTGGGCAACGGTTTTCCCCCTAGGTATGACCTGCGCGGCCTGCTTCAGCACCGCCGCGGCATCCGGCATCGCCTGGATGGCGGACGCAGCCTGGATCCTGCTGTGGCCCACGCTGGTGGTCCTCTGCCTTACCGCCTGGGGCACCGTCCGCAGCTTGCCGGGGTCGCGCGCGCGGATCTGACGGTCACCACTCCGATCGTCGCGGCGTCCTGGTCTGCCTGGACCCCCATAATCTGAGGGGCACCGTGACCAACTAACTGCAACTAACTGGGTCACGGGTGCCCCTCACTCACGATAAACCCGGACTCGGCGGGCAGCCGGTGCGCCGAGACCGGTTCGGATGGCGGGATCTGGGGCAGCGGCCAGCGCCAAGGACGTCATGTCTGTATCGGCGTAGAACAGGGTCGCCTCGGACAAACGCCGGCGTTCTGCACGCGACAGCAACGGCGCGGCGATCGCGCCCGTGGAAAACCGGTTCCCGGCTTCCTGCACTCGGGGCAAACATCGTGGCACGTCCCATATTGATGGCCTTCGCCAGCGCCGCCGTCGAGCTCTCCGCCCCGATGTAGTCGACCATCCGGGCCCGGATATCAAGCAGCTAACCCGGTCCGGTGCCCGCCACGCGTTTCGCGCCGGCCGCGACGAAACCCCCGACCCGGCTTCACCGTCTGCTGTCGGTGCCTGATGCTCGGCATGTGTCACGCGTTGCTCTCCCGCCTTCGTCACGGCTCTGACCTTGACTAACGCGCCCGCCGCCGGAACTGGCGGACGCCAAACGCCTCATTACCGACTGAGCCGCGGCTCACCGCCGTAGTTCGGCGCTGGTTCAGCAGCCACATCGCTTCCGCCCGGTGGCCGTTGATCAGGTCGGCAGTGGCCAGGCCACAACTGCCGACCACGCTCCGTTGCCGCCTGGTCGCGACGGTGCCGGTGCGCTGGTGCCTCGATTGTCGACACGTCTTCCGCGCCGTTTTTCGGGTTCAGCGCTCGATGAGCCGATTTCACCCCGTCGCCGGGTTCTTCTCATGTCCTGGCGGTTGGCCGGAAAGATTGCATGAACCGAACTTCGGCGCGGGGTTCGCTCATTCTCGGTAATCTACTGCTGGTTTGTCTCGTGCTGATTCTGAACGTCTTGGCACTTTTCCTGAAGGTCGACCTCTCGGTTTATCGAGGACAGGCGGGCGGCGGTTGTGTTGGTGTCCGAAATTCGATACGCGCGTGTGCGCGGGCCGATCTGATTGATTACGTTTCGATGCTACTCTGCGGTGGAACACAATCATTCTGCTGGCAGATATTGGCCGTCGTCGATTCGTGTCAACATTTTACCGTTCCGGGAACCTCCGGAACGAACGTCTTTGCGGCATATTTGGCGGAAATGTTGCCCTACAACAGGGAAAGGGAGTGCAGCCATGCCCAGCATTCGCATCGGAGCAGGGTCGACGCAGCCAGGATCCGGTTGGCAAGAACACGGAAACGGTGTCACGCTGCTCGTCGACACCACCAGCGCGAAATTCACGCAAACGCCCACTTACACGATCTCGTTGAGCGGCCCCGGCGGGAACATGTGGATCGCCGGCGGCGGCGCCGCTTCCGTCTACGAGCCGACCGCAACCAGTTTCAAGGTCTACATCCTGCGGTCGGACGGTCAGAAGCTCAGCGTCTCCGACGTAATCAACAACTGGAAGTGGTACATCAACTGGATTGGCGTCCAGGAGTGAAATAAGCCCGAAATTTGCGAGGCGTGGCGCTGATGGTCGCCACAACTCGTCCGGCAACTGATCGCGCAACCGCGCGGAATTGGCCACCGGCTGGGCGAACTCGTCGTGGTGATCGCTGGGGGCGAGGGGTGTTGTCGCCCCGGAAGTGGCGCCGATCTCTCGCGAAATCGGCGCCACCTCGGCCGGCTGTACCGAGTTATCCTCCAGAAAGTACAGTTCCTCTGGAGCGGTCAGCGGTTCGTTAACTTCCCACCCCGGGGCTTCAGCCCCGGCGAGCACTAACACAGCCCCGGACACTGACACACGCTTCCTCGGCAGCGGACGGCAAAACCCCGTCACGACTCCGACCACGATGTCACGCACTCGCTAGGTATCGGCAAGTCGAAGTCCACGACACCGTCATCGGGGGCTCGTATGCTGCCGGAGTTGTGACCGCTTCTCGCCGGACCAATGTCGTGATCGCCCTCGCCACCGCCGTGATCGCGCTGCTGCCGCAGGCGGCGCAGGCGGCCCCCGGCCACGATCTCGACGTCCTCGACTTCAACATTCACACCGGGATCGGGACCGACGGACAGCTCGACCTGGCGCGCACCGCGGACGTGATCACCCGCAGCGGGGCGGACGTGGTTGGCCTGCAGGAGGTCGACGTGCACTGGTCGGCGCGCAGCGGCTACGCCGACCAGGCCGAGCAGCTGGCCCGGCTGACCGGGATGCACGCGTTCTTCGCGCCGATCTACGACCTGGACCCGGAGCCCGGGCACACCGAGCGCCGCCGGTACGGCGTCGCGGTGCTCAGCCGGTTCCCCATCATCCGCACCGAGAACCACTGGATCACCCGGCTTTCCACGGTGGACCCCGCTCCGGTGCCGAAGCCGATGCCGGGCTTCGCCGAGGCAGTCCTCGCCACCCCAGGGGGCCCGACGCACGTCTACGCGACCCACCTCGACTACCGGCCCGACCCGGCTGTCCGGCGGACCCAGGCCGACGAGACGATCCGCATCCTGGACCAGGACCCGCCCGGCTCCCGGCAGCTCCTGCTCGGCGACTTCAACGCCGGCCCCGGCGCCCCGGAGCTGGCACCGCTGCTGGCCCGCATGCGGGACGGCTGGGCCGCCGCGAACGGACCGGACGGCGGCCTGACCTACCCCGCGTCGGCGCCGCAGAACCGGATCGACTACGTGACCTTCGCCGGGCAGTTGCGCGCAACCCGCGCCGAAGTACCCGACACGCAAGCGTCGGACCACCGCCCGGTGGTCGTGACCATCACGAGATAGGTCTTTCCGCCCTGTCCGACCGGCCGCTCCGCTGGAACACTCGGCGAACGCCGATGACGTCGGGAGGGGGTTTGGGGGACATGCCCGACGTGCGTGTAGAGCTCAACAACCGGGAACGCGCCACCCTGCGGGCGGTCGCCGCAGGCCGCGTTCAAATCACCTACAGCTGCGAGCCGGACCTGTACATCGACGGCGTGGCGTTCTGCGACCAGCAGACCGCCCACTGGCTCGTGCACCAAGGTCTCGTACGCCCGGCCGTGCCCGGCGAGCCAGGAGACGTGGTGGCCGCCGAGCTCACCGAGCCGGGGGCCGAACAACTCGACTGACCGCAAGCCGTCACCGCGCGACGGCCGGTGGCTCCCGTGTGAGCGCGTGGAGCAGTTCACGGTGCGCTTGGCCGCCGGGTGGTCGGTGCCGAGCGGGCGATGCTGCGGATCCACCAGGAACGCCTGGCCGATGCCGCCGAACGCGAGCAGCAGCGCCGCCACTGGCAGGGCGTCATCACTGCACTGGTAGCAGCCCTCGCCGGGGGCTGATGCTGCGCCCGTCTCGGACGCCCCCGTCGCCTGGTGGCTCAGAACGACCCATCGGGCGGGGGCTCACGGATCGACCAGGACCTTCATCTTCCGGCCGGCGCGCAGCGCCGCGAAGCCCTCCTCGACGACCTGGTCGATCGGGACGTGGGTGACCCATCCGGTGGTGTCGTAGTGGCCGCGGGCCATCAGGTCGATCACCGCACGGTAGTCGTCGGAGGTGTAGCACAGCGAGCCCTGCACCATGGCCTCGCGCATGACGAGTTCAAGCAGGTTCGTGGTCAGCGGATGCTCGTAGATCGCCACCGCGATCAGCCGCTTGCGGGCACCCAGGCAGGAAAGACCAGCAGCGACACTGCTTTCCACGCCCGCAGCGTCGAACGCAGCGTCGACACCCCGCCCTCCGGTGCGCTGCAGGACGTGCCGCACCGGGTCGGTCGCGGTCGGATCGATGACGTCGGTGGCGCCCAACGTGGAGATGGCGTCGCGGCGCACCGACGATGGTTCGACGATGGTGATGTCCTCGACGCCCAGCCCGCGCAGGGCGAACCAGGCACCGATGCCGATCGGCCCCGCGCCGAAGACCACGGCGGTGTCCCCGTCGCGCGCCTCGCTGAGGCGCACCGCGTGGTAGGCCACCGACATCGGCTCGACCAGCGCGCCGAGCTCCGGGCTGATCGACTCCGGGAGCCGGTGCGCCATCGACGCGGGCACCACGGTGTACTCGGCCATGCCACCGGAGGCCATCAGCCCGTGGAAGCCGATCTGCTGGCAGATGTTGTAGTGCCCGCTGCGGCACGGCGGGCACTCGCCGCAGCGGTACACCGGCTCGATCGCCACGTGGTCACCGACGGAGATGTCCTGGACGCCCTCCCCCACCTCCACGACCATCCCGGCGAACTCGTGCCCCAACGTCAGAGGCAGCTGCTGCCCGGTCAGCGGATGCGGTTCGGTCGGCACGAAGATCGGCCCCGCGTAGTACTCGTGCAGGTCGCTTCCGCAGATCCCGTTGTGCTCGACTTTCACCTTGACCTGCCCGTACGAGCACGAGGGCTCCGCCACGTCCTGCACTACGACGTCCTCGCGGCCTCGGTACACAGCTGCACGCATGTCTCCTCCAGAAGGCTCCGTGGCCGCCCCTCAAGAAGGCTCCGTGGCCTCTCCTCCAGCACACTCCGTCCGCGCTGCCCGGGCAACCGTTGCAAGACGTTCGGGTCACCGCCGACGACGCTCGCCTGGTCGGCTGCAGTGCTACGAGGGCGTCGACCGGGCCCGCCGGGTGTTCTGGCTCAACCCCGAGCAGACCGACCGGTGGTCGAGCGGCGACTCGGCGGCCCACGACTACGCCGAGTCGCCGAGATGCACCAGTGCCGCAACGCCCGCCGCCTCAGCGAACTCGTCGCCCGCCTACTGCCGGTCTGAGGCGTCACCCCAGGTCAGCGGGTCGAGGTGCAGGTAGAACCGTCTCCGGTCCTCGTCGAGCTCGATCCCGTACCGCCGGGCGAAGGCCTCGTCCGCGACACGGGCTTCGGCTTCGCCCGGCCAGGTTTCCCGGGCGTTGGCGAGCAGCAGCGAGATGTCGGCGTACGGGTCGGCCGTGCCGAGCCGGCCGAGGTCGATGAAGCCCGCGACGTCCAGCGTGTCCGGGTCGAGGATGATGTTGGGCAGGCAAAGGTCTCCGTGGCAAACGACGGATTCCACAGCCTCCTGCTCGAGGCGCTGCTCCAGCTGCGGGGCCAAGCGCGAGAGCAGCAGCACGGGCTCCGTCCCCTGCTGCTCCGCCGGCAGGAAGTCGGGACTGACCGCGCCGCGCGCGACGACGTCCTGCGCGGTCGCGAACATCTGCGCCAGATCCCGCGAGAACGGGCAGGTTTCGGCGGGCAGGTCGTGCAGCCGCCGCACGGCCTCCGAGATCGATTCCCATGCCCGGGCGAGAGTCGCGGCCGGAACCGCATCCGCGGACACGCCCGCCAACGCCCTGGTCACGAGGCATGCGCCCGCGTCATCGGCGTGCCAGTCGAGGACGGTGGGGCCGGGGATGCCGTTGGCGCACAGCCATTCGGCCCGGTCGCGCTCCTGCTGCAGCTTCGCCACCTGATCGATCGCGACGCACTTGGCGAAGCACGAACCGTCCGAAGACCGGAAGGTGCTGGCGCCCGACTCCCCGCCCAGGACCGCTTGCCACTCGCGGTCGGCCCGGTTGGCGAGGAGGACAGCGGGAATCGGAACCGGCGAACCAGACATATGCCCGACTGTATCGGCACCCGGCAGCGCCTCATCGCCGCCTCCTCGACACCGTTGTACCGAAGCCCTGGAGCGGCCCGACGCAGTCACCGGGATCCGCGATGTCGGCCACCGCGAACTCCTCTTCCTCACCCTGCTGAAGGACCTGCCGGCCGCGCGCCGGAAAACGCCTCCCTGCGGTCCGGGGCCGTGATCGCGCAGGGAGCCGCAACCTCGCCGCACGACTGGGAAGTCCTCGCCTCGGATCTGGGCGTGCTGATCGAGCATTCGCCGCACGACTCCCCCGACCGGGCAGTCCTCTCGCGAACCTGATCAGCGATCTGGTCCGCCGGATCTCGGCGAGTTCCATCGGCGAACCGGACGTCGTGCTACACGACCTGCGTCCGGTGCTGGACGGGATCATGCCGGAGGAACGCATCCGCTGGATCGCCAGGGTTAGCGCCTACCACGGGCGCTAAAGCGTCCGATATGGACATCACCTGGGTAATCCGGTGACGCGGACCGGCTGTAACAGCGGCCGGGCCTCAGAAGTCGACGGCGGTGCGGTCGTCGATGCGGGCCACCGATTCCTGGGCGAAGCGCTTCTTGTACTCCTTGCGGATCTGCTCGATCTTCGGGTCGTTGACGTCGTGCTCACCGGCCGGGTAGAGCAGGGTCAGTTCGAAGGAGCGTTCCCGCTCGATCACGCCGTGCGAGTCCCGGTACTGCCCGTACCCGTCCTGCACCGTCAGCCCGGCCGGGAACTGCGGCGTGACGACCTCGTCGACGAACGCGTGGAACTGCTCGTCGGACACCGGGTCCCCACCACCGGGCATGGCGGTGCCGAAGAGCAGGCTGGTCTCCAGGTACGCCGCGCCGACCGCCGCTCGGCCGGCGTCTCCTCGGCGAGGGCGCCGTAGGCCACGGGGCCACCCACTCCGATGAGCCCAGCAGCCAGCACAGCGGCGGTCAGGCGAACAGGCGACTTGATCATTCGGATCTCTCCATCCACAGTGGATTGGCGTGTCCGCGGGAGGATATCGACCCGGATGCGTTGGCGCACCGCGACTATCCGACCCCCGCCAGGAAGGTCTCGATGCTGGTGGCGAGGGCGATCGGGGTTTCGTCGATCGCGTAGTGGCCCGCGTTTCCCAACACATCGATCTCGCAGTTCGGGTACCACTGCTCGAATGTCGCGCGCATCCTCGACTCGCCGAGCGCCGGATCGTGCTCGCCGACGATGACCTTGACCGGCAGTTCGCTGCCCTGGATCTCGCCGTGGAAGTCGGACTTGCCCCACGCCACCAGGTAGTCGCCGAAGGCCTGCGGATCGGAGGTGTCCAGCGAGCGGCGCACCACCGCGTCCAGCCACACCCCGGTCAGCCGGTTGCCGGTCGTGAAGTCGACGATGGCCCGGCGATTCCCGGCTTCGGTGACCGCACCGGAGAACAGCGCCCAGCCGTCTTCGTCCAACTCCCCGCCGCTGGCCGGCACCGGCGAAACCCCCACCAGGGCCCGAACCCGTTCAGGTGCATCCGCCAGGACGCGCTGCATCACCGCACCGCCCATCGAGTGGCCGACCAGCGAGAATCGGTCGAAGCCGAATTCGTCGGCGAGCGCGAGCACGTCCCCGGCGGCCTCTTCCAGGGTGTGCGAACCGGGTTCGGCGATCCTCGAACCGTATCCGCGGTAGTCCGGGAAGACGTACCGGAAACGAGCGCCGTCCAGGTACGGCTGCAACGGCCGCCAAGCAGCCCCAGAGCCGAACCAACCGTGCAAAGCGATGACCGGGTGATCCCCGCGACCGACTTCTTCGAGCCCAGCAGGCACTTCCCACCTCCAACACCGATGTTCCCCAGCAACGACCAGCATCGCGCACCGGTCAACCTCGGGTGGGCAGACAGGGCAAAGGCAAGATCACTGTGTGTTGCGCCCTGCAACTTGGAGTGACAGGAGGGGGAGTGTTCGTGTGCGGTCCCTGCTGATCCATTCGGTTGTCCGGCGGATGTCGTTGTGTCCAGTTATGCGAAGCATCGATATTGCGGTATTCCGTAATGTTGCCAGTATATGGGCACCGGTCCCGGTATAGATTTGTTGTGCGTCTTCGTGGTATGTCGTGTCACGGACGTGATGGCTTTTGTTTTCTATTCCCCAGTGGTCGCGGACTTGGTCGTGTAGGTCTTCGGCGGTGACTGTGGTGGTGTTCTGGCTGGTGATGATCCAGGCGCGCTCTTTGCTGACGAGTTCTCCGGAAAAAGTTGTTTCTTCTCGTTTGACGCAGGCTACGGAACGCGCGTGTGGGAAATCGATTCCGCCGGCGTCGGTAATCCAGGTAGTCCAGCGGCGTATCCGGCCGTGGGTGTCATCGACGACGACATGATGCGGTGTTTTCCGCAAGAGCGGAAGAACGCGGTCGAATACCTTTTCCTTAAGCACCGCTTGATTTCCCTTTACTGTCATGACGTAGTCGAATCCGCGTTCGCCGGCAATGTATTCGGCGGTCTCTCGCTGGGTGTGCGCGGCGTCCATGGTGACCACCACACGGCCGTCCACACCGCGGGAGACACCGTCGAGCAGGGCCGTGACCTGGGTGATCTCGTTGGTTCCCGGAGGAACGGCCACTTGGGCGACGGTGACACCATCGCAGTGGATCATCGCGGAGAACAGCGTGAACGACTCGTGATCCCCGATCCACGAACCGCGCAGCACTTTGCCGTCGATAGCCAGCCGCAACGTGCCGCCCGGGATAGGCCCAATGCCACGTAGCTTAAGTTGATCATGCTGCGCGGGGTTGGAGTTTGTAGAGGTGGATGGTGGCCGGTGCGGGGTGGCGGGTGCTGGCGGGCTCGTCGGGTTTTTTGATGCGGTAGTTGTTGTGGCGGGCGCGTTTGACCGCGCGGGGGCAGGTGCGGTGCCGTCGGACGGGGTTGGGCTTGCGGGCGATTTCGGCCAGGATCTCGGGTAGGGCGGTGTTCCAGTCCTCAGGGGGGAAAAGCCGCCGTACCGGTGGCGGTACGGCGGATGAGGTGCAGTGTGCGGGTGAAACTGATTCGGTCTGGGTCGATGTCGGCGGCCTCGGCGGCGCGGGCGATGAGCACGGACAGGGCGTAGTGCACGGTCAGCCAGGCCCAGATTTCCTGGCGGACCAGGTCCGGCAGTCGCGAGCGCAGGATGCGTCCGGGTCCGCGGAGGTGGGTCTTGAGCTGGTCGTTGGCGGTTTCCTCTTCCCAGCGGTCGTGGTAAGCGGCGGCCAGTTCATCAGCCCGTGCATGGGCGGGATCGAGGATCGTGGACAGCAGCACGATCAACTCCCCGGTGCCGTTACCGTCCCGGTCGGGCACGTCATATTCGACCACCCTGACCAGGTGGGCCTCGTCGGGGTCCACCTCGATCCCGGCGCGGGCAGCGGCGATGATGCGCTCCCGGTGGGCGCCCCGGATTGCCGGGTTGATCAGGACCGAGGCGTAGGTCCCGTCGGACAGGACCGCCAGGACAGGCAGGCGCAGTTGTGTCGGAGCCCGCCACAACAGCGCCGCTCCGGTGCGCACCGCGGCGGTCCAGGCGTCGAAGGAGTAGAAATTGCGGTCCGCGGTGAGCAACTCGTCCGGGTGCAGCCGCGGGTAGAGCCGGGCGGCCAGCGTCGCTTCCCCTTGCGACCACGCCCCGACTTCCGCGGCCACAAACGCGTGCGTACCACACTCGGCCAGGGCCACCACCCGCGCTTTCGGGAACGCCGACCGGTTCTCGCCGGACCCGGCGTAGCCGAAGGCCTCCGCGTTGTCCCTGCTGTCCGGCAGATCCACATCGAACCCATCGATCGCCAGCAACCGCCAGTGCCGCAGCCACGCTCCCCGAGTGTCCACTGTGGCCACCAGCTGCGCCACGCCCTCGAAAACATCGGCCAGCACCGCCGAACCCAACCGCTTACGCGCCTGGGTGATCCCACTGGATGTCGGCGCCTGCCACGACGCGTCCCAGCAGCCGAACCGCGACAACGACCCGGTCACCTTCACGGCGACCTCCTCATAGTCATCGTCGGGAAACAAGCACAATCCCATCGTCAGATACGCCACCACATGCGGCGGCAACGTCCCACCGGAACGCTTCGCACCGACACCACGCGCAGCCACCGCCAGGTCAATCACATCCCGCGGCACCGCCGAAACCAGCACACCCAACGACACCTGATCCGGCGCCACCGTCACATCTGAGGTCACGGATCATGATCAGACCACTACCACCACCCACGATCACGCCGCCACACCGCGATATCCCCAGAAACCCAGCTCAACACCGTGATCAAAATAAGCTACGCGGCATTGGGGATAGGCCGGGCATGACGCAGCAGCCACGGCCCGATCAGTCCTTCCAGCTTCGCTACATCGACATCTTCCAGCGCGCGCCGGATCGTGGACGTATCCGGGACACGGAAAAAGCCGCGGAACCAGCACCATCGTCCACCTATTTTCCGCAGTAACGACGCCGGCAGATCGGCGACCTGGTCGGCGATCTGCCGGAAATTCGACGCGCCCGCCAGCACAGCGATCAACGACGCCGCGAGAAGGAGCGCCAAACTATACACGCGGCCCTTCCGCTTACGGCGATCCGGCACCTTGCCGAGCAACTTCATCAGTTCCGCCAGATCGGCATCGTCACCGCCGGCGCTACCCGGAAACGACGCCCATGACGAGCCATGAGAAAATGACAACGGATGGCCTTCTTCTGGAGTTTGGTTATTTCGCAATCTCCATGATCCCAGAAGGAGGCCATCCTCCATTTCCCGGCCCAGCACGCCAACCCGGCCGGCAACCCTACGAGCTGAGTTGATCACTCAGCGCGATCTTGCCTTAGCCCTGGGTGGGCAGATCCCGAGCTTGGGAAAACAGCGTATCCCGTCCACGTAAGTCGCAGAACGGTCAGGCTCACCCCACTTTGTCAATCACCAAAACGGGGTCGCAACGATTTCGTTGACAACACTGCTCCAACTCGGTGATCAAATCGCAGCGTCTGATCTTGGTTGACACAAACCGGACCTCGGCAGGCGGCGACCGGTGTAGCGTGCCCCCGGACATAAGGTCTCGATAATGGATCAAGAATCTTCGCTGGAGGGTTAATGACGCCGTCTGCCTCGGCTTTCACGCTGGAAGTAGTTGCCGACGGAAACACAATCCTGGGGGAACGTCTCACTCGCTCGTTGCACACCGAACTGAATGCGATGGCGACGACAGCACCGAGATGGCCGTGGACCCGCTTCTCCTGCGACTGCACAAACGGCTCGGCCTCGGCACCAGCACAGATTCAGACATTAGACTCAGCACCACCGTGGACGGGTACCTGGCGGACGCACTATTTCGCGATGACTCCGCGCTGACCGCTGTGCTGATCGACCGAGGCCCCGGCTCCAACCAGGTTCCTCCCGCACGGCACTTGCGGCTGCAGTTCGAGCGGCTCGGGCTGCTCTCGGGAGAAGACGGTGCTCGCCGGTGTGTTCGTGTCCCGGCCTGGCAGCTCTACTGCGACCAGACGAGCCTCCTGGAGCATCACAAGACCCCGACGGCCTGACGGGACGTCAGCAGAGACGCTTTGCCTTCCGCTCAGAAACCATTCCCAAACCGGAGGATCCGGGTTGTACTCAGCCGAAATCAACCGAAACCAGCGGGCCTGCCTGCTGCTGCTCATCGACCAGTCGTATTCGATGTCCGAGCCGTGGGCAGGCACCGGGAAGTCCAAAGCCGATCAGCTGGCTCTCTCGGTGAACAATATCCTGGGCAACGCTGTTCTGCTGTGCAGCAAGGGCGACGACCGGATCTTCGACTACTTCGAGGTCGGCGTTATCGGATACGGTTCGGACGTCAGGCCCGTACTGCACGGCAGTGACCACGGAAACCCGCTTCTTCCCATCGGCGAGGTGGCACGAAACCCCAAGCGGACCGACCAGCTCATGCAGAAGATTCCCGACGGCGTGGGTGGCTTCCTTGAGACCACGACGGTCAACCCGGTCTGAGTCGACCCGCTGTACAACGGACAGACGCCCATGGTCGCGGCGTTCAGAACGGCCGCCGAGATCACCGACTCCTGGTGCCGCCGGAACCCCCGCAGCTTCCCTCCCATCGTCATAAACATCACCGACGGCGTGAGTTCCGATGGCGATCCGACCGAGGTGGCCCAGCAGATCCGCGAAACCGGCACCGAGGACGGCAACGTGTTGCTGTTCAACCTGCACCTGTCCGGCATGCCGAATCCATCCGTGGTCCTGCCGAACGACACGGCCGGACTCCCCGACGTCTATGCGAAAACGCTGTTCAACATCTCCAGCGAGCTGCCGCCAACGATGCTGGAGGCCACGGCTGTCGCCGGCTACGAGGTCAAAGCCGGTGCACGGGGCTTCGTCTACAACGCCGAAGCCCACATGGTGGTCGAGTTCCTCGACATCGGAACCCGGGCCGTAACCCCGACCGGGCTCAAGGAGCTCACCGACGGTCGCGAGTCGTAGGTTGCGGGCAGGCATGGGCCTGCGGCTCCACGCTTCGGCGCAGACCGTGCCAAAGCGTGGCCGGATCGCAGCGGAGAACGAAGACAGCGTGTCGTGCGATATGGGAAGTGGCCGTTTCGCGGTGGCCGACGGCGCGTCGACCTCGGCACGCCCCGAAGTGTGGAGCGAAATCCTCGTCAACGCCTTCACCCACGAAGGCGTTGATCCGCTGGCGCCAGACATTCTGGACCGGCTGCGCCGGTCATGGTGGCAGCAGGTTGCCCGGCCCGGCCTGCCGTGGTGGGCGCTGGAAAAGCTGCCGCAGGGTGGGGCGGCTGCCTTCGTCGGGCTCACCACCCGCGGTTCTGACTACCAGGTGCGTGCGGTCGGGGACTCCTGCTTCTTCCACCTACGTGGGCCGGAGATGCTGCTGGCGGGACCGCTCGACAGAGCGGACCTGTTCTCGCGTTTCCCCACCCTCGTCAGCACTCGTCCCGGTGCGTCGGCGACCGCCGACGCCATCTGGGACGGAGGCGGCAGTTACGAAGCCGGCGATCTTTTCGTACTCGCTACCGACGCGTTGGCGAAGCACCTCCTCCAGGCGTACGAGACGACCGGATGTCTCCTCCCGGTTTCCGATCACCTCGGAAGCCCAGATGCCTTCGCCGATTTCGTGACCCGCTCCCGGGAAAGCGGCATGGACAACGACGATACGACTGTGTGCGTGGTGCAGACTTGAAATTGCCGACGCCGGTTGACTACCGGGCTGCCGTCCAGATCCCGCAACGAGCGTTCAAGGACGACGTCCTTCGACGCGGCAAGCCGGTTCGTAACGCTCTCGGCCTACCGAAGGTGGCGTCCGGCGGGTTCGCGCTAACATTCAAGGTCGAGGTCGGCTCGGAGTGCTTCGCGGTGCGCTGCTTCCACAAAGAAGGCAACCACCTTAAGCGACGGTACGCGGAGATAGCCGACTTCATCGGGGGAAACGAACAGCTCGACTTCCTGGTCGACGTCGACTACATCCCCGCCGGAATCCAGGTGCGCGACCGGGACCTCCCGATCGTTCGAATGCGCTGGGTGGACGGCGAACCGCTGAGCGACTGGATCGATGACTATTTCGACGAACCCGATGCGCTCGGCATCGCCCGGCGACGCATCCGCGAAGCGGTCACCGCGCTGCGCAGAGCGGGCGTGGCACACGGCGACCTCCAGCACGGCAACATCCTGGTGGGATCTGACCACCAAGTGCGGTTCGTCGATTACGACGGGATGTTCTTGCCAGCGCTTCGCGAACTCGGCGCATCCGAGCGGGGCCATCGCAACTACCAACACCCAGAACGGGCGGACCACTACGACGAGTCCATCGATCTGTTCGCGACTTTCGTGATCGACCTGTCGCTTGAGGCCCTCCAGTACGAGCCGGGCCTTTGGGACAAGTTCCACACTGGTGAGAATCTGCTCTTCAGCGCAGCTGATTTCGTCAGGCCAGAGGAGTCCGAGGTCTTCGCCGGCCTCGCCGAGATCGGCCCACTCGCGGACCGGTTGCAGCGGCTCAGGGAAGCCTGCACGGTGGATTTCTCCGCAGTGCCGGAAACCTTGGGAGGAGCGGGAAACGCACGCGGAAATGGCCGAACGCCGCGCAGCCACTACAACCTTCCGCGGCCGGTTCCGGCTGCCGAGCGCGAGACGCTGCTCGCATGCCAGGGCGACGAAGTCACCACATTCGGGCAAGTTACCGATACGCGCGTATGGCAGACCGCGTACGGCAAGATGGCCTTCATAAACCTCGGTGACTGGCGACGAGGAGACTTCGCGATCATCGCCTTCGACCGCACCTGCGTGGAACTCTGCCAGGAGTACGACGCTGATCTGACGGGCCTGAGGGGGCGGTGGGTGTCGATCACTGGTTTGGTCACCGCGTATCGAGGCAAGCGTCCATATTGGACCCCTCAGATCGAACTGAGCCGGCTGCGGGCACTTCGCATGCTGGATGCGCAACAGGTCAAGGAGTTCGAAGAGGCCGCCGACTGCGACCTACCCGATGAACCCGAGCAGGTGTGCGAGCCTCCCAACGCACAACGCTCGTGGAGAGATGTTTCCGAACCGCCGCAGACGCGGTCGGCACCAGCCTCGGCTTCTGCCGTGCCGCTGCACGACAGGCCTGCCGTATCCGCTAGCGGCGCGGCCGACCTGCAGCAGCGTCTCGGCAAGCTGTATTCCTCCCCTGGGTTCGCCGCACAGGTCTCTCCGCGTGGGGAGAAAGGCCCAACAGGATCGGCAACTCGGTCGCCGGTTGGCGAGCTCTCCAACCGGCAACTCGAGCCGCCTCCGCCAACCCAATCTTCAACGGCTCGCCCTCCATTGGTGCCAGGACCAGTTCCGCCGCAGCATCGGGTCTACCGGCTACCGCCTGAGCCGATCTCACCACCGCCACCACCGAACCCCCCGCCATACCTGCAGTCAGGGTGGTCGGCGCCATCTTGGGACACCAGATGGCCGACGGAACCGACGCCGCAGAGCATTTGGCAGCAGTTGAAGCGCTGGTTCCGCCGGTAAACGACGAGTCCCGTTCGATGGGGCCGATTTCGAGGAGCGCACCGCCAGCCACGCCACGTGTCGTCGAAGGCGTCAGTGTGCCCGGCGTCGTGGCGCGCCCACGGCAGCCGCACCACGGCGGGCCCATGTTCCCGGCAGCGCACCCGCGGCGCGGCGGCCTCGAGATGGACCTGGATGGTGCCCAGGTCCAGGGCCCGCCACCGGCGAGGTCCCCACCATCGACCTCCCGACCGCCGAAGCACCCCAGTGCGCTCTGCCGACCCCGCAGGCGCTCGCGAACGTCCAGTACACCTCCGGCGCCCCCAAGGGCTGCGCGCTGCGCTACTAAACGACGCTCGCGCACGGACTGGTCGCCGGCTTCGTCGACGACGCCGGCGCACCAGTGCCGCGCGTCGAGGTCGGCGAGCTGGCCATCCGCGGCGTCGGCCTGATGCACGGCTACTTCCGCGATCCGGAGGCCACCGAACGCGCCTTCCGTGCAGGCTGGTTCCGCACCGGCGACCTGGCCCGGATGGACGACGACGGCCGCGTCTACTACTCGGTACGCACCAAGGACTTGATCCGCCGCAGCGGCGAGAACATCGCCGCGTCCACTTCGGGCGTTTGTTCGGATTTGCCCACTGCCGTCCCGGCTCGGCCGCCCGGCGTACATTTGTTTGAGTGCGCGCCGGGCTGCCCACGCACGAACACGACAGAACGTTTCCGTCCTGGCCGGTCCGGGACCGCGGCACCGAGAAGGTTGATCGGGTGGTTGTCCCCACGGCTCGTCTTCAGCGCGCTGAGCGGCAGGGCCGCAGCAAGGCCAGAGGCCGATCGTTCGGCGCGGTCTGGCTGCGCATGCTGGCGGTCGTCGCCGCCGGGTTCGCGCTATACGCCGGATCTCCCCCGCGCGACCTCTGGTGGATCGCGCCGATCGCGTTCGCGGTGTTCGTGGCGGTGCTGCGCGGCCGCAAGGCCCGCGCCGGGTTCGGCTACGGCCTGCTGTTCGGTTCCGCGTACCTGCTGCCACTGCTGGGCTGGCTGCAGGACTTCCTGGGGGCCGACTTCGGTCCGTGGCCGTGGCTGGGGGTGGCCGCCGTCCAAGCGCTGTTCGTCGCGCTCGGCGGGGCCGGGATGGCGCGCGTCAGCCGACTGCAGGGTGCCCCGGTGTGGATGGCGGCGGTGTTCGTCGCCGCCGAGGCGCTGCGCTCCGCCGTGCCCTTCGGCGGATTCCCGTGGGGAAGGCTGGCGTTTACCCAGGACACGGGCCTGTTCCTGCCGCTGGCTGCGCTCGGCGGCACCGCCCTGGTGTCATTCTCCGTCGCGGTGGTCGGCGGCGGCCTGGCCGAACTGGCCCGCCGCGCGCGCACCCCGCGCCGCTGGGCCACCCCAATGGCCGCGGTCCTCGTGCCGCTGGTGGCCGGCCTGGCCATCCTGCCGTTCATCGGCACCGATCCCAACGCCGGCACCGCCCGGGTCGCGATCGTGCAGGGCAATGCGCCCAACCTGGGGCTGGGCCTGCTCTACGAGGACAACGTGCTGCACGCCAACCACATCGCCGCCGCGCAGCAGCTCGCCGACGATGTGAAGGCGGGCCGGGTACCGCAACCGGACTTCGTCGTGCTGCCCGAGCAGGTCGGCAGTTGGGGCCCCAGCCGGACCGACCCGGACCTGTCCGGCATCGCCGCCCAGCTCGGCGTCCCGCTGGTGGTCGGCGGTCTCGGCGAGGACGCCGACGGCCAGCTGCACAACCAGATCATCCGGTGGGATCCGGCATCGGGCGCGGGCGACCGCTACATCAAGCAACACCTGGTGCCCTTCGCAGAGACGATCCCGATGCGGCCGGTGGCTCGACTGGTCAGCCCGTTCGTGGACCGCTTCCGCCAGGACATGGTGCCCGGCGACGAGCCCGGCGTCCTCGACGTCGGAGCCGTCCACCTGGGCGTCGGGATCTGCTACGACGTCGCCTACGACGACGTGTTCACCGGCGCCGCCCAGCAGGGCGCGACGCTGCTCGCGGTGCCGACCAACAACGCCTGGTACGGCCACTCCGAGATGAGCTACCAGCAGCTGGCGATGTCGCGCCTGCGCGCCGTGGAGCACGGGCGGGCGGTCCTGGTGGCGGCCACCAGCGGGGTCAGCGCAGTCGTCCAACCGGATGGCACCGTGACCCAGCAGACCGAGCTGTTCACCGCGCAGAACCTCGTCGCCGACGTGCCGCTGCGGTCGACGCAGACGCTCGCCACCGAGCTGGGAAGCGCTCCGATGTGGACACTGGTCGTGCTGGGCGTCGGCGCGGTGGTGCTGTCCTGGTGGCGGCCCCGGCGCGAAGCGGACGTCTGAACCCGAACAAACGAATGCGCAGCCGGCCGATCGGACCGGCTAGGAGGACATGGATGGCGAACCGGCAATCCCCCGGAGCCGGTGCCGACTCGGCGCTGGTGGTGATCCCCACCTACAACGAGCGGGACAACCTGGAACCGATCGTGCGACGGCTGCTGACCGCTCTACCCATGGCGCACGTGCTGGTCGTCGACGACGGCAGCCCGGACGGCACCGGTGACGTCGCCGACGAGCTCGCCGCCGAGGACGAGCGGGTGCACGTGATGCACCGGACCGAGAAGGCTGGGCTCGGCGCGGCGTACGTGGCGGGTTTCGACTGGGCGCTGGCACGGCACTACGACGCGGTCATCGAGATGGACGCTGACGGCTCGCACTCTCCCGAGGACCTGCCCCGGTTGACCGGCATGCTCGGCCCGGATGGCACCGGCGCCGACGTCGTGCTGGGGTCGCGCTACGTGCCCGGCGGGCGGACGGTGAACTGGCCCTGGTACCGGGAGCTGCTGTCCCGCGGCGCCAACGTGTACTCCAAGCTGGCGCTCGGCGTGTCGATCAACGACATCACGTCCGGTTACCGCGTGTACCGGCGGGAGGTCCTGGAGACGCTGCAGTTGCACAACGTCGCTTCGCAGGGTTACTGCTTCCAGGTTGACCTGGCGTGGCGCGCGGTGGAGGCCGGGTTCGTGGTCGTCGAGGTGCCGATCACGTTCGTGGAACGCGAGATCGGCACCTCGAAGATGGACGCCGAGGTCGTGCGCGAGGCCCTGGTCCGCGTGACGAAGTGGGGCCTGCGCCGCCGGGGCAACCAAGCGACGAACCTCCTGCGCGGCTTGAAGCGCTGAACACGGCGAAGCGCCAGGGACTCAGCGTCCCAGGCGCTTCGTCGAATGCTCTTGCTCAGACGGACTGCCCGCGCCGCTCCCGCAGCAGGTCGAGGCGCTCGTTGAGCAACTCCTCGAGTTCCGGGATGGTGCGCCGCTCCAGCAGCATGTCCCAGTGGGTGCGCGGCGGCTTGGCCTTCTTCTGCTCCGGCTCGTTGCCGTCGATGATCTTCGACTCGGTGCCGTGCAGGCGACACTCCCAGGTCGGCGGCACTTCGGCGTCGTCGGAGAACGGCACCTCGAACTCGTGGCTCTTGGGGCAGGCGTAGCGCACCGTCCGGCGCGGTGCGAGGTCGTGGTTACGGTCGGTCTCGTAGCTCACGGCTCCGAGCCGGCTGCCACGCAGAACGCGGTCGGCCATGACGGTTCCTTTCACTTCGGCCCGGGACCGAGCCCGGGCGATTGTGCTCACCGTGTGCAACGACGGGGGGCCCGCCGTATGTTCCCGGTGTGGTGGTTCTGGTTGCCGTCGGTGACGTTGTTCACCCATCAACGACAGCTTGTCTCCCTAGAGATGCAGCCGGTCTGCGTTTGTGACGCGTTATCCCACTCGCAATCTATAGGTGCGTTCGAACGGGTGATAGTGCCAGATGTTGAGTCACTATTGCCAAGCCAGGTCTCGGAAAAGTAGCGATAGTGGGACGTAGATCACGACACGATCGGGCGCGGTAGGACGAAAATCGGTAACTGAATGTAGCACTATTTGGTTCCCTCTTGTAACAACGCTGCGTACCGGCATATTCCGATCACACGGACAACCCCGGCAGCGCCTGTCACCAGCATGGAGCAACGCGGCCGCCTTGGCGAGGCGGCCGCAGATCGTCACGCGCCGCGCACGCAGCGTCGCCGCAAATCGACTCAGAGGACCTTCGGCGCGGGGTTGCCGACCGCCTCGATCGCCCGCCGCACCGGCACCAGCGAGACCAGCACCAACCCGACCGCGAAGAACACCACCAACGAGATGATGGCCAGCCGGAACGACCCCGTCGCCTGCCCGACCCCGGCGAACACCAGCGGGCCCAGCCACGAGGTGGACCGCTCCCCCACCTCGTACAACGAGAAGTACTCGGCCTCCCGGCCGGGCGGCACCATCTGGCTGAACAGCGACCGCGACAGCGCGTTGGTGCCGCCGAGCACCAGACCGATGCCCACCGCCAGGCCGTAGAACTGCATGTCCTGCCCGGCCTGCACGAAGTACGCGGCGACGAGCACCACCAGCCAGGTGGCGAGGCTGATCAGGATCGTCTTCTTCGCGCCGATCCGCCGCGCCACCACCCCGTGCAGCATCCCGCCGACGAAGGCGATGAACTGCACGATCAGCAACGTGATGATCAACGAGTCCTGCGGCAGCTTGAGCTCCAGGCTGCCGTACTGCGCCGAAACCTGGGTGACCGTGGAGATGCCGTCGGTGTAGATCCAGTACGCGCCGAGGAACGCCAGCGTCAGCGGGAAGTGCTTCGCCTCCCGGAACGTCGTGACCAGCTGCTTGAAGCCGGCGGTGACGGCGGACGCACCGCGCTCGGTCTTCTCCACGTTCCGGTGCTGCCGGAGGGCCGCCAGCGGCAGCAGCGTGAACACCGCCCACCAGACGCCCGAGGACAAGAAGATCAGCCGCACCGCGGCTTCCGTGCTCAGGCCAACCGAGTCGTGCCCGAGGTAGATCACCAGGTGCATGGCCAGTGCGGCACCGCTGCCCAGGTAGCCGATGGCCCAGCCGCGGGTCGAGACGTCGTCCCGCTCATCGACGTCGGCGATCTCCGGCAGGAAAGAGTAGTAGACCACCACCGACGCGCCGAAGCAGATGTTGGCGATGATGAACAGCACCACGCCGAGCTGCCAGTTCTGCCCGCCGACCAGCGCCAGCAACGCCGTCATCGCAGCGCCGCCGAAGGCGAAGATCGCCAGCATCAGCCGCTTGCTCTGGGTGCGGTCCGCGATCGCGCCGGTGATCGGCAGCACCACCACCTGCACGACAGTGGCCACCGACAGCAGGTAGCCCCACAGCGAGCCGGCCGGGAACACCAGCCCGAACGCCGAGATGTCGCATTGCACCAGCGCGTTGTCCTGGGGACAAGCGTTCGGGCCGTTGTGCGCCACGTCGGCCTTGGCGGCCTCCGTCGCCACCGAGGTCAGGTAGAGCGAGAGGAAGACCGTTGTCACCGATGTCGGGAACACCGAGTTGGCCCAGTCATACCAACACCAACCCCGCTGTTCCCGGCGCCGCCTCCGCGCGGCGTCGGGCGCCAGGTCGCTGTCCATCACGCTCATCCGTTCGGTCCTCCGGCCAAGATCACTCAATTGGGTAACCGGACCTTACTGGCTCAAGGAATGCGGTGGAGGTCCGTGCGGGGACAATGCGTAGTTCTGCTCATCCACCGATTTCCGGCTGCGGCTCGCCGGTCCGCTCTCGCAACACCTCCTGCAGCACGTCCGGCCGATCGGTGACCAGCCCGTCCACGCCGAGATCCAGCAGTTCCCGCATCTCCGCGGCGTCGTCGACGGTCCACACGTGGACCTCGATCCCCCAGCGATGAGCCTGGCGCACGAAGCGGGAGTCGATCAAGCGCAGCGGCCCGAATTCTCGCGGAACCTGGGCCGCGCCACCGGCGACCGACGACCGCAGCGGCCAGCCGCCCCACCGCGAGCCCAGCCACAGAAACCCGGCCGACCGGCGCCCGGTCGAGGTCATCAGCCGCGGCCCGACGGCCCGGCGCAGCTCGGCCAACCGGTGCTCGGCGAACGACGCCAGGCACACCCGGTCCCAGGCATTGTGCGCGCGCAGCGTCCGCAGCACGGGTCCTATCGCCGAGTCCGCCTTGATGTCGACGTTGAAGAACGTCTCCGGCAGCTCCTCCAGCGCAGCGTCCAGGCTGCACACGGGTTCTCGACCGCCGATCAACGCCGATCCGACCACGGACCAGGGCAACCGCTCGATTGCGCCACGACCGTCCGCGGTGCGGTCCAGCGTCGCGTCGTGGTTCACCACCACGACCCCGTCGGCGGTCGCGTGGACATCGGTCTCGATGTAGCGGTAGCCCTCGTCAGCGGCGCGACGGAACGCGGCCAGCGAGTTCTCCAGATCGTGCAGTTCCCCCAGGTGCCAACCGCGGTGGGCGAACGCGCGGGGCCGGGGGCCGAGCAGGAAAGGATGCGTCACGCGAGCAACTCTGCCTGATCGGCGTGCCTTCACCGCGCAGGCGGGGCCCTTGGCTAACGTGATCGATCGTGGAAACCTCCGTCCCACCGCCCCGCCGCCAACGCCAAACCCGGCACTGCGCCTGGTGCGGACGTCGCGTTCCGGAAGCGGGCCGGCAGGGACGTCCCCGCCTGTACTGCGCGCAGTCCTGCCGCCAACGCGCCTACGAACGCCGCACCGCGGTCCAGCGCGGCGGCCTCCCAGAGGACGCGGTGGTGCTCTCAGCGGCCGAACTGGCAGACCTGCAGGACCGGCTGTTCCAGCTGCGCTGCGCGGCCGAGGACGTGGTCACCGCGGTCGAGGACGCCGCCGACCAGGCCGAACTGCGCAAGCTCGCCGCCCAGGTCGTCGCCGTGGCCGAGGAGCTCGAACGGCTGCGGTGAGGACGAACGGAGCATTGTGCCCACCGGTCTGGATGACCAGGATGGGTTGGTCCCCAGCCGTGGCAAGGAATCGACGGTGCCCGCACGTCCCGTAGTCCGCGGCCTGCGCCGCGCCGACCTGATCAGCCAGGACCCGATAGCTTCGGCAGTCTTCTACCGGGCCCTGCTCGACTGGACCCTGGCACCGACCGGCGCCGGCTTCGACTGCTGGGTGGGCAACCGACGCTGCGCCGCGATGCGCACTCCCCGCGGCGGCGAACGACCCGGCTGGCGGCCGATGTTCGCCGGAACGACCCAAGACGGCTCGCTGACCGGTCCCGACGACGCGGTCGCGCTCGTCGTCAAGGGGCGGGCCCAGCACGGCCCCTGGGCGCCGAGCCCGCGCCCAGGCGAGCCCTGCTGGGTCGAGCTGAGCACGCAAGCCCTGGAGCGCGCTGACACGTTCTGGGCCGACATCCTGGGCTGGTCGGTGCTCGCCGACCAGTACCTCGTCGGCGAGCGACCGCTGGCATCCCGCACGACGCGCCGACCGGCTGGCTGGGGTTGGCTGTGCTACTTCGCGGTCAAGGATGTCGACGCGATCAGCGCCCGCGCGCCGAAGCTGGGCGGCAAGACCATCTACCGCAGCGATCACCCCTTGCTGGGCACCACATCTGTGGTAGCTGACCCGACCGGTGCGGCAATCGGCCTGGCAGCCGCCGACACGTGGGGCTGAGAAGGGTTTCGCTCCGCAGGCCCACCCACCACGGCTGGGGTTATCGCTCCGGGGGTCGTTCCCGATAACCACTGCTGGGGTTCTCGCCCCGGGGGCCGTACCCGATCAGGGCACTAACCGCCGGAGAGCTCGCCGAGCACCTGCAACGTCCGGTTCGCGCGCACCGACAACCGCTGTTCGCGCGCGGTCACGTCGATGTAGGTCTGGCTCGAATTGATCGAGGAGTGCCCGAGCAGCTTGGCGATCTCGGCGGCACTCGCCCCGTCCTCAGCAAGCCGCGTCGCGAAGGTGTGCCGCAAGGCGTGCACCATCGCACCCGGCTGCACCCGATCGGAAACGCCCGCAGCCCGCAAAGACTGCCGCACGAGGTACTGCAGGCCGCCCCGCCGCAGCGCATCGCCGTGGTGATCGACGAACAACGGCTCGCCACCGGGCAGCCGCTCACCGAACCGCGCCCGCCGTGACTGCAGGTAGCTCTGGATCAACGAGTCCAGGGTGTCCTCGATCGGAATGGATCGGTTCTTGCCGCCCTTGCCGTGCACGTGCAGCCGCCGATCTCCAGGCCGCCCCGCCAACGACGCGATGGTGAGCTCCAACAGCTCGGCCGACCGCACCCCGGTGCACAACAACGTGGCGAGCACGGCCAGGTCGCGCTCCGGCCACGGATTCCGCGTACGACGCGCCCCGGCGGCCACCGTGCGCAGCAGCCGCTCGGGCGTGTCCTCGCCCTGCAACGGCTTCGGCGTCGAGGGGGCATTGCGCGGCTTCGGCACCACCTGCATCGGGTTGCCGGACACTGCGCCCTCGACCACGAGGAACCCGAAGAAACCGTTCCAGGTCGACCAGGCGCGGGTCACCGACGAAGCAGACCGCGAAGCGGCGAACCGCGCGAACGCCGACCGCAGCACCGAAGCGGTAACCCGGTCCACGGCCAACCGGTCGGCGCTGGTGCCGGTGAGCTCGACCAGCTCACCGGCCACCGACTCCAGGTCGCGGCGATAAGCGCGCAGCGAGTTCGCCGCGAGCTTCCTGGCCTGCAGGTGCTCCAGGTAGACCTCGATCAAGCGCGCCACGTCCACGCCACACCTCCCCGTGATCATGATCAACTCGGGTAGATGAAACCAGACGGCACCGACAATCAGCTGTTGCGGATGAACCGGTCGAGCACGCGGGTCCCGAACTTCAGCGACTCCACCGGCACTCGCTCGTCAACGCCGTGGAACAAGGCGGCGAAGTCGAGGTCCGCGGGCAGCTTCAACGGCGCGAAGCCGTAGCAGTTCATGCCCAGTCGGCTGAACGACTTCGCGTCGGTCCCACCGGACATCATGTAGGGCAGCGCCTTCGCACCCGGATCCTCGGCGAGCAGCGCAGCGGTCATCGCATCGACGATGCGCCCCTCGAACTTGGTCTCCACCGGCGGCAACCCGACCCACTCCCGCTCCACGTCCGGCCCGAGGAGCTCGGCCAGCTCACGGTCGAAGGCCTCCTCCCGACCGGGCAGGATCCGGCAGTCCACGGCGGCCTCGGCGACCGACGGGATCACGTTGTGCTTGTACCCGGCGGTGAGCATCGTCGGGTTCGCGGTGTCGCGCAGCGTGGCTCCGACAATCCGCGAAAGGTTCCCGAGCTTGGCCACAGCGCCCTCGATGTCGTTCTCCGGGAAGTCCCAGCCGGTGATCTCGGTCACGCCATCAAGGAACTCGCGTACCGAGTCGGTCAACACCAGGGGGAAGCGGTGGTTGCCAAGCTTGGCCACAGCCTCGGAGAGCTTGGTCACAGCGTTGTCGTCGTGCACCATCGAGCCGTGTCCGGCGCGAGCCCGCACCCGCAGCTTCAACCAGCGGATACCCTTCTCGGCGGACTGGATCAGATAGGCGCGCACGCCGTCCTTGAGCGTCACCGAGAAGCCGCCGACCTCGCTGATCGCCTCAGTGCAGCCCTCGAACAGCTCCGGCCGATGATCGACCAGCCACTGCGCCCCGTGGAAGCTGCCGGCCTCCTCGTCGGCCAAGAAAGCGAAGACGACATCCCGCGGCGGAGTGATGTCATCGCGCTTGAGCCGCCGCGCAACGGCGAGGCTCATGGCCAGCATGTCCTTCATGTCGACGGCGCCCCGACCCCACACATAGTCGTCCTGCACAGCCCCGGAGAAGGGATGAACGGACCACTCGGCAGGATCCGCGGGCACGACGTCGAGGTGCCCGTGCACCAGCAGCCCGCCCCGCGTCGAGTCGGCCCCTGGCAACCGGGCGACGACATTGCCCCGCCCGGGATGATCCCCGGACTCGACGTAGGCGACGTCGTAGCCGACCTCGCTGAGCTTGGCGGCCACGAACTCGGCGGCGGCCCGCTCCCCCACGAGTGTCTCGGGGTCGCCCGTGTTGGTGGTGTCGATGCGGATCAGGTCGCTGGCCAAACCGACGACCTCATGCTCGGCCCGCAGCAATCCAGCGTCGTGATCAGTGCCGGAGATACCCTCGTTATGTGCGCTCACCAGGCATTTCTATCACCCGCTCAACCAAGAGGGGGGTGCCGTTGGAGCGCTTTTGACCATGGGCTAATCTATGTACACAACACAGTGGGACGGCCCGAAGGAAAGAGGGCCGAACCGAAGATGTCCGAGTGGCGGAATGGCAGACGCGCTAGCTTGAGGTGCTAGTGCCCTACTAATGGGCGTGGGGGTTCAAGTCCCCCCTCGGACACAAAAACTGGTGAAATTTCCCCACCAAGCAAGGTGGTCGTACCGCAGCCCGCAGTGGTCAGTTCGCCACTGCGGTTGTGTGCGTTCGCTGGTCGCTTCTCGCCTGGTGTGCGCTGGTCGCCGAGGTGGTGGCGGCCATGGGTGAGCGCGTCGTGGCGGGCCTGGTCCCACCTAGAAGGAAGACGGCCCAGCCCAGCGGCCCGTTGCGTGTCGGCGGCCGGGGCTTGCCGATGCCTACCGTTGCCGGACCGCAGCAGCCTTCGGCGACCTACGGGATAGGCCGGGTGGATCCCTCCGGCCGGATATCGGCCCGGCCGATCCTGCACACACTGGGATGGCACCCGGGCCAGCGAACCGCCCTCAGCGTGATCTCGGACGTACTTGTCCTCAGTCCGGACCCGGGTGGAATCCATCAGCTGCCGGACACGCCCCACATCGTGCTTCCATTCGCAGCTCGCACCCGCTGCGGCATCCATACCGGCGACCCCGTCCTCCTCGTCGCCGATCCCGACCGGGACCTCCTGTTGATCGACACCATGACCGCCCTCGACCACGCCCTGGCGCCACGACACGCCGCACTGCGAGGCGGTGAGACCCCATGACCGAGAGCAAGATCACTTCTGGGGCGAGCCCGGAGGAAATCGAGGCCGCACGAGTCCTCCTCACCCGACTCGGCATCTCCCCACACGACCTCGTCAACTCCCCCACTACCCGGCCCATGGCCCCGACCTTCGCCGAGTACATCCCCCAGGTCTCCGCGGCCGTCTCGGCCGGAACCAGACGGGTCTACGGCACCTACTGGAAACGAATCGAACAGCACTGGGGCGATCGCCGACTGGACGAGCCCACCGCCCTGGAGATCAAGCATCTCACCGAACACATCAGGGCCCAGGTCGTCATCCGCCGCAACGCCCGCGGCGGACGCGGCGCCGCCGAACACCTCATCGCAGCACTGCGCTGCCTCTACAACCACGCCATCGCCGACGGGCACATCAACGAAACCGACAACCCCGCGAGAAAGGTCCCCAAACCCCGCCGCCTACCGAGCACCCGCCGTGGACTACCCGACTCCCGACTGGACGAGATCAACCACGTGGCCGCGACGACAGGCAACGATCCCGCCCTGGACACGCTCTTGCTTCGGCTGCACATCGAAACCGCATGCCGGCGCGGCGGAGCACTCGCACTACGGCCCCGCGACCTCGACCCTGACCAGTGCCTGATCCTGCTACAGGAGAAAGGCGACACCATCCGCGGGCAACCGGTCTCCCCGACCCTGATGAAGCACCTTCGCGAACACGGAGAACAACGGGGTGCCGTCGAGCACGGCGGGCAACTGCTGCGCTACCGCAACGGCGAATCGATCACCAAACGACGCTACGACCACCTGTGGACACGCCTCGGCAAGCACCTGCCCTGGGTAGCCACACAGCAGATCAGCACCCACTGGCTCCGCCACACCACCCTCACCTGGGTCGAACGCAACTTCGGCTACGCCGTAGCCCGCGCCTACGCCGGCCACACCGACAGCACCGGCGCAGACGGAGGAACCACTACCACCTATATCCGCGCGAGCATCCACGAAATCGCCACCGCACTCGCCGCACTCACCGGCGAACCACACCCACTCGCACCAGACACAAACCCGCGACAGCCAACCAACCCGACCACCAACCCCACAACAAGCTAAGCCCGACGAAGGGCCCGGCATGCCACCGGGCCCTTCACATCTCTCCCGGCACTACTGAAGCGACTCCGAAATTCAGCCAAGGGCGTATCAGCATTAGACCGATGACCGATGACCGGAGACCGATGACCGGGAGCCCAAACACTCGGATAGATTTCATTAAGAACTGAAATAATCGTATCGATTAGTGTCGGTCGAGCTGCACCAATTCCCCGGCACCTTTCACCGATCGGCCATCATCACGAGCGCGGCCGTATCCCGACGCCAGACCGCCGAAACCCTCGACGCGCTCCGACGCGGACTGAACCCAGTCACATAACCGCCGCCCGAGCACCTCACCGGTGCCAACAGTATGTTGACGATGAGCATGAAGCGGGCGTTGACGATGAGCATGACCGTGGGGTGATCCTGCCGATGTCGCTGCTCACGGTGTCGGTTTCGTGTTCAGCGTGAAGGTTGCTGGTGTTCATGGTGCCTGCGGGCGACAGCTCCATAGCGGGACGTGCCGCCAGAGCACACCCTCCCCACCGAGGCGACACCGCCATCACCGCACTCAACACCATCCGCAACACCGCATAAAACAGGCTCGTGTTAATGCAGCCCGGTCATTCGTTGATCGCGGAATCGTGGTCCTGCGCACCGCTGTGGGCGAGCCGCAGGTAGTACCAGCGGCAGTAGATCAGTTCGTGGACGAGCCACGGAGCGATTCCGGCGACGGCGGGCGCCTGGACCGGAACCAGATGGGGCTGCATGTTGCCGCCGGTGAGAATCGTGACCTTGGAGGATGTCGTCGAGGAGATCATCGGAGACGGCACGACCGCCGGGAGGTACCTACCGCAAAGCGCCTGCTCGTGGCCAGACGCGGACACCGATGGCAACCATGGCTGACGGGCAGCCTGGGCCCTGATTCAGCACGCGCGGTGTGGTCCTTCAACAGGCAGTTAGCTAGGCCGCCTGGTTCTTTGTGGCTGGTGTCTCGGTGTGCTTGCCGCCTGGTCCTCCTCCGGGCAGCGCCAGTCTGACGAGTTTGCGGGCGACCGAGCCGAGCTGTCGGTGTAGCGGTCCGGTGTTGTACGGCAGTCCGTAGCGGCGGCAGGTGTCTCGTACTTCCTCGGCGATCTGGGAGTAGCGCCGCGCCGGGATGTCGGGGAACAGGTGGTGCTCGATCTGGTGGCTGAGGTTGCCGGAGAGCAGGTGGAACAGCTTGCTGCCGGTGATGTTCGCCGAGCCGAGCAGCTGGCGCACATACCACTGCCCACGGCTCTCGTTCGCGGCCTCTTCCTCGGTGAAGGTGACGACGTCGTCGGGGAAGTGCCCGCAGAAGATGATCGAGAATCCCCACAGGTTGCGGATTAGGTTTGCCGAGGCGTTGCCGGCGAAGGTGAGCGGCGCCAACGGGCCGGTCAGCGCCGGGAACAGCACGTAGTCCTTGCCGACCTGGCGCAGCGACTTGGCGGCCATCTTCTTCGCGTCGGACGAAACCTCGTCCCAACCCTTTTCCCCGGAGAGGACCCGTTCGGCCTCCAGGTCGTGCAGCATCACACCCCACTGGAAGATCACCGACAACAGGGCCGCGTACACCGGGTTGCCCAGGTAGTAGGGGCTCCAGCGCTGCTCAGGGGTCAGCCGCAGAATCCAGTACCCGATGTCTCGGTCCTTACCGACGATGTTGGTGTAGGTGTGGTGGCCGAAGTTGTGCGAGCGTTTCCACAGCTCGGCAGGGGCGACGATGTCCATTTCGAAGGTTTGGGAGTTCAGCGCCTCGTCCCGCAGCCAGTCGTACTGGCCGTGCAGGACGTTGTGGCCGATCTCCATGTTGTCAAGGATCTTCGACAGCGACAGCGCCGCGACGCCGCCGAGCCACACGGGTGGCAGGAACCCGGCGAAGAGCAGGCCACGGCCGGTGACCTCCAGCGCACGCTGCACGCGGACGACCTGACGGATGTACTCGGCGTCCTCGGCGCCGAGATCGGAGACGATACGTTGGCGCAGCGCGTCCATCTCGGCACCGAAGGCCTCACACTGCTCAGGTGTGAGGGCGGGAGCGTTGGGCGGCATGACGACTCCTCCTAGGGCAGGCGGCTACAGGTCGACGGCGACGTCACCCACGGGCACGGTGGAGCAGATCTGGATCTCGGAGTCCGGCTCGGTGGACAACTCGCCGGTGTGCAGGTGACGGACGCTGCCGGTGGTCTTGCGGCTGGTGCAGGTGAGGCAGATGCCCATCCGGCAGCCAAACTGGGGGTTCATGCCGGCGGTCTCGGCCTGCTCGAGCAGGGTCGCGCCGGTATTGGCCACCCGGCGGCCGCTGTGAGTGAAGCGCACCTCACCGTAAGGCTCGCCATCGTCCGCGGGCAGCGCCGCCGCGGGTGCTGTGAACTGCTCGGTCTGCAGCGGCACGCTGATCCCGGTGCAGTCCCACAGCGCGCGGACCGCGTCGACCAGTCCGGCGGGCCCGCACACCCACGCCGCCGCGTCCGAGCCGAGGCTGGGCAGGTGCGTTGGCTCGAACCGGCCGGCGAGCTCGCCACCGCTACCGCGGGTGTAGGCGCGCAGCAGCCGCAGCCCGGGGTGCTCGGCGGCCAGCACCGCCAGCTCGTCACGGTAGGCGACGTGGTCGGCGCTCCGGGCGTAATGCAAGAAGGTGACCCGTCCGGCACGATCTGTCGCGCAGAAACCGTCGTCGCACAGCGTGCGCAGCATCGACATCACCGGTGTGATCCCGCTGCCGCCGCTGATCAGCAGGATGTGTTCAGGGCGGTCGTCCGGCAATGTGAAACCGCCCTGCGCCTGCGATAGTCGAACCATGGCGCCTGGACCGGCGTCGGAGTGCAGATGGCCGGAAACCACGCCTTCCGGCTCAGCGGCGACCGTGAGTTCCAGCAGGCCGTCGGGGCAATACACCGAACAGGCCAGTGAGTAGCAGCGTGTTCGACGCACCCCGTCGATCTCGATGGTGAACGCGACATGCTGCCCCGCGCGGAAACCCCGCCAGTTGCCGTTGGGCCGCAACGCTAGCGTGACACTGCCGCGAGCGGTTTGGCGTACGTCGATGATCTTGGCCCGCACCTCGCGCAGCGACCACATCGGGTTAAGCATCTCTAGATAGCGGTCCGGACCATGTGGCGCCGTGACCGCCTCAAGCAGTGGGACCACGACCCGGTGCAACGACGCTCGGCCAAGTGCAGTCGTTGACGCTCCCACCACGGATCTTCTCCCAGGGCTGCTCGTGTCCAGGGGATTCAGGCTAGGGCTGTCGACGTTGCTGCGCAGTTCAGGGCGCCGGGCATCTACATCCGTTCACTGAGGTGTTACCTGGTCCAGGCGAGGACGTGGAGTGAAGGCGAGCAGGCCTGTAACCGGACCGCATCGTGGGCAAGCAACGTGAACAGTCCGGAGTTATAAACGGGTGCAGCCCGGACGCAACGGACCCAAGGGACTGCACAGACCGGTCAAACGGTCCTGGTTGCGGCGTTGCCTGCGGGGTGACGGTCAACGTAGCGGGATCGTCGAGGTCTTTGAGATGTAGCGGTGTTGACAACAATGGATCGTACGGACGTGATAGGGCTCGCGGGGCCATCCACGCTTGGTCCACGTGGGCGTCTTCACCGCCCATTGCCAGCAAGTTGGGGCCAGACCGCGATCGCCCCTTGTCGCGTCTTCAGTCCCGGTGTGGGGCGGAAGTGGCAATCCCCTGAAACCGTAGAGACTGATTTGTAGGGATCAGTCTCTCGTGACCGGGTCGCGTGGCGGGCACGGCCCCGTGGGCCTGCCCGCGCCGCGGTTTGGTGCGGGCAGCAGAGGGCTCCGGGGTCAAGGGCGGGCCGCAGGCCCGTCGCGCAGCGAGCGCGTCAGCGACCCTGAGGCCGGAGGGGCTGCTGCCGCTGGCCGCAATGTCAGGACCGCGTGAGGCCGAGGTGGTCGTTACAGAAGTCGGTCGCGTTCGGACGTGGCCTCGACTCGAACAGCGTTGGCCAAGCTCGGCATCCCGACGTTCATACTTCTTCGTCGTCGGCACCGTCACTGAGCCCGCTGTCATCGAGTTCGTCGGCATATTCGCCGTAGAGCAGCCAGCAGCCGCGGATGCCGTCCAGAAGGTCTTCAAGGAGATCCTGCGCCGGGCGTGACGGGTCCAGCGGAGTCGCCCGGTCGAGCATGAGCGCGTCCCGCACTTCATCCGCCCGAATCCCCGTACTGCTGGGCCTGAGCAATCGACGATCTGCTGCAGGAGGGCAGCGACGTTGGGGAGGCGTCCCTGAGCCACCTCCATTGCCGCGCCGATCAGGCCTGTGACGACCCCGCGTGAACTCTTGCCGGGAGGGTGGGCGACCGGTCAGGGCCACCGCATCCCATAAACCTGACCGGGTCAGTACCGACGGCGGCTGGGAATCGGACCTCGTCAAGGCGAGCGGCGATAACCAGCCAGGCGGCCACGTAGATCATCGTCATCGCCGATCCGGCGGAACACCGGACGGCTCGGCTGCCCTGGTTGCCGGCCCGCAAGGAGATCGTCGACGAAGGCGACCACGAGCGACCCGCCGATCGCGATCGCCTACCAAGGTCTGGATCCGTTTCGATCGCCACGGCCCAGCCGCTTTCCTCATCCCACACGAGGGCGAGATCGTAGGTGGGGAAGGTCGGGGCGTGGCACGGCAACGCGATGTAGGCCGAGGTCAGCAGTTCGAACTCGACCTCAATGCCATCCACGGGGTTCTCGGAGCACACGCCCAGGCCGCGAGCGACCTCGTAGACGTAGTTCACGAAGCCCATCGCTGCCTGTCCGCCGGGATCCATCCCCACCCTGGCCAGTATCGATGGCGCCTACCTCCCCGCGTCACGCCCGGCTGGCCGGTTGCCGTATCGAACACGATCGAGCGAACCCTGCAGTGGTGAAGAGTCGACTAGTGCCCCGCGAGGTGCCTGGAGAGAACTTCTGCAGCGGTCCGAGCGGGAATAGCATGGTTTCCTGGGCCCGGTAGGGAGAGGCCATGGTCACAGCAGCGAAGAGAAGCGCCATTGAGGAAGGGGCGGGGCACGGTCGCCCAGAGCTGGCCGATCAGATCGCCGCAGCCGTTCTGCTTCCGGTGGATGTCGCCCGGCGCGTACTCCCCGAAAACGGGCTGCCCGTCTACCTCGGCATCGGCGCCCTGGTGCTGGTGGATCTCATCGAATGGCCGGTCGCCGTAGCCGCGGGCCTCGGGTATTACGTGCTCAAGCGCTGGCGCCCGCAATCAGCGGCAACAGGCCGCTGATTGCGTTCCGGCGGCTCTACGTCCAGCCGAGGTGTTGAACCTGCGCGGCGCACGGGGCGACTTGTTCGTCACAGCTCGGATCTGATCGTGTCCTCCGACTCACCATTCCGTGAACGCGTAGCGTCATCAAACCTGATCGGCGAGAGGATTCTGCGTGCCTCCGGTGGACACATGTGGGTGGCCGCAGAACCTCTCGGCACGCACCGAGGCGATCAAGGCGGAATGACCGTAAGTGGATCTTGTCGAAGAAGGTTGCGTGCGGCGCGGGTTGCACTAGGGTCAACACCACTCGAAATCGTGGATCATCCACTTCGGACACGGTTTCGGCTTTGTGTCGCCGAACGCAATCGAATGCATCTGCGCTGAATTGTTCGACAGCGCGTTCCCGGTGCCGGCGATCCCGGTGGAGCGATCGTGGTTTGCGGGCCGAGTGGCAGGTGTCGGCACGTGTGTGAGGAGAGCGGGAACGTGGTGCTTCGGCGGATGCAGCAGAGGTATGCGGCTTCGAACGCGGGGCGGGGACACGACCGCACGCAGTGCCCGATTCGTGGAGGGCCGAGACGTGGGAGCGCGAGCAGCGCCACGCGCGGGGCTACTACGAGGGATGGGGCGATGACTCGTGCGTGCAATGTCCGCCGGATTGGTGACGCTGTGATGACCGCAGCACAGCACACGCGACGGAACGGAGTGCATTCGTGCCCATGAACTCCGACTCCGTCGATCCCGTCCGCTCCCCGAGTCGTGAGTCCGATCCGGCAGCGCGGCGGACAAAAGCCGAATCGCGGTGGGCTGATGCGTACCTCGGTGGGCATGCGAAACGGGAATTGGAACAACCACTCGGCACTCTGGCGGACCAGATCGCGGTGCGCGTGTGCCGGAGCCTGGGCATGTGAATCCGTGAGAAAGGTCCGTTGAGTGGATCTATCCACGCTGCTTCGAGGGTTCCGGCGAGCGGGCCGAAGCGGGTGGTGCATGAATAGCAAGCCGGACATCGGTGGTGAGGACGGGCGATGAAAACGGGTGAGGTCAGTGCGCTCGATTGGGCGTTCTTGTGTCTGGAGCGGGACGCGGCACCGATGCACCTCGGCGCGGTCGCAGTGTTCGCACCGCGACGTCCAGTGCATCCGGGGCGAGTAGCGGGCGTGCTCGCAGGGCGAGCGGCGCAGATTCCGCGGTTGAACCTGCGGGTCCGCAGCTCATGGTTTCCACCCGGTCACGCGCACTGGGAAGAGCCTTCCGATTTCCACACCCGGGACCACGTCCACACCCACCACCTGCCCTCACCGGGCGGTCGTGAAGAACTCGCTGTGCTCGTCGCAGAGCTCAACGCCCTACCGCTGGATCTGAGCCGACCGCTGTGGGAACTGCACGTGATCACCGGCCTGGACGGTGACCGGGTCGCGGTTCTGGTGAAGCTGCACCACGCCCTGGCCGACGGCTGCGGAGCGGTCGAAGCCGGACTCGGACTGCTAGACGGCTTCACCCCCGACCCACCACCGCAGCAGACCACGCCGCCCGCGGATCCCTTGCTCAACGCTGCCTGGCGTGCAGTGACAAGGCTCTCCCGACCGCACCGGCTGCTCGGCGACGCACTGTCCGCCGCCGGTGATCTCCCGGCAACCGTGGAGCAGACGGTCGGGATCGCCTCCGCCGTGGTGCGCAACATGCGACTACCCGCGCCGGATTCCCCGCTGCACGCTCGTGCGTCAGCCGCACGGCGCGTGGCGCTAATCCCCATCGAACGACGGGACATGCGCCGGATCCGCACCCGCCACGGCGGCACGACCAACGACATCGCACTCACGGTCCTGACCGGAGCACTCCGTCGGTGGCTGGCCACCCGCGGGCACCCCCTCGACGGGCTCACCGTCCGGGCCCTGGTCCCGGTCAACCACCGATCACGAGAGAAGTCCCGACCCGACAACAACCAACTGTCGGGCTACCTGTGTGATCTGCCGGTCGGCGAGCCGGACCCCGTGACACGGCTGCGGATCGTCCGGGCCGCGATGGACCGCAACAAGAGCGCCGGTCCGCTGCACGGGCCGGGTGCATTCCCCGTGCTCGCCGGTCGAATGCCGCCCCTCGTGCACCAACTCACCAGCTCACTGGCAGGTCACAGTGCTGGTCTGCTGTTCGACACCGTGATCACCAACGTGCCGCTGCCCGGCATTCCGGTGTCGCTGGACGGTGCCCCGCTGCGTGAGCTCTATCCCCTGGCGCCGCTGGCCGCCGGTCACGCCCTGTCCATCGCCGTGACCCCGTACCGGAAATTCGTCCACATTGGAGTCCAGGCCAACCGGTGCGCTGTCGGCGATCTCGAAAAGCTCAGCGAAGCCCTACCCCACGCCGTCGCCGAACTCGACGACCTCGACTCCTAAAGATTGCGCTGCGCACCGCTCTGGGCTGGCAGCCGATGGGTGCACACGCTGCTGACGCAGTGCCGTGAAGTGAAGGTTCGACGATGCAGAAGCCACCGCACAGCAACATCGTGGTACAGCTCGAGCCGGAGCAGCCTCGCTGGGTGATGGGCTATATCGCCCTGGACGGCAAGTGGCGCGAGTGTGCGTCGATGCCGGCGACGCCCAGCGAGGAAGAGCCCGCACGGCGCGCCGACCTCGATAAGGTCGGGCGGTGGGTGGCTCGCGTGCTCGGTGTTGATCAGGTAGGGCTGCGTCGGGTGGTCGACACCCAGCGAGCGACATGGTGGGTCGCAACATGAGAACCCGGTGCAGAAGGGCCTAAACGTGCCGGTTGGCCAGGAAGGTGTCGACAGCATCCCGCCCGTGGTGTACCAGCGCCTGCACGGTGTCAGGGTCTGCGCCGAATTCGGTGATGCCCACCTCCGAGGTGTCGATGGCGATCGTGCGGTTGCGGACCTCGGGGAGATTGAGGTGGGTCTGGTCGTTTCCCACGAACGCGGTGACGACTACCTTCTTGAGCAGCTCGAAAGGCGGCGGCAGCGGCAGCCCGAACGCGGGGAAGACCTGGCCGAACCCGGCCGGCAGATTGGGCAGGATGCGGACCCCGAAGGTCGGCCAGCGCGGCTGCTGCCCGTCGGTGCGATCGAAGATCTCCACGGCGAAGTTCGACAGCACCGCGCCGTCCACGATGACCGAGGTCGCGCCGGTGACCGGGTCGGTGAGCCGCTGGGGCTCGAAGTACAGCGGGATGGACATCGACATCCGCACCGCGTCGGCGACGGACTGCTCCTCGGGCTCGAGGTCGAACAGGTTTAGTCCCACGGCAGCCGCAACAGCCGACCGTGAGTGATGTCGGTGGCCAGCACGACGAGCTTGTAGTTCTGATCGTCGTGCAGGTTGCCGTCGTCGCCGTCGGGCTCGCGGCGAAGATCGCCGAACGTCGTCACCCCGAGCGCCTGCAGCTCGCGCCCCAGCCACTCCTGGAGGTAGTCGCCCTCGTACGCCCCATTTCGGGTGAGCAGTGCAAGTCCCTCACTGATCAACGGCAGACGTGGCGGCTTCCGCTCAGGCACCTGGGACAGCTCCAACCGGCCCAGCGCACCGCGGATCTGCCGGGCGTCGGCCCCCGCCGCTGTCAGCGCGGCCACTATCGCCCCGACCGAGGTACCGGCGATCCGCGGAAACGAATAGCCCAGCTCCAACAGCCTCAGGACGGCTCCCACAGTGCCGATCCCCTTGACCCCACCGCCCTCAAGCACGAGATCCGCTTGCATCATTCGGGTCCTTCCGTTCCCACCGCACTCGATCGAGGGGCGCGCAGAGATGCTGCGACCGGGCAGCGGCTGCCGCCCACCGACCGCCCGCCAACCACCTGATCGGCTACCAATGCCGATGAAGAGCTCGGCGTGCACGGACTGCACGGACTGCACGGATCGATGCGACGATGGGTGGGGTGGACGGCGAGCGGATCGCGCTGGTTCTGGCCGGCGGTGGCGCCCGTGGCGCGTACGAGGCAGGGGTGCTGTCCGTTCTCGTGCCCGAGCTCGACCGCCGCGGTCAGCGACCGTCCCTGTTCGTCGGTACGAGCGTGGGCGCGATGAACGCCGCCTACCTCGCCGCGACCCACGACCACAGCGCCGAGGACGTCGCCGCGGGCATGCTGCAACGCTGGCGCGATGTCGGCAACGGGCACATCATGCGCCCGCTGCACCAGCACCTGCTCCTCGCCGCAACCCGCTATCTGGGCGAAACACTGTCTCTGCCGGGGTTCCGGTTCTCCAGCCTGCTGGACCCGGCTCCGCTCGAACGGCGCCTGCAAGAGTGGATCGACCTCTCCGCGCTGCACCACAACGTCATGCAGCGCCGCGTCGACGCCGTGGCCGTCGTGGCCACCGCCGTCCGCAGTGGCCGCACCGTCGTGTTCGTCGAAAGCGCGGTGCAGCCGACGCTGCACCGCTCCCACGTCCTCGACTACGTACCCGCGACGATCGACCACGTGCACCTGCGGGCCTCCGCCGCACTGCCCGTCCTGTTCCCACCGGTCCGCATCGAATCCCCAGCCGAGGCGCACGGCTGGTACGTCGACGGCGCGACCCGCCTGAACACCCCCATCAAACCGGCGCTGGACCTCGGGGCCGACCGGATCGTGGTCATCGGCACCGACGCGGTCACCCCGCCCTCCGACGAACCGGGCCGACACGAAGGCAGTCCCCCAGACCTCGCCGACGGAGCACTGCACTTGCTCGAAGGCGCCCTGGTCGACCCGCTGGCCGAAGACATCATCACCCTCGGCAACATCAACCTCTTCTACACCGACCCCGCAGCCGCACCCGCAACACAGCAATACCGCAAGGCCCGGGGCAAACCCCCATACCGCCGGGTCCCCTACATCTTCGTCGCGCCGGACCGGCGCGGCGCGATCGGCGAACACGCCCTGGAGATCTTCCGCTCCAGCAGCCGCAAACTCAGCCTCCGCTCAGCCCGCCAACGGCTGTTCAGCCAGTTCCTCGGCGGCGACAGCCCCGCCCACGGCGAACTGCTCAGCTACCTGTTCTTCGACCCGCAATACCTCGACGAACTCATCGCCATGGGCCAACACGACGCACACCACTGGCTCACCCACACCACCGACAACGATCCCTGGCAGATCGGCCCCCTCCCCCAACTCACCGGGCCCCTCCCGCTCTGATCACCCCGGGCCGGCACGGAAGACAGCACGGTCTGCTTTTCGGTCAGCACCGCAACCAACGCGCCTCCGCTGGAGTCTCCGGTGTGGACTTCCACGGCGTCACCACCACCGCCCGGAGATTCGCGTTCGGCATCTTCGACCTCAGGCCTTGACCAACGCATTGCGCACACGCTTCGAACGTGGCGGATGATCTCGCCGAGCCACGTGGTCTCGGGCCCCAGTAGACGTCCTCGTCGGGCTCCCAGACGTCCTCACGACCACCGGCGAAGCCGAAGGTCTTGAAGCCCATCGACTCCAGTGCGACGTTGCCGGCCAGGATCAGCAGGTCAGCCCACGAAATTGATCGTTATGCGGCGAGGGTGAGGTCGAGTCTGGCGAGGTGGCTGGTGCGTGTCCTGCCGGGTGGGGTGCCGGTTCACCAGGCATCCAGGCGGATCAGGTTGATCGCGGTGGCAGCGATGACGTGGGCGAGGTGGGTCTTGGCCAGGCCGAGGTAGCGGCTTCGGCGGATGCCGGTGGCCGCGACCGCTTGGTGGATCGTGCCCTCAACTCCGGCACGGGTGGCGTGCCGTTGTTTCCATTCGTCGGTGGTCTGCTCGGCGCGGGCGTGCTCGACCGTGTCGTGGATCTCGCGGGGCCGCAGCATTAACTGCCGGCCGCTGCGGGTGGAGCGTGTGCACTGTGGACGGACAGGACACGTTTGACACCTGTCGCCGGTGATCGTGCGGTGGTACTTCTTGATCCACACCGTCCGCAGGAGCCCCAGCTACCGGTCCTGCGCGCCATGAAGGGACGGCATCGCGAAAGGCCTCGGGGCGGGCGGGGCTCGTCTGGTGAGTCGCTAGCGCCATCCCGCCCCGAGGCACTTTCAGCCTTACTGATGCCGGGGCTCGTGAGCAGGGACGAAGTGCCTCCGGCTGAAGGTATGGCCACGCCCCGCCCGCGTTGGGCAGCCGGCGGCTCCAACTAGCCGACGCGAGGATGCCGCGGCTTGTGGCGCCTTTCGTCGGCCCTAGATCCTCTTGCTGCTCAGCGGTCAAAACCGCTTCCACAGCAGTCATGTCGTCGTAGTCGGGCTTTTGGCGAGCAGTTCGTCGATGCGGTTCAGCACGGTCGCGCGCGCCCGGTGCCGCTTTTCGTAGCCTGCGACCTTCTGCAGCTCCCGCTGAGACAGACCCTGCAGTCTCTGGACGACTTCTCCCGCCGTGAGGCTGTCGTAATCGGCGATCGGGAGTTGGTCTGCGTCGACGACCCTTCCGGTCATGGCCCCCTCGGCGCGCGCGACGCCAGGGATTCGACGGGCTTGTTCGCCCACCTGACCGGCCTGGTGCTGGACTTCCTGCCTCGCGCCGCCCATGATGGCCTGCCCGCGCTCGGCGAGGTCGTCATACGCTTCGCCGGCACGGTTCATCCACTGCGTGCGCTGCTGCCACGCGCGCCCCATCTGATCGGGAATGGCGCGTATCGCGTCCATCGTCCACGCCGCGGCACCCACCGTGGCGTGCAGCGATCGCTGCGTCTCTTTGACCAGACCCATTACGACTACCTCTCACTCAGTACTCGCCTGCCCGAACAGCAATGGCACCCCGATGTTCCCAACCTGCAGGGTCTGGATGACTCTCTCAAAACGGGCTGTCAGCCGCAGCGTGACGGAGGTAGGTTCACTCCGGGTACCGCGAGTGCCCGAGGGTTAGGTACGAGCATGGCGGTAACTGACCGTGCACCCGAAGCTGCTCTCCTTCGTTCGTCGGCGGCGAAGGGGCCTGCACAGGGCTATTCGGCCGAGGAGTTCTCTGCCCTGGATGGGGTGGCGGTGTAGCGGGAACCGGGCCGTGCCAAGCGTCCTCGGGCGGTCACCAGAGCGGAGCGCGCATCATCCCACCGGCCCGAGCGCAGGTGATCATTTGCGGCGTGGACAGCTTCGGCAGCGTCGTCCGCAACCGCTGGCTGTTCATCGTTTTGGGCAAGCAGGTCGACGGCACGCTGCACGTGGGGATGGGCCTGTTGGGTGGCGTCACCGTCCCCGGTGAGCACGGCCACCAATGCCGTATCGATCGCCTCCCGTACTTGGCAGGCGATGGCGTCATGCGCGGGGTGCGACATGACGTCCCACGTTAAGCATCCGGTGGCTTTGTCCAATCCCGACACGCCCCCTCACCTGGGTGAAATAACCCCGTGTGAGCTGCGCGGACCTGCCTGTAGAGAGCACTGACGACATCTACGGTGGGTGGAGATTCACCCCCGCTGCTCCAGAAGCCGGGCGGTGGCCGGATCGATCAGCTCCGACCACTGCGAGAACAACCGCACATGCCCCCCACTGGCGCACCGAGGCCCCCACCTCGCTGCTCGCCTCCAGTACCAGCGGCTCCAGCCCATGCTCGGCAACATTTGCCGGCGGGGCCAAACCCACCGGGCCCGCACCCACTTGGGCATCAGCCAGTCCACCGGCTCCCACCACGTGCGCAAGCTCGCCGATGCCGGATTCGTGCCGCTACACAAGGAAGGCACCGCCACCCGTGTCTCGGTCGGCACCGCCTGCTGCACCGGACTCCCCCACGCGGCTGAGGCCGTCATGGGCATGCTCGCGCGACCTTGCTGCCCGACCAACCTACCCGATGACGTCACCGTCCGATCCCTCGAACCCGGGGACTGGCCTGCAGTACGCCGCACCTACGCCGAGGGCATCGACACCGGGTACGCCACCTTTGAAACCGAAGTCCCGCCCAGGAAATCCCTGGAAGCAAAATGGCTTCCGGACCATAGTTGGGCCGCCGAGATCGACGGCGAAGTCGCGGGATGGGCCGCCGTCACCCCCGTGTCGAACAGACAGTGCTACGCCGGAGTTGCCGAAACATCAGTCTACGTCGGCGACGGATTCTGCAGACTTGGCATCGGAAAAGCCTTGCTGCACAAGCAAGTCACCGCCGCCGACACCGACGGCCTGTGGACGCTGCAAACCTCGATCTTCCCGGAGACCGCGCCAGCATCGCCCTGCACTACTCCGCCGGATACCGCACCGTCGGCATCCGCGAACGCATCGCCAAGCACCACGGCATCTGGCGCGACACCGTCTTCCTCGAACGCCGCCGCGCCCGCGACGACATCTGACGAACGAACCGTCACTCGCGTCCGAGGTGGCGGCTCGGTGAAAGGTTCCCGGTGAACGACCACGACGCCACCGTCATCGGCGGCGGCCAGTACCGCCTGGCCGCCAGCTACGCGGCACCAGCGGCGATCACCGCAGCTACGACGAGACCGTCATCGACCGCCTGCTGTTCATCCGCGGCGCGCGACGGCTGAGGCTGCAACTGGCCGAGATCCGCGAACTGCTGGAGGTACGTGACACCGGCGTGTGCGCCTGCGAGCCCGCCGAGAAGCTGCTGGCCCGCCACCTGGACGAAATCGACGCCGAGATGCGGCGGCCGACCGCGCTGCGCGCCGAACTCGCGGCGATGCTCACCGCCGTGCCCGGCACACCACTGCCACGACCCCGGACACAGCGAAACCCTGCCGGTGAAGATCGAGCATTTGTGGTCAGCTGCGCTTACCGGCGCGGCGGTAGAGGAACAAACCGGCCAGTGTGGCCACAGCGATGAACCCGACGACTGTCAGTGTTCGCAACATAACAACTCCTTCAAGGTGTCCTGCGGGCCCTGCCGCCGGGAAGTGTCCAGTGCAGCAGCACCGGACGCCGGATGCCCGACGAGTCACCAACGCGAGTGATGCCCAACGAGGTGGTCGCTCAGTTGCGCGGCGGAAATACTTCTGGCCAACCAACGGTACGTTCTCGCGGATACAGGCTCGTGAATGGCACCTGCCACAACCGCGAACCGATCGACCAAGCCGAACTCGCCGACGGCGACGAGGTGTGAATCGGGGCCTTTCACGTCACCTTCCGTATCCGCCGCTAGATCGAACGCGCAGCCCTCAGCATGATCGGGATGATGCCTCCGCTGAATCCGGTACCGCAAACACCGAGTTTTGATCTGCTGATATCCCTCCCCCAGAGCGGACCGACACGCACAGGCGAACCGCGAAAATCGACCATCGGGATGTCGGCGTCAACACCGATGCAGGTCTTTTCGATCTGATGCGGTCACCTGAGCGCGGGGGCGCGGTGTTCCGACACGATCACCGGACCATGCCAGGCAGCGAACGTGGTCCGGCTCCGATCAGGCGGACTGCATCGCTTGCGGCGTCATCTGTCGGCACATGCCCGCACACCGCGTCATCATGTCCGCCAACTCGGTCATCTGCGGGGTGTTCAGCTGCCTGCACATCTCGGCGGACATCTCGCACATGTCCGCGCACATGCCGCACATTCGCACGCACATCTGCACCATGTCCGCACCGGCCTTCGTCATGCTCGAACAGCGCATCATCATGTCCGCGCACATGCGACACATATCTGCGCAGGACATCATCATCATGCTCATTTGCATCGACTGCTCACTGCGCATTTCCATGCAACGAGACAGCATCTGCTCGCAGGCGTTGTGGCAGTTATTGCACATGTCGATGCACTGCTGCATCTCTGTGCTCATCTGACGTGTCATTTGTGAACCTCCAACATCTTCCAGACCGGGTGAGGGCCAGCTACGACGGCACAGCACATGACCCGGTTCGCAGACCCAAGGGGTCCTGCGTACTCCTGGCCAGCCGAGATCGCATGTCGTGGCCTGCCCTCGTGTTCGGATCAGACCTGCGGGCGAGCGCTGCAGATCATCATGCCTGTAGTTGTTTCGGCGTCCCTGCCAGTCCAGGACGCCACCGAGGTGGAATCCGCCCTGGCATCAACCAGCGTGACCGAGGCGGGGGCCGCAGCCGTCGGCGTCAGGGGCCACACCAGCGACCAAGACATCGCCGCGTTCGTTATCCGAGGCGGGCAGACAACGCCAGAGGCCAAGTCACGGTCCGGACCCAGCACATCCACCGAGAACGTCGCGATCTTATGTGGACACTCAACCGGCGTTGGGCACCGTCCGTCGATGGTTCTCGTATTGCGACGGACCGGCTGCCGCTTCGGCGATCCACGGGTGTCAATGGCCATTCGTTTTTCCCCGTAGGCGGCCTGTAGTTCTCCCCGTGGGTGGCCACCTGGTTCGGTTCTGTCCCTGGTTGCGTGATCAAGTTTGTGGCCCGGTGATGGGCTCGGGACGGGGTCTGTGATCATGATCGGTGTGTGATCAACAAGGGCTTGACGTGCTTCTGCCGCACTTGGCCGCCGTGGTGGTGGAGCGGGTCGAGCAGACCGGAACCGGGGTGGCGATCTGGGCGCGTCCCAAGGCGAAGGATGCGCTCTGTCCCGGCTGCGGCGTGCGGTCGAGCAAGGTGCACAGCCGTTATGACCGAGGGCTGGCCGACGCCGCCGTCGGCGGCCAGCCGGTGGCGTTACGGTTACAGGTGCGCCGGTTCTTCTGCGGTGATCACGACTGTCGTGTTCGGACATTCGCTGAGCAGATTGATGGTCTGACCACCAAGCATGCTCGACGCACCCCGTTGTCTCGCAAGATGTTGGAGTCGATCGGCCTGGCGCTGGCCGGGCGCGCCGGGTCCCGACTGGCCACGGCGCTCGGGCTTCGCGCGGGCCGCAACACGCTGCTGCGCCTGCTGTATGCGCTGCCCGATCCCGAGATAGGAACCGTCGAGGTCCTGGGGATCGACGACTTCGCCCTGCTGCGTGGGCATGTCTACGGGACCGTGCTGATCGACATCGAGTCGGGTCGCCCGGTCGATGTGCTGCCTGACCGTACCGCCGAACCCGTGGCCGCCTGGCTGCGGGAACATCCGGGAGTGCGCATCGTGTGCCGGGACCGGGCCACCGCCTACGCCGAGGCCGCCCGAGCGGCCGCGCCCGACGCCGTGCAGGTCGCCGACCGGTTCCACCTGTGGCGCAACCTCAGCGAGGCGGTGGAGAAGATCGCCGCCGCGCACTGCGACTGCCTGCGCCCACCCGAGCAGGACGAGGGCGACAAGCCCGCCCCGCCAGAGCAGGAGGAACCAGCAGACACGAAGCCCGCCCCGCAAGAACTGGAAGGCAAGCGCGCGGCGAACACCCGCGCCCGCCACGCGGCAGTGCATGAGCTGCTGGCCAAAGGAGTCGGGACCTCGGCGATCGCCGAGTCCTTGGGTATGGATCGCAAGACCGTGCGCCGCTACGCGAAGGCTGATGCCGCTGACGACATGCTCGCCGCCCCCGCCCGTCACCGCGACACCAGGCTGCGACCGTTCCTGACGCACCTGCACCAGCGCTGGAACGAGGGCTGCACCGACGCCGCCCAGTTGTATGCGGAGATCCGTGAACTGGGCTATCGAGGCAGCCAGCGCAGCGTGCGCCGGTGCCTACAACCGCTACGCGCTTCCGGGCAGCCCGCCCCGCCCGTCCCCGAGGGCCCGAGCGTGCGGCAGGCCACCGGCTGGATCATCCGCAAGCCAGACAACCTGGACGAGGACGAACAACGCCGACTCAATCAGGTCCTGGCGCGCTGCCCCGAACTGGACGCCACGCACACCAGCGTGCGCGCCTTCGCAGCCATGATGGACACCCACGACGGAGACAGCCTGACCTGCTGGATCCCGGCCGAGTTCCCGCAACCGGGCGTCCCGACCGCGATACCCGACGTTGTCCTGACCGGCCACGACCCGAGCGAGCGCAGGGCCGAATTCCGGCCCCGAGGTCGCTGACGCGCCGATCAGGCGTGTAAGCGGACAGCGCAACAGGAAGAAGAGCAGCATCATGGTCGAGGAAACCCCCTGGCGGCAGTCCCTTCGCTACGCCAACCGGGCTAATCCGTACCCGTTCTACGAGGAGCTCCGGAAGGCCCCGGTGGCACGGCAGCCCGACGGCTCCTACGTCGTCAGCACCTACCGAGAGGTCGTCCAGCTGCTGCACGACCCCCGGGTCACCTCGGATCAGAGGAAGCGCCCCGACACGCCCTGGAACCCCTTCGAGGCGACGATCATCACCGAGGACCTTCCCGAGCACGACGTGGATCGCCGCCGGATGATGCGGCACTTCGGGCCGCCCGAGTGTCCCCACATGGTCGCTGAGTTCGAGCCCGAGATCCGCCGCATCTTCGGCGAGCTCCTGGACGACATGAAGGGCAAGACCCGGATCGACTTCGTCGACGAGTTCGCCTTCCCGGGGCCGGTGACCGTCATCTGCAAGGTCCTGGGCGTGCCGCTGGAGTCCATCCCGCGCTTCCACGGCTGGATCGAGGCAGCCCTGGACGGGTTGGACTTCGGCCCGGAGGCGAACGACCCGGAGCAGCAGCGCCGCACAGCGGCGGTTCCCGATCAGGTGGCTGAGTTCAGGCAGTTCCTGGCCGACCTGATCGACCAGTACCGCAAGCAGCCCGGACCGGGCATGTTCTCTGGGATGGTCCACGACGACAGCCCGGAGGGGCGCCTGTCCCAGGAGTCGATCGTCAGAAATGCCATGCTCATGCTCTTCGCCGGGCATGAGACCACGGTCAATCTGATCGCCCACAGCGTGCTCAACCTGCTGCGGCACCCCGACGCGCTCGAGAAGCTGCGCCGCCGGCCCGAGCTGATCGTGCCCGGGGTCGAGGAGCTGCTGCGCTTCGAGTCCTCGGTCCAGTTCTGGCCCACCCGCTCCGCCCTCGAAGACATCGAGATCGCAGGCACCACCATCCCGAAGGGCGCGCCGATCTTCGTGGTGTACGGCTCGGCGAACCGCGACCCGGAACGGTTCGAAAACCCTGATGAGCTCGGCCTTGAACGCCCCGACAACCAGCACGTCGGCTACAGCCAGGGCATCCACTACTGCTTCGGCGCTCCGCTCGCGCGGCTGGAGGCCCAGATCGCGATCAGCGAGTTCGTCCGTCGCGTGGAGAACCCGCGGCTCGTCGAGGACCCGCCGCCGTACCGCCGTAACCAGATTTTCCGCGGCCCGCGCCACGTCCTGGTCGACATCGACGGGATCCGCGACTGACAGCGCAAAAGGATC